>NZ_BAAGVG010000006.1:0-87079 GCF_054780995.1 Bordetella tumbae
ACGAAAAGACCAATATGGCCACTCTTTAAAAAGTCCTATCCTCGTGTCCAAAATAACTGGACCAGGACAGCTCATGGGCCGAGTCGCGGCGATAGGCCCGGCGGGGCTTTTACACGCCGACCTCCTGCGCCAAAAGAACTCCAACCGACGCATGCCACAGACTACAACCGTGGCATAAGAAAAGCCCCCACGCCGCGCCCTCGGCTTACTGCCCGGCAACAAAAAAACGGGATGCCCGCAGGCATCCCCAACCACCCTACTACAGCAAACTAAAACTCAAGCATCTCGGCACGGCAACAAGGTTGTCATGCCGATAAACCAGCTGGCACCGCCCCTCAGCGGCACCAGTCATTCATGTCGTCACGGTTAGCCATGACGACGGTCCCGCTCCGATCAAGCCGCACGCACTTGGGTCACGGGCTCGTCATGATGGAACTGCGCCTCTTCGGTCGAGCCGGTCAATGCCGTCGTCGACGACTTGCCGCTCTCGATGGTTTGCGTGACCGCATCGAAATAGCCCGTGCCGACTTCGCGTTGGTGCTTGACGGCGGTAAAGCCCAGCTCGGCCGCGGCGAATTCCTTTTGCTGCAACTCCACAAAGGCGCTCATCTGGCGGCGGGCATAACCATGCGCCAACTCGAACATGCCGTAATTCAAGGCGTGGAAACCGGCCAGCGTGATGAACTGGAACTTGTAGCCCATGGCGCCGAGTTCGCGCTGGAACTTGGCCACCGTGGCGTCGTCCAGGTTCTTTTTCCAGTTGAACGACGGCGAGCAGTTATAGGCCAACAGCTTGCCCGGGAATTGGCGATGGACGGCCTCGGCAAATTTACGGGCATATTCCAGATTCGGCGTCGAGGTTTCGCACCAGATCAGATCCGCGTACGCCGCATAGGCCAGGCCACGGGAGATCGCTTGATCGATACCGGCCTTGGTGCGGAAGAAGCCCTCCACCGTGCGTTCGCCAGTGATGAACGGACGATCGTTTTCGTCCACATCGCTCGTCACCAGATCGGCAGCGTCCGCATCCGTACGCGCCAACACCACCGTCGGCGTACCCATGACGTCGGCAGCCAGACGAGCCGACACCAGCTTGGACACGGCTTCACGGGTGGGCACCAGAACCTTGCCGCCCATGTGGCCGCATTTTTTCACCGACGCCAGCTGATCCTCAAAGTGCACGCCGGCGGCGCCTGCATCGATCATGGATTTCATCAATTCAAACGCATTGAGCACGCCGCCAAACCCTGCCTCGGCATCGGCCACGATAGGCGCGTAGTAATCGATGTAGCCCTCGTCGCCCGGATTTTTGCCTTCCATCCATTGGATCTGATCACAACGCGACAAGGCGTTGTTGATACGGCGAACCACTTGCGGCACCGAGTTGACGGGATACAGCGATTGATCGGGATACATCTCACCCGCCAAGTTCGCGTCACCGGCGACCTGCCAGCCAGACAGATAGATGGCCTTCAGACCGGCCTTCACCTGTTGCATGGCTTGGTTGCCCGTCATCGCACCCAGCGAGTTCACAAAGGGCTCGCTATGCAAGAGCTCCCACAAACGGGTCGCGCCGCGGTGGGCCAGCGTGTGTGCGACCGGCACTGAGCCACGCAGACGGATCACGTCTTCGGCGCTATAGCTGCGCTTGATGCCCTGCCACCGGGTGTTTTCCGCCCAGTCTTTCTGCAGATTACGGATTTCGGTTTCGCGATTGCTCATGACATGCTCCTGAAAAAACAAAAGGCAAAAAGAGAAGAAACACAGAGAAAAACTTGAATTCGGAGGCAGACACCAAGGTCGTCCTGAACAACAGACCGGAGGATCAACCTGGAGGTGATGCCATCGGTATTGCGTCAGATCATTCAGTGCCGCGTTGGATAAAAGTCTATGCCTATGTTGCGGAGCAAGGCGCTTTTAAATCTTATACAAGACTAAAAATATTTTTCTTTTAAATCATAAAGTTAAAACTTTAATTTCGCATTACGAAAAGACTTTGCCATCTATGAAATGTCTCGTCGCTGCTATGCACCAACCACTTTCATATGGCGCAGATTACTTTTCACTATATGAAAAAAAGGGTCTTTCGAAGGGCCTAAAATGCAGGTTCCGAACGTTGTCTTCAACGTTGCTCTTGATCACTGCTCCATGTCTTTAGCCAATGCCCCGCTGGGCCACCATGTCGACTACCCGGCGCAATACAACGCCAACCTGCTCTTTCCTATTGCGCGCTCGCACAATCGCGCCAGCCTGAATCTGCCCGCAACGCTGCCCTTTGCCGGCGTGGATATCTGGAATGCCTATGAACTCTCGTGGCTGGATCACAAGGGCAAGCCCCAGATCGGCATGGCCACGTTCACCGTGCCCGCCGACAGCCCGAACATCATCGAATCCAAGTCGTTCAAGCTGTATTTGAATTCGTTCAATCAGACCCGCCTGGATAGCACTCAACAATTGCGGGATCACCTGGTGCGCGATTTGTCTGCTGCAGCGGGTGGCGATGTCGGCGTGGATTTGATCCTGCCCGAGCGCTTCGCCGCGCTGACCATCAGCGAACTCGAAGGCGAGAATCTGGATGCGCTCGATATCGAGATTGACACCTATACGCCTGACGCTGCGCTCTTGCGCTGCGCCGACGGCCCCGCTGTGTCCGAAACATTGACCTCGCGCCTGTTGAAGTCCAACTGCCCTGTCACCGGTCAACCCGATTGGGCCAGCGTCCAAATCCGCTACCGCGGCCAGCCGCTGGATCGCGCCGCGCTACTGCGCTATATCGTGTCGTTTCGCAATCATGCGGAGTTTCACGAACATTGTGTGGAACGGATTTTCACCGACATCATGGCCGCTTGCCGGCCCGAGCAGTTGACGGTGTATGCGCGCTATACGCGGCGTGGGGGGCTGGATATCAATCCGTGGCGCAGCAATACAGGAGAGTCTGCGCCTCAGGATGTGCGGATGGCCCGGCAGTAACGGGCTAGGCGTACGTGCGCCAAGCCGTTCTATTGGACGTCCAAGCGGCCCGATTGCCTCGGCTCGACGTCCGAAAGTACGTCAATGCCCATAAGCGCATCAACGCCCTAAACCCCTGACGAATGCATACGTCATGGATACGCCCCCAGCTCTGGCGGCTCATACGCCCGTATCGGCGGCACCGGCCCATCGTAGCGCTCGAGTTGTACGGCCGTCAGCTGCCCGGTACACCCTTGCGCCAATGACGACGTGCCAACGTCTCGCGTCAGCACATTAGGATTGCCGTGCACACACATCGGGCGGTCGTCGGCCGGATCCTCTGGATCAAACCATGCCCCCGTCGGCAATTGCACCACGCCCGGCATAATGCTGTCGGTGACATGCGCGGCCGCCAGACACGCACCGCGCGCGTTAAACAAACGCACGATGTCGCCGTCGGCGATCCGGCGGCTCTGGGCATCGGCCGGATGCACACGGCACACTTCGCGGCCATGGCGTTTGGACGACGCGCTGTGCGCACCAAAATCCAATTGGCTATGCAGCCGGGTCGCAGGTTGATTGGCCACGAGATAGAGAGGATGCGCACTATCGGGCGCATCCGTAGGCTCGATCCAGGCCGGATATCCAGGGCAGTCACGGTAACCAAACGACGCCACGGCCGGCGAGCTGATCTGGACCTTGCCGCTGGGTGTAGGCAGAGGATGCTGATCCGGATCCTGGCGAAACGCACGCAGCATTCCACCGTCATCCGGCGACTGCGGCAGAATCACCTCACCGCGCTGCCAGAAAGCATCGAAATCCGGCGCATCCGCGCCGCGTTCGGCCAATGCGGCACGCGTCGTTTCATAGATATGGCGCAGCCACTCACGGCTGCTGCGCCCTTCTGTAAAAGCCTCGCGCCGCCCGAGCCGCTCCGCCAGATCGGCAAAAATCTCATAATCATCCCGCGCCTGCCCCACTGGCGGTGCGATACGGTGCATCGCCACCATCAACGGATCCGTCGGCGTGGCGCCGATATCCTCGCGTTCCAGCGTCATCGTGCATGGCAAGACAATATCGGCATGCCGAGCGGTCGCGGTCCAGACACATTCGTGCACGATGAACGTGTCGAGCGTGCGAAATGCCTCGCGCAGACGCGTCAGATCCTGGTGATGGTGAAACGGGTTGCCGCCGGCCCAATACGCCAGGCGCACGTGGGGATATCTCAAACGCTGGCCGTTATAGTCGAACGTCCCGCCGGGATGGAGCAGCATATCGGCAATACGCGCCACCGGAATATAGGCGTCCACGCTATTGCGCCCCTGAGGGAACGCCGCGATCGGTACAGCATTGTTGCGTTTGCCGTAATGAGCCAGCGTACCCAGCGCGTAGTTGTATCCCCCTCCTGGCAAACCCAGCTGCCCTAGCGCCGCTGCCAGCACCACCCCTAGCCAGACGGGTTGCTCACCATGCTCGGCACGCTGCAGGGAATGAGACACCACCACCAGTACCCGCTTGGATACCAGAGAGCGAGCCAGCGCAATAATGTCCGTCTCGACAAGGCCCGTCACGCCAGCGGCCCAGGCAGCATCCTTGGGCTGGCCATCTATCTGCCCTGACAGATACGCCTGAAAATTTTCCCAACCGTCGCAATAACGCGAGAGAAACTCTTGGTCATGCAGGTCCTCGCTGACCAATACGTGCAACAGCCCCAGCATCAGCGCCGTATCCGTGCCTGGCCGCACAGGGAGCCAACGGGCCTGCGCCTCGTCGGGCAAATCTTCACGCAATGGACTGACGCAAATGAAACGGCAGCCGCGGCGCGCGGCGCTGCCCATCGCATCGCGCTCGATGTGGCGGCTGATCCCGCCGCTGGCCACTTGGGTGTTGCGTACTGCCATGCCGCCGAATGCCAGCACAACGTCGCTATGCTCGACGATCTGATCCCACGTCACATTGCGGCGGGCAACCGCATCCAGCGGTCCCAATACGTGCGGCATGATGACCGCCGATGCACCGGCGCTATAGTTGTTGACGGAACGGACATAACCGCCCAGCGCCGTATTCAGGAATCGATGTACTTGGCTTTGTGCATGATGGAATCGCCCGGCGCTGGACCAACCGTACGAGCCGCCAAAGATACTTTCCAATCCATACGTGTCGCGCTGGCGTTGCAACTCGCGTGCGACCAGATCCGACGCCTCGTCCCACGACACCTGCACGTATGTGTCGTTGCCGCGCGCGCGATCCGCACCCGGGCCGCGTGTCAACCAGCCCCGCCGCACCATGGGCGCCGTGACTCTGGCCGGATGGCGCAATGCGTTGGTGAAGTTATTGATCAGCGGACTGGGATCCGGATCGCCCGGATGCGGACGCACCTTTACATGATGGCCGTCGAAGCTCGCAAAAAACGTCCCCCAGTGAGAACTATGTGAGCCTTCGGCGGCGCCAGGAGCAACGGAACGGGAATGGGGAACGGACACCATGACGCGATATACCTGAAAAGAAAGACAAGCCAGCCCATCGGGCTGGCTGTGCGGCGCATCTATTCTGCACGCATGTCAGCTTGTTGAACCAATTTCCCCCATTTTGCGCGCTCCGTTGCCATCAACTGGCCGAACCCGTCGGGCGTACTCGAGGTCGCCTCCATGCCCGCGGCGGCAAGCCGGTCACGGACGTCGGGTTGAGCCATGGCCTCGACCAATGCCTCGTTGAGCTGCTTGATGATCGGCGCAGGTGTGCCCGCAGGAGCCACAATACCGTACCAATTCATCAGATCGTAGCCCGGGACTCCGGCCTCGGCCATCGTCGGCGTTTGGGGAAATAGCGGCGAGCGTTTCGATGTCGTGACGGCCAGCAGGCGCAGTTTGCCCGAGTCGATCATCCCCTTGGCTGTCGGGTCGCAGAAGGTCAACGGCACCAGCCCCGCCATCACATCCGTCAAGGCGGGCGTCGTGCCCTTGTACGGCACGTGCATCATCTTCAGACCCGCCATCATCTTGAACTGCTCGCTTGCGATCTGACCGATTGTTGCCACGCCACCCGAGGCATAGTTGATTTGCGCGTCCGGTTTTTTTGCCGCGTCAATCAGGTCCTGAACGGTCTTGTAAGGCGCACTCGGCGAGACCACCAGCAGATTCGGCATCGTCACCAATGTGCTGATCGGCGCGAAATCCTTGCTGGGGTCATAATTCAATTTACGCAAGTTCGGCCAGATGGTGAACGAACCCGGCGTGGCGATGTACAAGGTATAGCCATCCGGCGCGGACTTGGCGACATACTCGGTTGCTGTCAGGCCGCCTGCCCCAGGACGATTTTCTACGATCACGTTGGCCGACAATTTAGCCGCCAGCCCCGGCGCCACAGAGCGCGCCAGCACGTCCGCCCCGCCGCCCGGCGGAAACCCGACGACGATGCGTACAGGACGGCCTTCGGCCGGAAAACCAGCCGCTTGCGCGCCGGAGGCAACGGCAGCCAATGCGGTTGATACGATTGTTGCGGCCAGCATCATGCGGCCAGTGATAGTCACTAGGCTATTCATTGGAAATTCCCCTTGATATATAGAACTGACGCGATGTCGTGGATCGCGCCAGACTTGCACCTGTCAGTGCCAGGATGGGACGGGTGTTGTCCCCTCTCGCCACTCCCAGGCTACAAATGCGAGACGCTCGCCGGTATGCACGACAGGATCCGATCGCAAACCGATCAGGATGCCTTCGCGTGGCATGGGCGCCACCGGCGTTACGGTGCCATCGAGCGCGATGACGTCGCCCAGGGATTCTCCTTGGGATACCCGGTCACCCGCGCAAAAGCGCGGGACAAAGAGACCGCCCTCGTCTGCCGTAATCCAACCGCGCTGCGACACCAACCTCAGAGATTGTGCAGAATCGGCCGGTGCCGGTGCGCCAGGCAAAATGCCCATGCTGCGTGCCAGCGTACGAAAACCGACCTCGGCGCGTTCGATATTGTCAGGCTGATAACGATTGCCTGCCCCCAGTTCCAGCATAAAGGCGCAGATCCCCGCACTCAGGCACTGGTAATCGAGACCGCCGGCAATATTGCCCGGTAATTCGCCCTTGCCGCTGACATCTTGCCGGCAAGCCAATACAGGAAAGAAAGGCGCCATCGCTGCGAGCAGGTCGTCTTCTTTGACCTGGTCATTGGGAGGCGTTTTGTACACGGTGTAGGGACGCGAATCGAATAGCGGATTCATCGTGTGCAGATTGATCAGGACGTCTGCGACCCCGCGTATCTCCTGCATCAGTGCGTGTGCAACTCGCTCGGTAATCATGCCGTCCGCCTTGCCTGGATACGTTTGATCCAGATCCAGTTCGTCGTACGGATTGCGTTTGCGGCGCGCATCCAGCGCCTGCGGATTGCCCGTGGGCGTCACGACGAGATTGCCCGACATGGTCGACGGATCCAGGCTGTTGGCAAAGCGCAGCGCCGCTACCATGCCGTTGATTTCGTCACCATGCACCTGCCCGTGCAACCACAGCGTGCGTCCTGGACGCGCACCTCGTACGGCGATATACGGCAGTGACACATCCACGCCTGATGCCATCGACCCGACACGCAGCTTGCCGCTGCGTCGTGCGCCACCTTCATTGTTTGCTAACCACTGACCAATGCTGCTCACGCTTTGCTCCTTGAAATTCCGTAGGTGGATCGCTCAGGACTAATGGCGTCAAACGCTTGTCCCAGATCGGCAATCAAATCGTCCGGGCTTTCCAGACCGATATGCAGACGCACAATGCAACCGTGCGCAGACCAATCGGTCACGCTGCGCGCGTTGGGCAAATCCGCGGACGTCACCAGGCTTTCGTAGCCGCCCCAAGATGCGCCGAGCCCAAACAACTCCAGACTATCGATCCATTGATCTG
Organism: Bordetella tumbae; assembly: GCF_054780995.1. Lineage (NCBI taxonomy): Bacteria > Pseudomonadati > Pseudomonadota > Betaproteobacteria > Burkholderiales > Alcaligenaceae > Bordetella > Bordetella tumbae. The sequence goes on from NZ_BAAGVG010000006.1 coordinate 7,833, forward strand.
CGGCGGCGCGTGTCACCTGCGGCTGAAACTCGAACGACAGCAGGCCGTTCGTACCCGTGCAATCGCGTTTCCAGATGTCATGTCCCGGGTGTTCCGGCAATGCCGGGCAAAACACCGAGCGGACATCAGGACAGCTTTGCAGATAGCTCGCCACTCGCAGTGCATGCTGCTCGTGCATGGCCAGGCGCGCGGTCAGGCTGCGAATGCCACGCAAGACCAGATAGGCGTCATCGGGACTCACCGTCATGCCGAATGCGTCACTGCGCGCCGACAGCGCGGGCCACGCTGCCTCGGTGGTCGCGACAGTCCCCATCATCACGTCGGAATGGCCGCTGAGATACTTGGTCGCCGCCATGACGGATACATCGGCGCCCAATGCGAGAGGGCGATACTGACAGCCCGAGCCCCAGGTGTTATCGCAGACCAGCAGTGCATCATGACGATGCGCAATGTCGGCCAGCCTCGGCAAGTCGCACATCTCGTAGACCAATGAGCCGGGACATTCGGCATAAATCATCCGTGTTGCCGGCTCGATTTTGTCCTCGACATCCGAACCGTCGGCGGCGAAGAACGTGCAACGGATCTGATACGGCGCCAGAAACGACTCGGCCAATTTGCGCGCAGGCTCATACACCGCATCGGACATCAATAGATGGTCTCCGGGCTTGAGATACGCAAGCAGCGTCATGGCGATGGCAGCAAGACCGGTGGGAAACAGCTTGGTGCGATAAGCCCCCTCGAGTTCGCTCACCGCGTCTTCCAGGGCGAAGCCGGTGGGATTACCCCGTGCGCCATAGGTGAACACGCGTTCCCCCGAACGCCGCGCACGCAAGTCCCGCTGTTGAGCAACATTGTCAAACACGACAGTGCTGGCACGCACCACAGGAGGGTTGACGGGCGATCCCCCTTCATAGGCGGGCGTTTTGCCCGCGTGCAACATGCGTGTCTGTAATTGCCGTTGCGACATGATGTCTTTCCTGTTCATAACGAGATGAGGACAGATATCGATCAGGCATCAGCCTGAAACGATGGCAAGCGAAACTCGGCCTTCTCGAACTCATCGAGTTGCGAGATCAGGTTGATTTCCCATTCCAGATATTGGCGTGCCGCAGCCTTGTTGCCGCTGTGACGATCATGGACAAAGAACAAGTAGTCGATGCATTCGTCGTCAGCGGGCGACTGTGGACTGGACTGCACCGGCAAACCCGCATCGACCCAAGCCTGCAATCCGCCTGCCAATACCCTTACTGACATGCCCAGCCGATCCAGTTCGATCGCTGCGCATGCAGCAACGCCAGGTTCATCGGCCACCAGCACAATGTACGCATCGATGCCTTTCAGATCGGCAGCCAAACGCGGCCGTATCGACCAACGCGACCCCGGAATATGCGTCTGGCGAAAACGCATACTGGCGCCCACATCGATGACAATGGGAGGTGCAGCTTGACGCAATTGCTCAGCCAACGCCGCTGCATCGATCAGGGTGGGCTGCGGTATCGCAGGTGGCGCAAGCGCGGCCAGTGTCAAACCACTCGCCAGTCCGCCGTCCAACACGTAAACATCGTGTCCCAACTGCTTTAACCAACTGGCGACAACAAGGGCTCGTACGCCGTCGTCATCGAATAACACCAGCCGCGCGCGACGTACACCGATGTACTGATCAGTGGCCTGGATCAACTGACCGCCAGGCGTATGCACCGCGCCGGCCAAGGTGCCGGCGGCGTACTCTTCAGGCGTGCGGACATCGCACAAGAAAAGCGATCGCTGCGTATCCGCATTCCAACGCTGTACGGTCGGCGCATCAACGGTCGGCACCTCATAACGTTTCGCCAGTTCCTCGGCAGACCGTCTGATAGCCGGCAGATCATCGCTCGGCTCGCCATAGCGCCGGCTCGCGCCATGGTCCAGCACCAGATCGTCCAACATCCACCCCTGCGTACCACTTTGCAATGCCGAAACTCGGTTGGGCAAACCCAGGTTAATCAAGGTCTGCGCGCCGATGATGCTGCGCGTACGGCCGGCACAATTGACCACGATATGCGTTTTGTCGTTGGGCACAATACGCCGCACGCGATAGGCCAACTCACCGTTCGGGCAACTCGTCGCGGTCGGGATCGACATCTTGCGATATTCCGCATAGGGCCGACCATCCAGCACGACAACATCCTCGCCCGCCTGCAACATGGCATGCAACTCGGTGGCAGTCACATGCGGCGTCTCGTAAATCTGCTCGACCAACTCGCCGAATGCCTTGGATGGCACGTTCACGCCGGCAAACAAGGTATAGCCCGCTGCCTGCCAACCCGCCGTCCCGCCGTCGAGCACATGTACGTTCGAATAACCCAGTTCGGTCAGTCGCTGCGCCGCAGCCTGGGCGACGCCGTGTCCATCATCGTAGACCACAGTGCGCACTTGTTTGCGCGGTGCCAGACGCTGCACGTCCAGCTCCAATCGGCTGTACGGCAACGTGATGCCATAGAACAAGTGAGACTCACCATATTGCCCATGCTCCCGTACATCAAAAAGCGCAATCTCAGCGCCGTCATGCAACCAGGACTTCAGGGTTTGCGCGTTAATTAAATGCATGTTCCGCAACGAAAAGATGAATGAATGAAAGGCAAGGCTTGATCAACGGCGCGTCTGCACGCCGATCGACATCGTTTCGCAGGTCCCGTTTTCCAGGTCATAGCCCGTACGCTGGGTCAACGTTTCCAATGCACGTCCATACAGATGCAAATGACGGATGACCTGCCCCGGCAGAATCTCCACCGAATGGATGTCCTCGGGCATCAGCGCGATCCCCGTACCAGGCTCGACCCGGACCTGGCCGGACTCTCGCAACTGGGCACGTCCCGGCACGCTGCCGTCGTCCAGGCGCTCATAGACACGGTTGAGCTCCACCCCTTCGACGGCGCTGATACAAGCCCAGGTCGTATGGTTGTGCGGCACGATGCGTTTACCTGGACGCATGACGTTGAGATACAAGGCGTAACTTTGATCCGGCTCTTCAGAGATCAAATAGCGCGCCTGCAACTCACCATCCTGCGGTGCAGCAAACGCCTGCTCACTCCACAATTCCCTACGCGCGGCTAATCGATTCAGTTGCGCCAGAATGCCGTCGAGCCCAGCTCGGCTGAGCTCACCCGCCAGTGCGATCTGCTTGACTTGCTCAATGGCGCTCTGTACTGCCTCGGTACGCTCTGTCGATACGCTCATGCTTTCACCCCTTAAAAAATTTTCAAACTACGTTGATTGAAAATATAGGCACAGACGCAAGACGAAACAATCTAGAATCGAGTCGAAATCGATTAGTAAAACTGATATATGCAAACACTAGACCTCGACACCCTGAGAACGCTGACTGTCATCCAGGAACAGGGCGGCTTTGCTGCGGCGGCCATTCATCTGGGCCGAACACAGTCCGCCGTGTCGCAACAGATGCAGCGGCTCGAAAGCCAGCTCGGCCGCGCCATCTTTGAGCGGCGCGGTCGGCAAAAGCGCCTGACCCCGCACGGCGAGCGGCTGCTGGACTACGCGCGGCACCTGCTATCGGTCAACGACGAAGCCTTGCGCAACCTGCAGCAAGGCAGCCTGGAGGGCGTGCTGCGCATCGGCGCACCGCACGATGTGGCCGATAACATGCTTCCTCCGCTGCTCGCACAAATCGCCCGTCATTCGCCGTTGCTGCAAATCGATATCCACGTGGGGCGCAGCCCGTTTCTGATGGAATCTCTACATCGCGGCGAGATCGACATGACGATTTCCAATCGTCACGATCCTACGTTGGAGGGTGTCGTACTACGTACCTCCCCCACGGTGTGGGTCTGCTCGTCCAGCTATGTGCTGGACACCAGCAAGCCTATCCCGCTCGTCCTGGCCGACGGCCCGAGCCTGTTCCGGCGCCTGGCGCAAGAGGCGCTGGACGACGCGGGCATTCGTTGGTCGCCCAGCTATACATCATCCAGCCTGATAGGAATCAAAGCCGCGCTCCGGGCAGGGTTGGGCGTGACCGCCCGCGGCATCGAGCTGATTGGTACGGATTTCCGCGTATTGGGAGAAAACGACGGCATGCCGCGTCTGCCCGACGTCGAGTACTACCTATTCGTGCGCAATAACGTCGTGCGCCCGCTGACTCGGCGGGTCTTTGACATGCTCAAGAGCAATATGCGGTTGTTGCGCAGCGCTGATCGAGAGAATCGCCCGGGGGACGTACTCGGCGGCGGAAATCATGTCCGCTTTGCGGTCTGACCAGGCCCTGATTCCCAATTAACGCGCCGCGGTCGCCAGTGGCGCGCTCGCCTTGCGCGCTTGCACGGCAATCCACTGTGCCAGCAAGGCTGCCACGGCAAATGCGATGCCCGCTCCGATCCAGGGGCCGTGACTCATCCCGGCATCCAGCAGCAGGCCGAATCCCAACGGGCCCAGCGCCGAGCCCACGTCCATGCCAGAGTAGACCAGGCCGTACACGGAACCTGTCGCGCCCTTGGGCGTGACGCGCCGGATCAGCATATCTCGCGACGGGGCTGCAACGCCCGAACAAAAACCCGCCAGGCCCACGACTAATGCCGCCCAACCAGGAGGCACCATTCCCAAAGCCAGGATCACCAAGGTAACGCCAGCCAAGATCAGCGCCACGGTGACAGTCAACTCGGTACGCGGGTTGGCGGATACGAGAAAGCCCCCTGCCGCCATTCCCAGCGCCGACGCCACCATGTACCCGGACAATGCCGAGCTGGCGACGACTTTGGACAAGTTATACAACTCGCCCAAGAGCGGGATTGTGTAGTTCTGAACTGACGACAGCGCAATCGAGGTAAAGGCGAAAAACAGAAAGGCGCCCCACAATGCCGGCTTGGCCAGCAAGGCCGTCAAAGTGGTCAATACACTTTCTTGAGCGGCAGGCGTGCTCACCGTTGCTTTGGCCTGGACCGTATCGGATACAGGATGGTTGCCTCCCAACAGGTCGCGCCCCACGATCGCCAGCAGCAACACCACAGCCACCAAGGCTGCTGCACTGAACGCCGCCACGCGCCAATCGGCCAACAGGGTAATCGAGGTAATGAAGACCGGCGTCAGCGCCCACCCGAGATTGCCCGTCAAACCATGTGTGCTAAAGGCATGGCCCAATCGTGCCGGACTGACGCGATGATTGATGATGGAATAGTCTGCCGGGTGGAATACCGAGTTGCCGATGCCGCCGATCACCGCCGCTATCAGCAGCATGAGATAACCGTTGGCCGAACCGATCAAGACGCCCGCCAAGACAAAGCACGTCAGCCCGAACCACAGCACAGGTCGGGCGCCGATCCGATCCACCACGAAGCCGGACGATGCCTGACCAATGCCCGACACGACATAGAAGGTCGAGACCAGCAGCCCCAACCGGGCAAAATCCAGATCAAACGCCGTGCCCAAGGATACATACAGCGAGGGCAGCACCAGCTGAAAGAAATGCGACGATGCATGCACGACACCGATCAACAGGATGGTCAGCCAATCACGGCGGCGAAGATCAGGAGAATCCAGCGTAACGGTATCTGCGGCGGAATGCATGGCTAGCAAAACTCATCTCAACGCAAAAGCGCGGCTCGCGCAGCGCCACTGCGTAAATATCATTGTCGAGATCTCGGACGCGATATCGGGTTATTGAATTCGCCGCGATGCCGGAATCTCAACGCTCCTTAGAACCCGGCCCGTCTATTGAGACTTTTCACGGATGGCGGGCCAAGCGCGTTGCAAGTAATAAAACATCGACCACACCGTCAACACGGCCGCGATCACAATCAATATATCGCCCAGGAGCCGGCTGGACATCCCAAACAACGGTTGATCGTAGAGCAGGCACGGGATAGCGACCATCTGCGCAGCGGTCTTGAATTTGCCCAGGCGGTGCACGGCGACGCTGGCGCTGGCGCCGATCTTGGCCATCCATTCCCGCAACGCCGAAATCGTGATTTCCCGTCCGATGATGATCAGCGAAATAAAGGCGTCTACCCTGCCGAGATCGAGCAGGACGATGAGCGCGGCGCAGACCATGAGCTTGTCCGCCACGGGGTCCAGAAATGCGCCAAACGCCGAGGTCTGGTTCCAGCGGCGGGCCAGCCAACCGTCAAACCAGTCGGTCAAGGCAGCAACGATAAAGGCCCAGGCGGCCAGGGTGTCGCGGGCAGGCTCAGCCATCCAGCTACTGGGCAGATAAAACAGCCCCACTACCAGCGGGATCATGGCGATGCGCAGCCACGTCAGGATAATCGGCACATTGATTGGCATAATGAACGTATGCTACATCACCAGCGTGAAAAACTCTTGGCAGGACACGCCATGGTGGGGAAATAGCCGGCGGCAGGCCGTTTATCCATGCAAAGCCTCGTAGATACGCTCGGCCAGATCGTGCGAAATGCCGTCCACTGAGGCCAAGTCCTCGATGCTGGCAGAGGACACGCCGGAAAACCCGCCAAAACGGGCCAGCAGCCGCTGGCGGCGGCGCGCTCCGACGCCCTCGATTTCCTCGAGACGCGAGACATTGCGAGCCTTGGCGCGGCGAGCGCGCATACCGGTGATTGCAAAACGGTGGGCCTCGTCGCGGACCTGGGCGATGAGCATCAGCGCAGCCGATTCCCCACCCAATGCCACCGGCGGGCGGCCGTCGGCAAACACCAGCGTTTCCAGCCCGACCTTGCGCCCTTCCCCTTTGGCGACGCCAACCAGGGTTTGTATGTCCAGCCCCAATTCAGCAAAGACCTGGCGCGCAATCTCGACCTGCCCCTTGCCGCCGTCGATCAAGACCAGCCCGGGCATCGGTGCCTCGCCATCGGCGACCTTGCCAAAACGCCGGGTCAATACCTGGCGCATCGCGGCATAGTCGTCGCCCGGCGTGATCCCCGCGATGTTGTAGCGGCGATATTGAGAAGGCTGCATGTCGTGATGCAAGAACACGACACAGGACGCCTGCGTCGCCTCGCCTGCCGTATGGCTGATATCGAAACACTCGATACGCAATGCATCCAGCGCGGCCTCGTCGGTGTCCAGATCCAGCACTTCGGCAAGCGCCAGCGTCCGTGCAGCGCGCGCACCGGATTCGGTGAGCGCTCGGGCCAGGGCCATTTCGGCGTTTTTGACGGCCTGCTCCAGCCAGGCGCGGCGCACACCTTGAGGACGCGTCAGTACCCTCGCAGGACGGACCTGTGCCTGTTCGGCCAACAATGTCATCAAGCCGCTATCGGGCAAGGCGTGCGAACAAACCAGCACAGGAGGCAGGGGATTATCAGTGTAATGTTGCGCGATGAAAGCCTCGAGCACCTGGGGCGCCTCTTGGCCGTCGACATGCACGGGAAAGAACGGCTTGTCGCCCAAATGCCGGCCGGCGCGCACCATGGCCAGGTTCACACAGACCTTGCCGCCTGCAGAGGCGACAACGATGACATCAGTATCCTCGCCGCCCACGTCCTCCATGGTTTGCTGATGCAGCACGCGCGCCAGCGATCCCATCTGGTCACGCAAGGCGGCGGCCTCTTCGAATCGCAGCTCGGTCGATGCCTGCAGCATGCGCTGTTCGATCTCATCCATCACCTCGCGCGCCTCGCCGTTGAGGAAACGCGCGGCGCGATTCACATCGCTGGCATAATCCTCGGCCGAGATCGCATCGACACAGGGCGCCGAGCAGCGGCCGATTTGATGCAGCAGGCAAGGACGCGAGCGGTTGGCAAAGACCGTATCCTCGCAAGTCCGCAAGCGAAAGACCTTTTGCAGGATCTGGATGGTCTCGCGCACGGCCCAGGCATTGGGAAACGGACCAAAATACTGTCCACGTTTGTTTGTCGCGCCGCGATAGTAGGCCACGCGAGGCCATTCGTGCCCCGTGATCCATAGATACGGGTACGACTTGTCATCGCGAAACAGGATGTTGTAGCGCGGCCGCAGGCTCTTGATGAGATTGTTCTCCAAGAGCAATGCTTCGGCCTCGGAACGCGTGACCGTGACCTCGACACGCGCGACCTTGGCAACCATCTGGGCAATTCGCGGGCTGGCCAGATTTTTCTGGAAATACGAGGAGACGCGTTTTTTCAGATCACGCGCCTTGCCCACATACATCACCACACCCTCGGCGTCCAAGTGTCGATAGACGCCGGGCAGGTGCGGCAGATCAGCCAGAAACGATTTGAGATTGAAGTCGTCGGGCATGCTGGTAGCGAGTTTCGGCTTGCAGGGCCTTCCAGGAGGGAGCGGCAAAACGGGGCATCAGTCGGCGAATGCGCTCGACCGATTCGGGCGCGTGCGTCACGTCCAGGCGGGACAGCAAGTCATCGGCCAGATCTGGACGATTGCACACCAACACCATATCGCAACCGGCGCCCAAGGCGGCTTGAGCGCGCGCGAGAATATCGCCCGCCACCGTGGCCCCCTCCATGGTCAGGTCGTCCGAGAACACCACACCCCCGTAGCCCAGGCGCTCACGCAAAATGTCTTGCACCCAACGGCGAGAGAAGCCCGCGGGTTGTTTATCGACCTTGGGATAAATCACGTGCGCAGGCATGACGGCCGGAATGACGGCATCGCCCAGCCAGGCATACGGTGCGGCGTCTTCACCGAGGATACGCTCCAGCGGGCGCGGGTCGACCGGCATCTCGTGATGCGAATCCGCGCCCACGAAACCATGTCCCGGGAAATGCTTGCCGCACGCGGCCATCCCGGCCTGAGCCAAGCCCTGAGCCACCGCGCGCGCCAGCATGGCGACCACGCGAGGATCGCGGTGAAAAGCGCGCGTGCCGATGACCTTGCTCACGCCGTAATCCAGGTCCAGCACCGGAGTGAAGCTGAGATCCACGCCACAGGCGCGCAACTCGGCAGCCAGCACGTAGCCCGCCTCGGTGGCCAATCGCATGGCGGTCAAGGGGTCGCGGTCCCACAGTACCCCCAAATCGCGCATGGCCGGCAACACGGTAAAACCGTCTTCACGGAACCGTTGCACTCGCCCGCCCTCGTGATCGACCGCGATCATCAGCGGCTCATGGCGCGCACGATGGATCTGGCGTGTCAGCTCGCACAATTGTTTGCGGCTCTCGAAATTTCGGGCGAACAAGATCACCCCGCCCACCAGAGGGTGGCGCAGGCGTGCTTTCTCTGCTTTGGTCAATGTGGTGCCTGCCACATCCACCATGACGGGGCCGGGGGGCAACAAGGTTTTATGTTTCTTGGCCATACGGTCTGGTCCTTTGATGAGAGAAAAAGAGGAATCCGGCAGGCATTACGCCTTGCGCTCGACGATGACGTACGCAGCGGCCATATCGGATTCATCGGTAATGGAGACATGCGCCACACCAAAACGCGGCGTGTACCACTCCAGCAGGCTCGGTGCGATAACCAGGACCGGACGTCCGCTGGGCGCATTGAGAACTTGTACGCGCGTCCAGGTCATCGGCATGCGCATTCCCAGGCCGATGGCCTTGGAGAATGCCTCTTTGGCGGCGAAGCGCGTGGCCAGGAAACGCACGCCGCGAGCGGCGTCCCGGGCACGTCGAGCATGAAATTTCTGCAGTTCCTCTGCGCCGAGGATTTTCTCGGCAAATCGATCCCCATGACGCGCCAACGCACGCTCGATACGGTCGATACGCAGCAAGTCCATGCCGATGCCAGCAATACTGCTGGCCGGCGGCGTCGAATGGGAGGGGGCTTCAGACATGAGACGAGCCTCAGCGGCCCCGCACGGCCTGCAGGCGCGCCTGCACCATGAGCGCCTTCATGTCGCGTACGGCTTTGTCCCAGCCGTCGAACACAGCCTGCGCCACAATGGCATGACCGATATTGAGTTCAGAGATACCGTCGAGCGCCGCGATAGGCGCCACGTTGCCATAGTGCAACCCATGGCCGGCATTGACGCGCAATCCGTGCCGCAGGCCTTCGGCCACCCCTGCTCGCACTCGGTCGAGCTCCAGGCGAGCCTGATCGCCCTCTGCCTCGGCATAGGCTCCCGTATGCAGCTCGATCACCGGAGCACCTGCCTGAACGGCAGCCTGAATCTGCGCGGGATCGGGATCGATAAACAACGACACCCGAATGCCCGCCTGCTGCAGGCGAGCCACGGCGTTGGTGACGGCAGGCAAGGCGCCCGCGACATCCAAACCGCCCTCGGTCGTCAGCTCAGTGCGTTTTTCGGGCACCAGGCATACATCGCTGGGACGAACCTGGCATGCGATCTCGAGCATTTCGGGCGTGATCGCGCATTCCAGATTCATGCGGGTGCGCAGCAGCGGCCGGATGGCATGCACGTCTGCGTCCTGAATATGGCGGCGATCTTCGCGCAAATGCAAGGTAATCAGATCCGCACCGGCGTCCTCTGCACGCAAAGCGGCCTGGATCGGGTCGGGATAAGTCGTGTGGCGCTGCTGGCGCAGCGTCGCCACGTGATCGATGTTGACGCCAAGTTCTATCATGATGCTGTCGTGGATGAATCTGAAAGGGCGGCCCCGAACATCCTGAATATCAGGATATCGGATGCCGCCCTCAAGTGTAACTCTCAGATCAGGAGCCGGATGGTTGCGTCGTCGATGCCCCCGGCGTAGTAGCACCCGTACCCGCCGGATTGCCGCCTGACGCCGCGCCATTTGCGTTGCTGGCCGTAGGAGTCACCTCTGACCAGCCGCCGCCCAGGGCCTTGTACAGCGCCACGCGGTTGTTCAACGCGGCCAGGCCAGCCTGGACCAGGCTCAGCTGAGCGTTGAAATAATCAACCTGGGCAGACTGCACCTGCAGGTAGCTGTCGATGCCATTCACATAGCGCAGATTCGAGAGCTCCAGGGTGCGCGCCGTCGAGTTCTGCAAGGAACTCAACGATTCGACTTGAGCCCCATAAGTGGCCTCTCCCGCCAGGGCGTCCGAGACCTCCTGGAAAGCCTGTTGGATGGTCTGCTCGTACTGCGCCACGGCAATGTTGTTACGCGCATTGGCCAGGTTCAAGCCCTCGCGGATGCTGCCACCGGCAAATATCGGCGTCGTGATGGACGGCGAAAAGCTCCATGCCCCCTGTCCACCATGGAACAAGGTACCCAAGGACGGGCTGGCCACCCCCAGCATCCCGGTCAGAGAAATCGTGGGGAAGAACGCCGCCCGGGCTGCGCCGATGTTGGCATTGGCCGATTTCAGATTGTTCTCCGCCGCCATGATGTCGGGGCGACGCTCGAGCAAATCGGAAGGCAACCCGCCCGGAACGGTGGCCAGCAATTGATCCCGGCCGAACTCCGCCGGCGCCGGCAGGTTGTCCGGCAATGGCACGCCGACCAGCACGGTCAATGCGTTGACGGACTGCGCGCGCAACCGGGCCAATTGCGCCAGATCGGCCGAGGCCGAATCCAGCAGGCTCTTGGACTGATTCAACTCCATCTCTGACGCCACGCCGCCGTCGAAACGACGTTTGACGAGGTTGTAGGACTCTTGGCGGGCGGCCAGCGTCTTGCGGGTGAGATCCAGTTGGACATCGGCCGCGCGCATGTTGAAGTAGGCTTGAGCCACCGCGCCGACCAGCGTGATGTGAACGCTGCGTTGCGATTGCTCGCTGGCGAGATAGGTCTGATAGGCGGCTTCGGACAGACTGCGCAAGCGGCCGAACAGATCGATCTCGAACGACGTCATCCCGACGCCGGCCTGATAACTGCTGGACACCGAAGGTGAATCCTCGCCACCTACCCGCATATTGGGCGGCATGCGTTGGCGCGTGCCTTCGATACCGGCACCGATGCTGGGCCATTGCGCGCCACGCTGCACCCCGTATTGGGCGCGCGCTTCTTCGACGCTTTCGACCGCGACGCGCAGATCGCGGTTATTGGCCAACGCCAGCTCGATCAAGGCCTGCAGGCGCGGATCGCGGAAAAACTCGCGCCAGCCGAGATCGGCTGCCGGCACTGTCGACGCAGGCGCCACGGCCGAAGCCGGCTGCTCAGACAACGAAACCTGGCCGGCGGCCGAACCGAATTGCACTTTGGGTTGCGTCGGCCAATCGCCTGGGACAGGAGACTCGGGGCGATGATAATCGGGCGCCAGCGAGCAGCCCCCCAGCAGCGCGGCCAAGCATAGCGACAGCGTGGCGCGTTGATATTTCGAAGAAGGCTGCAACATGTCGCGCCGTATAGATGACTTATCTCGTTTAGACATCAGAGCACTCATTGCTTGCTCTCCTGATCGTCTGCCGGGCGAGGCGTAGTGCCGTCAGCGGAGGAGCCCTCGGCGGCTTCGCGAGCGCGTTTTTCGGCTTGTTCGGCCTCAAAGGCCTTGAGCTCATTACCCAACAAGCGAGGCTTGGTCTTGAAAAGGCTGAGCATCACCACAAAGAACGTGGGCACGAAAATCACGGCAAAAGGTGTCGCCGCCAACATGCCGCCCAACACGCCGATACCCACCGCCTTTTGGCTGGCAGCGCCCGCACCGCTCGCCAAAGCCAGCGGGACCACGCCCAGAATGAAAGCCAGAGAGGTCATCAGAATCGGGCGGAAACGCAGACGCGCCGCCTCGACCGTGGCCTCGTACAGGCCCATGCCGCGGGCGTATTGGTCCTTGGCAAATTCCACGATCAGAATGGCGTTCTTGGCCGCCAGACCGATCACGGTCACCATCCCCACCTGGAAATACACGTCATTGGACATGCCCAGCAGAGACACCAACCCGACCGCGCCCAACATCCCCAGCGGCACCACCAGCATGACCGACAAAGGAATTGCCCAGCTCTCGTACAGTGCGGCCAGCACCAGGAACACCACCAGCAGCGCCAGCCCCATCAGGATGGGAGCCTGGTTACCAGCCTGACGTTCCTGGTACGACAAGCCGTTCCATTCGTAGCCAAAGCCCGAGGGCAGTTGCCCAACCAGGCGCTCCATCTCGGCCATGGCTTCACCCGTGGTGTAGCCCGGCGCAGCATCGCCGCCTATACGCATAGAGTCATAGCTGTTGTAGCGCACGACCTGCACCGGACCTTGCGTCCAGTCGTACGACACAAACGTGGACAAGGGCACCATCTGGCCCTGGCTATTGGCGACGTTCATCTTGAGAATCTCGTCCGCCTGCATACGGTGGCTGGCCTCGGCCTGTACCCAGATGTTCTGCATGCGCCCCATGTTGGGGAACTTGTCGATGTAGCTGGACCCTAGCGACGTTGCAATCAGCGTAGCGGCGGCTTGGAAATCCACCCCTTGGGCCGCGGCCTTCTCACGGTCGATCTTCAAGGTCAGTTGCGGACCAGGCTGCAGCCCGGTGATACGCACTTGGGACAGAATGGGGCTCTTGGACGCCATTTCCATCAACTGAGCCGTCGCTTGCGCCAATGCAGCCGTACCACCGTTGCCGCGGTCTTGCAGGCGCAGGTCGAAACCGGTCGCGTTACCCAATGATGAAATGGCGGGCGGCACCAGTGTAAACACCTGTGCATCATGGATGCCCATCAGCTGCTTTTCGAATGCTGCAAACGCAATGGCACCTGCCGAATCTTTGGGATCCTTGCGTTCGGAGAAATCTTTGAGCGTCGAGAAGGCGATCGCCGCATTCAGGCCGTTACCGTTAAAGCTGTAGCCCTGAACGGTAATGACGTTTTCGACGGCCGGCAGGTGCATGAAGTAGTCTTCGACCTGCTCGAGCACATCGACTGTACGGTTGGCGCTGGCCCCGGTAGGCAGCTCGATGTTGCTGACCACGTAACCTTGGTCTTCTTCGGGCAGGAACGAGGATGGCAAGCGCAAATACAGCCAGCCCAGCAGTATCACCAGCAACAGGAACAGCAGCATCATGCGGCCGCCGCGATGCAGGATACGGGCCACCCAGCTTTGGTAACTATGCGTCGTCGCGTCGAATTTGCGATTGAACCACCCGAAAAAGCCTTTCTTTTCCTCGTGGTGCCCTTTCGGGATGGGCTTGAGAATCGTGGCGCACAAGGCCGGCGTGAAACTCAGCGCCAAAAAGGCCGAGAAGAAAATCGACACAGCCATTGCCACCGAGAACTGCCGGTAGATCACGCCCACCGAGCCGCTCATGAAGGCCAATGGCAGGAACACTGTCACCAGCACCAGCGTGATACCCACGATAGCGCCGCTGATCTGCGGCATGGCTTTCTTGGTCGCCTCTTTGGGAGACAAGCCCTCGGCCGCCATGATGCGCTCGACGTTCTCCACCACCACAATAGCGTCGTCCACCAGAATACCGATGGCGAGCACCATGGCGAACATGGTCAAGACGTTAATGGAAAAGCCCAACCCCAGCATCACTGCGAATGCCCCCATCATCGCCACCGGCACCACCAACGCCGGAATGAGGGTATAGCGCACGTTCTGCAGGAACAGGAACATCACCAGGAACACCAGCACCATGGCTTCGACCAGGGTATGGACCACCTGCTCGATCGAGACCTTGACGTACGGCGCCGTGTCGTAGGGAATGTCGAATTTGATGTTGCCCGGGAAATACTGCGACAACGACTCCATCTGGTCGCGTACACCCTGTGCTGTGGCCAGGGCGTTGGCGTCCGGAGACAACACGATGGCAAAGGCTGCCGTGGGCTTGCCATTGAGGCGGGCACCAAACTGATAGTTGTCAGCGCCCACCTCGATGCGGGCTACGTCACGCAGACGCACTGACGAACCGTCGGTATTGGCGCGCAGCACGATGTTGCCGAATGCTTCGACCGTCGAAAGCTGGCCATTGACCACGACCGTCGCCGTGTAGCGCTGGCTTTCCGGATTGGGAGGCGCCCCCAGGCTGCCCGCCGAAATCAGCACGTTTTGCTGGCTGATGGCAGCATTGACATCCGATGCGCTGAGGTTATAACCAACGAGCTTGTCGGGATCGATCCAGACCCGCATGGCACGCGGTGCGGCGAACAACTGAAACTGCCCTACCCCAGGCACCCGCGATACGGGGTTCTGAATGTTGCGTGTGATGTAGTCGGCCAATGCCGTCTGGTCCAACGTGCCGTCGGTCGAGGACAGCGTCACGATCATCAGAAAGCCGGCACTGGTCTGCTCGTACTGGATGCCCTGCTGCGTGACAGCCGTCGGCAACTGCGCCGTCACGTTCGACACGCGGTTTTGCACGTCCACCTGCGCCAGGTCGGGATCGGTTCCCGGCGAGAACGTCGCGGTGATCGTGGACTGGCCGTTGTTGTCACTGACGGACTCGTAATACAGCAGCCCCTTGGCGCCGTTGAGCTGATCCTCGATGATACTGGTCACCGACTCGGCGACCTCTTTGGACGAGGCGCCAGGATAGGTAGCAGTAATCGTAATGGCAGGAGGCGCCACGTCGGGGTACTGCGCGACCGGCATATTGGGAATGGCCAATATGCCCGCCAGCAAGACGAACAGGGCAACTACCCAGGCGAAAATTGGTCGATCGATAAAAAATTGCGGCATGTGGGCTAACTCGGAAAGTGCTCACGAAAACAGGCACGCGGCGCATCGCGCCGCGTACCGTTTTAGGATTTTTGCTCCGAAGCGGGCTGCGCAGGTGGCGCGGCGCCTTCGGGCTTGCCTTGCGTGGGCGGTGCGGCTTTGCTTGGTCCACCGGGGTTCCAGGGGGAGGCCTGCGCAGGCGCGCCAGGGCGGATTTTCTGGAAGCCTTCGACAACTACCACGTCGCCGGCTTTCAGGCCACTGGTCACCAGCCATTGTCCTTTGATTACCCCACCGGTCGTCACGGCGATCTGCTCGATCTTGTTGTCTTTCACAAGCATCAAGCTCTGCAAACCATCGGCCGTACGCTGCAGGGACTGTTGAGGCACCATCAACGCCTGCTGATTGGTCCCTTGGTCCAGACGGACGCGCACGTACATGCCGGGCAGCAAGAGGCCATCCGGGTTGGGTACCTCGGCACGCAGGTTGACCTGTCCGGTCGTCGGGTCCACCGTAATGCCGGTAAACAGAAGCTTGCCGGGATGTTCGTAGACGGAGCCGTCCTCCTGAACGACGCTCACGCGTGCGGCGTCTTTGCCGATGCGCTCGATCTGGCCGCTGGCAAACGCCTGGCGCAACTGGGCCAGATCCGCAGTGCTCTGAGTGAAATCGACGTAGATCGGATCGAGCTGCTGGACCAGGGCCATCTGCGTGGCCGAGGTCCCTTCGACCAGAGCACCCTCGGTAACCAGGGCCTTGCCGATGATTCCTGTAATCGGCGAGGTGACATCCGTGTACCCCAGATTGATTGCAGCCGCGTCCAGGTTGGCCTTGGCAGCCGCGACAGCAGCCTCGGCCTGACGATAGCTGGCCACAGCGTTGTCATATTCCTGTTTGCTGACGGCATTGGCCTTGACCAGCGGCGCATAGCGGTCTGCGAGCGCTTTGGCGCTATACAGATCGGCCTGCGACTGTTTGAGCTGGGCGGCAGCTTGATCGCGCGTTGCCTTATAGGGAGCAGGATCGATCTTGAAGAGCAGTTGCCCTTCTTTGACCTCGCCGCCTTGTTCGAACTCGATCTTTTGCACAATGCCCGTGACGCGCGCACGGATTTCCGCATCGCGAACAGCGTCCACGCGGCCCGGCAAATCGGACACGATCGATGCGGGTTGAGGTTGAACCGTAATGACGCTGACTTGCGGCATTCCGGGGTTCATTTGAGGGTGTTCTTTGCAGCCTGCCAATGCCAAAGCAACAAGCGCAACGACACCGAATCCAGAGACACGATGGTGCGAAAAACGCATGAATTCCTCACGGAGTAGAGCCAAGGCGCGCGAACCCGCACACGCGGTGCCAAACTGAATAATCACGTCCGGCAAGCCCGTTAATGTAACCTTATTTTTGTCGCAAAACTACCGAATTTGGCATCAAATGCCCCGTAATATTACGATACGCCGGTAAAGTGACGCCCCATTGACCGCCGCGCTCAGCGCTTGGCCGAGCGGTGTATGTCATGCGTAACAAAGCTCTGATCCACAGGCGGACGGTCCAGCACTTTGGGCATGGCCAAGGTTTGTTGAATATCCGTCAGGCCGCTTTGCCAGTGTTCACGCATGGCCTCAGATCCAAATTCATAGTCCTTTGAATTGCGTTCGTAGTGCTTGGCTTCGTAGATCAAATTGACGACATTCACCGCGGGCGTGCATGCCAGCTCGCGAATGTCCGCCAATTCCGCACTGCAGCGCTCGTCCTCGGGCAAGCGCTCCAACACACGCTGCAATCCGCGGCGCAATTTCAAGATGCGTTGATAAATATTCGTCACTGTGCGGGTGCGACTGGAGTATTGAATGTCCTTCTGACGCTCCGCGACTTCTTCGAGATTGGTAGGCAATGCCCCTCTGGCGGGCCAGAGATCCACCTGAAAAGCCAGTGTGTCCGGCATCGGATGCACAGACAACACTTGAGACAGCGGCGTATTCGACACCACGCCACCATCCCAGTAATACTCGCCGTCGATCTCTACCGCAGGGAACCCTGGCGGCAACGCCCCGGACGCCATGATGTGCTCGGCCCGCAACCGCGTCGTGGTGCTATCGAAATACGCAAAATTGCCAGTCCGCACATTCACGGCCCCAAAACTGGCGCGTACGTCTCCGCGGTTGAGCAAGTCAAAATCCACGTACCGATTGAGTGTCTCCACTAATGGCGACGTGTCATAGAAGCTGGTTGCTTGCGGACCGTTATGCATCAAATAGGGAGGCGGATAGCGCAGCTTGAAAAAACCCGGCTGGCCCGATGTCAATGCGTGAAAAGCCGCCAATTGACCGTTCATGGCGGGAGATCCAAAGCCAAAGGGAACGCCCTGAAACAACCGGGCCCAAGCCTCACCCCATGGCAAGGCAGAAAACCCGGTAGGCCGGCAAATGGTTTCCCAAAATCCGCGCAGACGCTCCACACGCTCATCGGGCGGCGAACCCGCAATAATCGCGGCATTGATCGAGCCGATCGAAATTCCGGCTATCCAATTCGGACGGATGCCGGCCTCGTGCAGGCCTTGATAGACCCCGGCTTGATAAGAGCCCAGCGCGCCGCCGCCTTGTAAGACCAAGGCGATGGTCTGGTAGCCGTCAGTCTCTGACGGACACGCACATGGATCGGACAGCGTCACACTCATTGAGCCTTGGTCGATTGAGGCGTTTGCGGCGCACCGCTGCCCTCACGGAACGGGTAGCGTTGGAATATCTGCGCCACATTGGCGTCGACATTTTGTGCGGAGGAGGCCGTTGCCTGATCATCGATGACGCCGACGCTGACGCCCTCCCAGACCAATTGCTTGCGGCGCGCGTCGATCAGATCGATATTCAATGTGCCTTCGGTGTACTGATACACGTCATTGCCCCAAGCGTAACCCGGCCAACCGCCGTAGAACCCCGCGCGGTAGCCATAGTATGGGCCCATCGGCGCTGCAGGAGTCACCTGGGTTTTCTGCTGCAATTTTGCGTTGAAGTTGATCAATAGATCGGGAGACTGCTCGGCATAGACGTAGCCGCGCATTTCCATCTGGCTGCGCGTGGCGGATTTCAGGCGCTCCGTCAGCAGTGTGCTGTACCCTGCCTTATCGGTGCCCAGCGGCGACATAAAACCAAAACTGCGATACTGGGCAAAATTGGCGCTGTGATCATAATCACTGCGGATCGTGGGGCCGGACGAGCAGGCAGCCAACAATCCAACCATAGCCAGAGCCGGGACAAGCGCAACGCGTTTCATAACGACATTCTCCGCAATAAGTGCGCAAACATCATGCCCTGAAGTTTGTAAACTTGCAATGGAATCTCATTCGCGTTCAGCAATGGCGACATCATGTCTTCCTTCGTCTATGCTGCCACGTCCATACCCTGTCGACAACACTCTCTACCCCCTCCGACTACGCCATGACCACTTCCCCGCTGGAGCTTGATGGATCCATCTGGCTACGCGCCGGCAGCCAGACATTGGGCGGCAAAAGCCGTATCGACCTGCTGACTCAAATCGGACTCACGGGCTCGATCAGTGCGGCAGCGCGCGCGGTCGGCATGAGCTACAAAGGGGCCTGGGATGCGATCGACGCCATGAACAATCTGGCTGGCGAGGAACTGGTGTTGCGGGCAACGGGAGGCAAAGGCGGCGGCGGCGCACATCTCACGGCCCGTGCCGAACAGCTCATCGCAACCTTTCAGACCCTGGAGGCGGAACATCGGCGCGTGATGGAGCATCTGGCTCAAACGAATCTGAACGCGCCGAATGACCTGAATTTAATGAAGCGAATCATGTTGAAGACCAGTGCGCGCAACAAACTCCTGGGTACCGTCAGCGCGATCCGGACGGGCGCAGTCAATGACGAAGTCACGCTGCGTATCGCGGGCGGGCATGATGTCGTTGCCACCATCACTCGCGAAAGCACGGCGGATCTCGGCCTGGCTGTCGGCAGCGAAGCCATCGCACTCATCAAAGCTCCTTCCGTCATGATCGCTATGCCTGGCAAGGGATTGCGCCTCTCGGCTCGTAATCAGTTAGCGGGTACGGTGGCAGACATTCGGCCGGGTGCAGTCAATAGCGAGATCATCGTCGATATTGGCAATGGGGCTAGCCTTGCGGCCATCATTACGCAGGAAAGTGCGCAGGCGTTGGAATTGGCGCGTGGGGTGCGGGTGGTGGCAGTGTTTGATGCGTCTAATGTGATATTGGGGGTTGTTGCTTAGGCGTCAGGATTGATGCAGGTGTTTATCTGCGTGGGCGGAATCTGCTCGCAAATAGATGAGTTCTTTAGCCGCCGGGGGCCGTCATGTAAAGGCTGCACTGGCCCTATCGTCCGGTCTGGCCGCCTGCGCGGCCAGACTGCCCTTCACCACCCTCGCCAGGCGGGGCGGCTGGGCAAACTCGCTCCGCTGCGCTGCGCTCAAACATGCCCAGCCGACTGCCCCCCGCCTGACGAGGGTGGCTCGGCGGACTCAACGGGCCAGCGCAGCCTTTACATGACGGCCCCCGGCTCACAATGTCTATTATTGGCGGATGCTATGGGGAGGGCGTCACAACAATAACTGCTATTACGAAAATACAAAGAAACGCGTACTACCCCAGCAGCAGCGCGTCGTCCGAGAGTTTCTCTCCCCGAACCCGCTCAAACATCGCCAGCAAGTCCGGCACATCCATCCCTTTGCGCTCATCACCGGAAACATCCAGCACGACCTGCCCTTGATGCAGCATGACGGTACGATCTCCCACATCGAGCGCCTGCCGCATGCTGTGAGTCACCATCATTGTCGTGAGCTTGCTCTCCGCCACGATACGAGCGGTCAATTGCAGAACAAAATCCGCCGTACGCGGATCCAACGCGGCCGTATGCTCATCCAGCAACAGAATCCGGGACGGCTGCAACGCCGCCATCAACAAGCTGACTGCCTGACGCTGCCCGCCCGAGAGCAGACCGATGCGATCGGTCAAGCGGTTTTCCAGCCCTAGCCCCAATGTAGCGAGCCGTTCCCGGAACCCATCTCGCATGCTGACTTTGACGGCGCGGCCAAAGCCCCGGCGAGCGCCTCGCATTTGAGCCAGCGCCATATTTTCCTCGATGCTCAGATCCTCGCAAGTACCTGCCATCGGGTCCTGGAATACGCGTGCGACACGGCCTGCGCGTTCCCAGACGGGCTTGCGGGTCACGTCTTCGCCGTTGATTTCGATCCGGCCGGAATCGACGGGCAAATCGCCAGAAACGGCATTCAGGAACGTCGACTTGCCCGCCCCGTTTGAACCGATGACGGTCACGAACTGGCCACTGGGAATCTCCAGCGACAATCCACGCAACGCGCGTGTTTCAATCGGCGTTCCCGCGTTGAAAGTCATTTTCAAATCTTGTGCACGCAACATGATCAGGCTCCTTTCTTGCCGATCAAGCGGCGCTTCAACATCGGGATCACCAGAGCAATGGTGACCAATACGGCAGTGACGAGATTCAGGTCTTGGGCCTGCAGGCCAATGAAATCGCTATTCAGCGCCAAAGCGATAAAGAGCCGGTACACCAACGCGCCGATGATGACCGCCAAGGTGGCCAATACGAGTTTGCGAGACGGCAGGATGCTTTCGCCGACAATCACGGCCGCCAAGCCGATCACGATGGTCCCGATCCCCATAGAGATATCCGAGCCTCCTTGTGTTTGCGCGAACAAGGCGCCGGCCAGGCCGACGAGGGCGTTGGACAGGGCCATGCCGGCCAGGATCATGCCGCCGGTGTTCACCCCCTGGGCGCGCGCCATGCGGCCGTTGGAGCCAGTCGCGCGCATGGCCAGGCCCGATTGGGTGGACAGGAACCAGTCGAGCAGCAGCTTGACGATCAGGACGACGCCGACCAGGATCAGCGGACGCGCTACATAATCGCTTAGCCATTCGGGCTGCAAGATAGTAAAGACGGTCGGCTCGGTGATGAGTGGCACATTGGGCTTGCCCATGATGCGCAGGTTCACGGAGTACAAGGCGATCATCATCAGGATGCTGGCCAGCAGATCCATGATGCGCAGTTTGACGTTCAGCCAACCGGTGATGAGCCCGGCCACGGCCCCAGCCGCTGTGGCGGCCAACGTAGCGGTAAAGGGATCCACGCCCCCGGAAATCAATGTCGCGGCGACTGCGCCGCCTAAGGGAAAGCTGCCATCCACGGTCAGATCGGGAAAACGCAGCAGCCGAAAGGAAATAAAGACGCCTAGCGCGACCAAGCTGAAAATCAGGCCAATTTCCAGTGCGCCCAGCAAAGAGAATAAGGACATGAATAGAATCTGACCCGCCAGGTCTCGTGAACCCAGCTGGCATTACCTTGAATTATGTTCAGTTAAAAACAAACTGCTGGCCCGTCGGGCCAGCAGTGGCGGAATTATTTGATGATCTCTGCCGCCGACTTCACCAACGCATCCGACAGCGTAACACCTTGTTTGGTGGCCGCGCCCGGGTTCACAAACAGGCGGAGGTTCGAACTGGTTTCCGAGGCGATCGCGCCCGGTTTTTCGCCCTTGAGAATACGCACCACGATCTTGCCCGTTTGCACGCCCAGATCGTGATAGTCGATCCCCAGCGCCGCGATGGCACCGCGCTTTACGCTATCGGTGTCCGAGGCCACCAGGGGAATCTTGGCGTCGTTGCCGACTTTCACCAGAGCCTCGTAGGCCGACACCACGTTATTGTCGGTATTGGTGTAGATCACATCGACCTTGCCGATCAGGCTGCGCGCGGCTGAGGCGACGTCAACGGTGCGAGGCGCGGCGGCCTCGACCAGCGTCAAGCCGGCCTTGGGCAGCAGTTCCTGCAATCGTTTGACCACCACCACCGAGTTGGCCTCGCCGGGGTTGTAGACCATGCCAACGCGTTTGGCGTTGGGCACGACCTTTTTGATCAACTCGACCTGTTTGTCCAAGGCCAGCAGATCGGACACACCGGTCACGTTGGTACCTGAAGGCTCCATGCTGGGCACGAGTTGCGCAGCCACAGGGTCCGTCACTGCCGAGTACACCACTGGCACGTCCTTGGTCGCAGCGACGACCGACTGGGCCGACGGCGTCGCGATGGCCACAATGGCGTCAGGACGGTCGCCGACGAACTTGCGGGCGATCTGTGCGGCCGTGCCGGTATTGCCCTGCGCGCTCTGATATTGCCATTTGAGATTCTTGCCGGGCTCGTAGCCGGCTTTTTTCAGGGCGTCCTGGACGCCATCACGTACGGCATCCAGGGCGGGATGCTCGACGATAGCCGTCACGGCCACCGATTTTTGTTGCGCCGCAACAGCAGGAACAGCGTGGATAGCCAACGCCACCGCCACTGCGCCCACCGTCAGAAAATGTTTTTTTCCGATCAGCATCGGGTCTACTCCTTGCACCGTTTGGGTGTTGGTTTACTTATCAGCGTGTGAGCCTGGCAACTGACCGCCAAGCTCACACGCCTGTGAAACCGCTAAGTCTAACGTGTCGCGGCGGACTTGGTGGCGGGGGTAATCCCTGAAAAATGCTGTCGCCACGACAGTTCGCCTCACGTCATGCCCCAAACACCGCTGACACCGGTTATTACGCGACTCATCCAGTCAGTGCAGCGGCTCGCCACAAGGCCCGATAAACCGCTGCATCACGACTAGTGTGCCGCGAGCGGTTTACCTTTCGTCAATCCAGCGTCACTCCCGAATCTTTGACGACCTTGCCCCATCGGACGATTTCACTATCGACAAAGGCGCCGAATTTTTCGCCAGTGAGATCCGGCGTGGCCGAACCGTTGCCTGCCCACGTTTCCTTGATCTTGGGAGTATTCAAGGCTTTGCTCACCTCGGCGATCATCTTGTCGACGATGGGCTTGGGCGTACCTGCCGGTGCCCACAAGGCGTACCAGGTCGATACTTCATAGTTCGGCACGCCTGCCTCGGCGGCGGTCGGCACATCAGGGAACGACGGCGATCGCTGGACCGCAGCGACGGCCAGTGGCTTGATAGTACCGGATCGAATATGACCTGCCGACGAACCTAAACCGTCAAAAGCCAGGTCCACCTGTCCACCGATCAACGCCGACAACATCGGGCCCGCGCCCTGATACGGCACATCGACGAGCTTGATCCCCGTCTGCATGGCAAACAGTTCGCCGGCCAAATGGTGCGTGCTGCCCTTACCCGCCGTGCCGAAATTGATTTCGCCGGGGCGTTTGCGCGCATACTCGATGAACTCCTGCAAGGTCTTCACGGGCAACCTGGATGTGTTGATCACGACCACCTGAGGCGGCTGCGCCAACAGCGCCACCGGGATGAAATCCTTTTGGATGTTGTAGGTCAGGTTCTTGTAGAGCGCAGGTGCCACGACATGATGCGCACCGCCCATAAAAAATGTGTAGCCGTCGCCTTTCGCTTTTGCGGCCACGGAGGCGCCGACGGTTCCGCCAGCGCCGCCTTTGTTATCGACCACGACGGTCTGCCCCAGCTGTGTGCTCAGTTGCTGAGCCAACGGCCGTGCAAACGTGTCAGTGCCGCCACCAGCGGGAAACGGCACGATCAAATTGATAGGATGCTCAGGCCAATCGGCCAAGGCGGCGGTCGGTGCCAAAGCCGCGCTGGCCCCCAGCGCGGCTGCCAAGCTCAATGCACGAATCATGGAATGCTTCATTTCGTCTCCTCGATTGAAACAGCACGGAAATGCTGCCCGTATTGGTTTTATATGAATGCATCAGTGTGTCGCCGGACAGCCTGCGCCTCTCTCCAAAGACCGCGAGACTGTCTCGGATTTCCGTCGCCTCGCAGACCAGGATCGAGCCCGGTCCAGGCCTGTGAGTCTGCCAGCACGACGGATCCAATAAGAATGAGCTGGTGAGCGAGCCTCCTGTCTGGCGCGGTTAATCGAAGGTCACGCAGTCTTATATGACTCGCGCAGAACGTTCTTTTGAACTTTGCCCATCGTGTTGCGCGGCAACTGATCGATCAGATGCAATTGCTTGGGCACTTTGAAATTGGCGATCCGGCTTTTCAGCTCGGCCTGCATCGCAGCGACGTCCAGAGCAGCACCCTCGCGTGCGACGACGACGGCAACCACGGCTTCGCCAAAATCCGGATGGGGTACGCCGATGACGGCCGACTCCATCACGCCGGGCATTTCGTCAATGATCAGTTCGATTTCTTTGGGATAGACGTTGTAGCCGCCGGAGATGATCAGGTCTTTGCTGCGGCCGACAATAGACAAGTAATCGTCGGGCACCGCTGCACCACCGGATTCGCCGCCCCAACGGCCCACATCGCCGGTACGGAACCAACCGTCCGAGGTGAACTCTTCGCGCGTTTTTTCCGGCATGCGCCAGTAGCCCGAGAACACATTCGGACCACGCACCTGCACATTGCCAATATCGCCCGCGCCCTGCTCGACGCCATTGTCATCGACGACGCGGACCTGCACGCCCGGCAAGGCTTTGCCCACGGTACCGCCACGGCGTTCGCCATCGGCCGCATCGTAGGGATTGGAGGTCAGCATCACCGTCTCGCTCATGCCGTAGCGTTCGAGAATGGACTGCCCCGTGCGCTCGCGGAAATCGTTGAAGGTCTCCATCAACAGCGGCGCCGAGCCGGAAATGAACAAACGCATGCGCGCGCATACCTTGCGATTGAAGCGCGCCTCGGCCAACAGACGGACGTAATAGGTCGGCACGCCCATCATCACCGTGCAACGCGGCAGGTAATGCAATGCTTGTTCGACGTCGAGCTTGGGCAGCCAAATCATGCGGGCACCGGCCAACAGCGCGCCGTGAGAGGCCACAAACAAGCCGTGCACGTGAAAGATCGGCAGCATATGCAGCAGCACGTCGTCCGAACGCCAGCCCCAATACCGATGCAACACCTGCGCATTGGAGGCCAGGTTGCCGTGCGACAACATCGCCCCCTTGCTGCGGCCCGTGGTCCCCGACGTGTACAGGATCGCGGCCAAATCATCCGCCTTACGCACGACGTCCTTGAACGACCGGCTCTGGCCTGCGGCCGCATGCAGCAGGGTGCCCGTGCGATCCTCATCGAGCGTATAGACATGAGCGGTACCGGCCTGCGCGGCGGCCTTGCTGACCCAGCTCAGATTTTTGCTGGAGCACACCACCACCGCAGGCTCCGCATCGCCCAGGAAATACGAAATTTCCGACTCGCGATAGGCCGTATTCAAAGGCAAATACACCAGCCCGGCCCGCAACGTGGCCAGATAAAGCAACAGCGCTTCGGGGGATTTTTCAACTTGTACCGCGACGCGCGACCCCTCGGGTAAATTCAACGAGGTCAACAAATTAGCCAGGCACGCACTGGCGTGATCGATATCGTCCCAGGTGTAAAGCAGCTCAGGCGTTTCCAGGGCGATTTGACTGCGATCTGCGGGAAAGCCGCTAGCCAGCACAGTGTACAGATTGGCGTTGCTCACCTTATTTAGTCTCCAGTGAATACCGGTGTCCGGCCAGCCAGAAAGGCGTCGACGCCTTCGCGATGGTCGTGACTGTCGGCATAAGAAAAAAAGTCTTGATAATGGGATTCGTCCAGCGGTGCGCCTTGCTGCAAATGGCGCGACTGCCGCTTGTTGATACGTGCGGCCAACGGCGCGCCACGCATAATACGCTCGGCACAGGCACGGGTCTGATCGGCGAGCTCGGCATCCGGCACGACACGGGTCAATAGCCCCAGCGAAAGCGCTTCGCCGGCATCGAATACGCGCCCCTCGAGCAGAATCGCCATGGTCGTCGCGCGGCCGACCAACGCCAGCAAGCCCCGCATTTCGTCGGGCGCCATCGGGAACCCCAATTTGTTGATCGGCACCCCGAAGCGCGTCGATGCCCCCGCGATCCGCAGGTCGGCCTGACAGGCGATTTCCAGCCCGCCCCCCACACAGACGCCCTCTAGCTGTGCGACGACGGGATGTGGACAATCCGCCACCGCCTGTAGCGCCGGCGCGAGAATATGCTGGTGATAGTGGCGCACTTGGGACAAGTCACCCCGTACCGCGGGAAACTCGCGAATGTCCGCCCCCGCAGCAAACTGACCGCCCTCGCCACGGACGATCACGCAGCGCACAGAATCGTCTGCGGACAGCGTGTCGAATACCACGCGCAACTGATTCCACATCGACACGGTAATGGCGTTCAACCGTCCGGGGTGCGATAACGTCACCCAGGCCAAACCGCCCTCGCGCGTCAGCTGTACGCTGTCCGGCGCAAGCTCTACAGATGATGCGTCATGCTTATTCATTGTTTTGCCCATTCACTATGCAATCCGCGCAATACCACGGCTCACACGCGGTTTGCCCTGCCCCAATTGCTCGAGATTGCTGTCCAGGTCATCCAAGTCATACAGATAATTCACCATCATGCCGCAGGATTGGCCCAGTCCCTTGGCCGACGTATCCGCCGCCCAATTCAGCCGCTCGATACGCGCACCGTTGCCCAGGTGAAAACGCGCGACGGGATCAATGGGCTGATTGTTTTTCATCGTCAATAAATATTGCGCTACCAGCTTCATGCCGGCACGCTGCACCACCTCAGACGGTTTGCCTGTCGCAGCCTTGGACAGCCTGGCCGCCCAGCGGGCGCCATCGGGCGCGCCGGCCCTCGTGCGGCCCTTGTCGCGCACAATTTTCTCGACTTCCGCCGCACTCAAACGCGACAGCCAGTCGACCAGCCCAGGAATCGGCGACAAGGTGGCAAAGAAACGCAGCTTGGGCAGTTCCTCGACGAGTCGCTCAATCACACGCTTGAGCAGAAAATTACCAAAACTGATCCCGCGCAATCCCGGCTGCGTATTCGAGATGGAATAGAAAATCGCCCAGCGGGCCTTGTCCAGATCCGCTGGCGGCGCGGTCGTATCCAGCACGACCTGTACGTTGTCGGCCATCTGCGTGGCAAAAGCCACCTCGACAAAGATCAACGGCACATCCGGCATTTGCGGATGGAAATAGGCATAGCAACGCCGATCCGGCGCGACGCGATGGCGCAGATCATCCCATGACCGGATCTCGTGCACGGCCTCATAGATGATCAGTTTTTCCAACAACGATGCCGGCGAGTCCCAGGTCAAGGGGCGCAGCTCCAGCAACCCCACGTCAAACCAGGCCGACAGCAGGCTTTCCAGATCCTTGTCCAACGCCTGCAGGCCTGCCACCTGTTTGCGCCAACGCAGCATATCGGCACGCAATGCCACCAGGAAACGCAAGCCATCGGGCAACGCATTCAGACGCTTGAAAAACGCCAGCCCGCGGTCGCCACGCGGCTGTAAACCGGCATCGACTTGCGCCAGGCCCGTCAACAATTCGCGCCGGCGCTTACCGTCCGCCGCGGTATACGCAGCGCACCAGGTGCGCGCCAACTTGTTCGCGGCGACGTCGGTCAACCGTGCCTGGAACAGCGGCAAAATTTCTGCAGTGCTAGGAGGACGGTCTCTGTCCCACAGACGTCCCAGCCGGGCCATCAGCCCTGCGCTCTCTGCAACCGCCTTTTCATCTGACACGGTATCGCCCTCAGGCGGCCGAGCGCCGCGTGCGAGCGGACTGGAGTCTAGGGCTGTCATGGGGAACCTCCTGGATAGCAGACGTATTTGAGGATGAAGGGGATGATGAATGAACAGCTGTCGTCACGGCCGCGGCCTCGGCCCGCTGGGCCAGCAGACGCAAGGCGTCCAGTTGACGCAGCAAATGTTTGCGGGCCAGCGCCTCGGCTGCCTCAGGGTCACGGGCTTTCAGGGCGGCAAAGATGGCCATGTGTTCGGCGCAGGACTCGGTGATTCGCCCGGGCACCGTCAGGCTCTTGTGGCGAAACAGGCTCAGCACCTTGCGTAAATTCCCCACCATGTCCGACAGCCAGCGATTGTTCGCCAGCGCCTGGACGGCCTCGTGGATCTGCGCATTGGTGTCGTAATACGCATCGACCTCGCCCGCCGCGGCATGCGTTTGCAGTGCCCGATGCAGCGATTCCAGCCCGGCGAGCTCATCATCGGAGGCTTTCAATGCCGCCTCATGCGCACAGCGCCCCTCCAGCATGGCCATCAGGGGAAAGATGTCTTCCAGGTCCTGCAACGACAGCTCGTTGACGAAACACCCGCGGCGCGGCTCCAGCCGCACCAGCCCTTCGGTCGCCAAGACCTTCAGCGCCTCGCGCAAGGGCGTGCGGGAAATGCCGAGGACGCCCGTCAGGTACACCTCGTCGATCCATTCGCCGCTGGCCAGCGCCCGCGAGCGAATCATGTCGCGCAACCGGTCGGCGACCTCGAGATACAGCGCTTGACGAACAATAGGTGCAGTCATGGCGAGCCTGTTTGGAGTCCTGTAATTCATAATTATAGGAATCTTGATCATAGCCATTCCGGCGCTGAAGCGATAGCCCCCTTCCTCCTGGGGTAATCCCTTGCCATGCGAATTCGGCCCCGTCCGCCAGCGCGGCCCGCAACATCCTGTCAGGAAATTTCGCGTATCCTTTCCAGAAGCAGACTACACCTCAACTCACATAAGCTTCTCTTCCCTGTGCCCCATCCTCACTACCGCGCTCACGCTGAACCCCATCGTACGGGACGTATTGGATGGCTGCGTGCCTCAGTGCTCGGCGCCAATGACGGCATCATTTCCACTGCCAGCCTGATTGCAGGGGTCGCGGCGGCCAACGTCAGCCACGCCAGCATCCTGACCACCGCCATCGCCGCGCTGGCCGCCGGCTCCATGTCGATGGCCGCGGGCGAGTTCGTATCCGTCTATTCGCAGGCGGATACCGAAAAAGCCGACCTCGCGCAAGAACGCCGGGAATTGTTGGCTAATCCGGCGGGCGAGCACCGGGAACTGACAGGGATTTACGTGCGGCGTGGACTGGATCCTCAACTGGCGGCCGAAGTCGCGACGCAATTGATGGAACATGATGCGCTGGGCTCTCACGCCCGCGACGAGATTGGCATCACGGAAACGCTGCGCGCCCGCCCGCTGCAGGCAGCGGTGGCTTCAGCCGCCAGCTTTGCGGTGGGCGCGGCGCTGCCATTGGCCGTGGTGGTGCTGGCCCCGGCACAGTCATTGCTGCCATGGACGGTGGCCACCAGCATTTTCTTTTTGGCGTTGCTCGGCGCTATTGCCGCCATGATCGGTGGCGCATCCGTCGTCAGAAGCACGCTGCGTGTGGCCTTCTGGGGCACATTGGCCATGGCCGTGACAGCGGGCATCGGCGCCTTGTTTGGCAGCCCGCCCTAACGCTTGCGGGCTTGATACCGAAGGTGGGGCCACATACCAGCCCCGCCTTAAAAGTACAGCACTCCGTCAACGGCGTGCCTAGTCAACGCCCGGGCCCAGCGCCGGGCCGGTAACCCATATTGGCTTTCCACGATTTCCGCCCGGGCTAGCAATTGCGCCGGGGTAATGGCCAACGATGGGCCGCTGAACGCCAGCACGATCTGATTCCCTGCGTCGATCTCGGGCAACAGCACAATGCGGTCGTCAAACGCCTGGCGTATATTTTCGATATTGCGGTCAAAGCTCTCGTGCTGGCCGAATAGATTGACCGACAAAACGCCCACCTCGCCCAGCACGCGGCGGCAGGCACGATAAAACGAAATAGAGTCCCGTACCGGCCCGCGAGCCTCGGCATCGTACAAGTCCACCATCAGCACCGGGCAATTCCCCGCATGCTGCGCGTCCGCCACCCACACGGCGGCATCCTCGTGATGCACCGTCAGGCGCGGCGATGCCGGCAGGCGGAAAAACATCTGGCACACCGCCGTGACCTGAGGATTCCATTCCACGACCGTCAGCGGGCTGCGCGTGTGTTTCAGGCAAAACCGCGTCAGAGAGCCCGCCCCCAGTCCCAACAGGCCGATCGATTCCTCTTTGGGCGGCTCCAGAAACAACAACCAGGCCAACATCTGCGAGGTGTATTCCAACACCAGTTCCGCAGGCGCCTTGATGCGCATGGCGCCCTGGATCCATTCCGTACCGAAATGCAGATAACGGATGCCCTCGGATTCGGAAAGCGTGGGCTGATCGGCAGCAGCGGGGCGAGTACGGGCAGGCATCGGAAAGTCTCAGCGAATAATCGCGTGATTGTAGCGAGCCTTCCCCGGGACGTGTTGGCGCAGGATTACACGCGCTCGAATATCGCGGCAATCCCTTGTCCACCGCCAATGCACATCGTCACCAGCGCATAGCGGCCTTGGATGCGTTGCAGTTCATACAGCGCCTTGACCGTGATGATGGCGCCCGTCGCGCCGATCGGATGGCCCAGGCCGATCCCGCTGCCGTTCGGGTTCACCTTGGCCGGATCCAGGCCCAACTCGCGCGATACCGCGCACGCCTGTGCGGCAAAGGCCTCGTTGGCCTCGATGACGTCCAGCTGATCCACCGTCAGGCCGGCACGCTTGAGCACGGCCTGAGTCGCCGGCACGGGCCCGATGCCCATGATGGAGGGATCGACACCTGCATGCGCATAGGCCACGAGCCGAGCCAACGGTTTGACACCGCGCTTTTCCGCGACTGAGGCGTTCATCAGCACGACAGCAGCGGCACCGTCGTTCAGGCCCGAGGCATTACCCGCCGTCACGGTCCCGTTTTCTTTCTTGAACACGGTCTTGAGCCCGGCCAACCCTTCGACCGTCACGTCGCGCCGCACGTGCTCGTCGGTATCGAACACGACTTCGCCTTTACGGGTTTTCTGGACGATGGGCACGATCTGGTCGCGGAAATAGCCCGCGTCGATCGCAGCCGCCGCGCGGCGGTGCGATTCTGCCGCCAACGCGTCCTGGTCGGCGCGGTTGATGCCGAATTTCGCCGCTACGTTTTCAGCCGTCACCCCCATGTGGATGCGCTCAAACGGATCCGACAGCGCGCCGGTCATCATGTCCAGCAAGGCTGCATCGCCCATCCGCGCGCCCCAGCGTTGCGCTGGCGCGATATAGGGAGCACGGCTCATGCTTTCCGCACCCGCGCCGATGGCGATATCGGCATCGCCCAGCAGAATGGTCTGCGCGGCCGACACAATGGCCTGCAGCCCGGAACCGCACAGGCGGTTGACGTTAAAGGCGGGCGTCTCTTTGGCGATGCCGGCATTCATGGCCGCCACACGCGACAGATACATATCGCGCGGCTCGGTGTTGATCACATGCCCGACGGCGACATGTCCCACCTCGTCGCCGCCGACGCCCGCGCGGGCCAATGCCTCTTTGATGACAGTCGCGCCCAGATCGATGGGCGCCACATCTTTCAACGCACCGCCGAAATCGCCAATAGCGGTACGGGCGGCTGCGGCAATGATGACTTCATTCATGCAATATCTCCAGGAGCACGACATGCCGGCACCATACCGGCAGCAACTCCCTCATCATACTGCGCTGCGGCAAAACAGGTCTGGCGCCGTCCGATACGAAATATGTATCGGGCGGCCATAAAAAAATATTAGACAAGGATCGGCCTCCAGAGGGATAGTCCAACGCCAAGGAGCCGCTAATCCACAACATGATAGACACGCTTGAACTGACCACCATTCCCACCGAAGACGAATCCCTGCGTACAGACATACGCGCCTTTCTGACCGACGCGTTGGCGGATATGCCGGCCGATCAGCGCGCTCGATCCTGGATGGGCTTTGATGCTGCATTCAGCCAAGCCTTGGCTGCCCGCGGCTGGCTGGGCATGACCTTGCCCCGCGAATACGGCGGCGCCGCCCGTGGGCATTTTGCGCGATTCGTCCTGTCCGAGGAGCTGCTGTGCGCCGGTGCACCGGTATCGGCCCATTGGATCGCCGATCGCCAAAGCGCCCCGTTGATTCTGAAGTACGGCACAGAAGCGCAGCGCCAGTTTTATCTGCCCCGCATCTGCCGCGCCGAAGCGTTTTTCTGCATCGGCATGAGCGAACCGAACTCAGGCTCGGATCTCGCCAGCATCCGCACGCGAGCCGAGCCCAAAGAGGGCGGCTGGCTGCTCAATGGCAGCAAGATCTGGACCACCAACGCCCATCGGTCCCATTACATGATCGCGCTGGTACGCACCTCCGGCACAGCAAGCGATCGGCACCAGGGGCTGTCGCAACTGATCGTCGACCTGTCGCTGCCGGGCATCACCATACGCCCTATCGAAGACCTAGCGGGAGACGCACATTTTTCCGAAGTGTTCTTCGACAACGTGGCACTCGATGCGTCAGCACTGATCGGCACAGAGGGCGATGGATGGCAGCAGGTCAATGCAGAACTGGCGTTTGAACGCAGCGGCCCCGAACGCATCTATTCCAGCATGGCGCTGGTGCAGTGCTGGCTGTCCCATTGCCGTGCCATGCAGATCGACGACACCCATACCGCCGCCGCGCTCGGTGAAATCCTGACGCAGCTCGCCACACTACGCGCCATGTCGCTGGCCGTCGCCGGGCAACTCGCCAGTGGCCGCAGCCCCAGCATCGAGGCTGCTTTGGTCAAAGACCTGGGTACAGAACTGGAGCAGCGCATTCCCGACCTGCTGGCACTAACCTTGAGCCAAACGCCTGACCACGCAATACCTCCAGAACTGCTGCGCACATTGGCTTACGTAGAGCAAGTCAGCCCGACCTATTCGCTGCGTGGCGGTACGCGCGAGATCCTGCGCGGCATCATCGCGCGAGGGCTGGGGCTCAGGTCAAATTAACGTTGCAGTCTTGCTGCAGCATCTCTTTTTATCTCGGCATCGATGCCGAGGCATTTCGAAGCGACTGACGATGGATACCTTATTCGGCGACGCCGCCCAGCGCTTGTTTGCACAAGCCTATTCCACAGAGGTTCTGTATGCCATCGAGCACGGCGCATCCGCCGATGCAGCCTGGCAAGCAGTGGAAGACTCCGGTTTTCTGGATGCGCTATTACCCGAGGACGCCAACGGGGCCGGCCTGCGCCTGGCCGACATCGTGCCATTGGCCCAATCGGCAGGGTGGCACGCCGTGGGTGCGCCAGTGATTCAAACGCTACTGGCACGCGTCTGGCTGCATCACGCCGGCCAGCAACCACCGTCAGGCCCCATTGCCTTGGCTCCCTTTCAAGTACACGCTACGGCATCCGGCATCCAGGCCCATGCCGTCAGCGCCGCACGAGTTGCACAATGGGTTTTAGCGGCGACGACGGAAGGGGTCCGCCTGCTGCCCATCGCACAGGCCGACGTCACCCCCTCTGGAGGCCACGGCAGCCTCGATGCGGATTTACATTGGCCATCCGCCGTACTGTCTGACAGCCCCTTGCTGAACGTCGCCGACGTCAGCTTGGCCGATTTGGCGGCTGTGACCTACGCCGGTCTTATCGCTGGCGCGCTGGAACGGATCCTGGCGCTGACCATAGACTATGCCAACCAACGTACGCAGTTTGGTAAACCTATCGGGCGTTTTCAAGCAGTGCAGCAACAAATCAGCGTCTTGGCCGAGCAGGTCTGGGCAGTACGGACGGCGGCGCAGCTAGCGTATCAGAGCCCTGACTGGCGCCCTGCTCCCTTGTTGGCTGCACTAGGCAAAGCGCGAGCCAGCGCCGCCGTGACTCGAGCTGCAGACATAGCGCATGCCGTGCATGGCGCAATCGGCGTAACCGCCGAGTACGAATTGCAGTATGGCACGCGCCGATTGCGCGAATGGCGCCGGGCAGCGGGTGGCGAGGCGTATTGGAACGCCCGCATAGGCGCTGACGCGCTGTCTAGCCCTATGACAACGCTGGACTATGTGCGCCAGCATCTCTTTGCCGTGATCGAGTGATCGTATCCTCGCCTGCCAAGATTGCTATGATGCGACTCATCTCAACCCCAGCGAGCCGAAGGCTCGCGTGACCCGCCAGGAATCGCCATGCCCGTCCTGAATATGCAAATCATGCAAGGCCATAGCACCGCTCAAAAAGCGCAACTGTTGCAGAACTGCTCGCAAGCCGTCGTCGACAGCATCGCTGCGCCCCTGCCCTCCATCCGTATCGTGCTGGAAGAAGTCGCCGCCGAGCATGTCATCGTCGCAGGAGAAATCGGCAAGCCCATGGCGCTGGTCATCGCACGCCTCATCGAGGGCCGCACTCCCGAGAAAAAAGCCGCACTCATCGCTGCCGTCAGCCGCGCCGTCCACCACAGCCTCGATATTTCAGAACAAGACGTGCGCGTCATCGTCAACGATGTGCCCAAGACCGACATGGGCGTCGCGGGCGGGATCAGCGCCCTGGCTGCGGGACGCTGATCCCGCCTCGCTGCCTCTCCATCGTTTGCAATGGCACATCATTGCGCCGACAGCATGGAGTCGCGCAGCCGCAATACCGGCGCACACGAGGTATCTCGGTGCGCCACCAACGACAATGCCAGCGCGTCATGTGCATCGGCGTCCAGCAAATCCACGAATTTCACATGCGGTGTGGAATAAGCGCGTGTCACGCCAGGCACCAGGGCTACTCCCAAACCGCTGGCCACCAGACTGACGAGCGTCTGCACCTGAATCGCCTCCTGGCTGATCAGCGGCGAAAAACCGGCTTTGTGGCACAGTGCTTGAGCAACGCCATGCAGGCCCGGGACCTTGTCGGGCGCGTACATCACAAACGGCTCTGCCCGCAATGCTTGCAGCGTGACAGGCCCATCATGGGCCAACGGATGCATAGCGGGCAACGCCAGAATCAAGCTATCGCGCTCGACTACCCACGTCGATAACGACGCATCTTCGGCCAATGGGCCACGCACCAGACCCGCATCGATCTCATTGGCACGCAACATTTCCGCCAAGCGCTTCGTGCTGTCTTCGCGCAACTCCAACGCGACGTCAGGATAACGGCGCCGGAACTCAGGCAAACAACGCGGCAATAGCATGTACGTGGCCGAGCCGACAAAACCCAGACGCAATCGCCCGAGCTCGCCCAACGCCACACGCCGTGCGGACTGCCGTGCCTGGTCGGCATGAAACAAGGCACGTTGGGCATCGGCCATCAACGCCTGCCCGGCAGGGGTCAATGACACCCCTTTTGCGCCACGCTCCAACAACAACACGCCTACGCTGTGCTCCAGCTTTTGTATCGATACCGATAGCGCAGGCTGGGCAATATGCAGCGCCTCGGCGGCACGCCGATAGCTGCCGAGCTCGGCGATCGTGACGAACTGGCGTAACTGCCTCAGGTCCACAGCCATAACAAATTCCATATCGCGTCATACCAACGCCATATTAGACGGTTATCTGCGCGGTGATTAGGATGGCATGCATCAGATGTCCCTATCGCAGAGCAGCAATTCATGACGACAAAGAACCCCACTGAGCGCAGCGCCCTGGCCGGCATACGCATCCTGGACCTGACTGCCGTGGTATTCGGTCCTTATGCCTCGCAGATCCTGGCCGACTACGGCGCGGATGTCGTCAAGATCGAACCGCCCGAGGGCGACTCGACCCGCCGCACCGGGCCTAAACAGGAAGACGACCTCGCCGCCATTTTCCTGGGCATCAACCGCAACAAGCGCAGTGTCGTACTGGATCTGAAACAAGCCGAGGCGCGCGAGGCCCTGCTGACCCTGGTCGACAGTGCCGATGTTCTCATGCACAGCATGCGCCCAGCGAAAATGGCGCGGCTGGGCCTGGACCCGCAAACGCTGTGCGCCCGTAACCCACGGCTGATCTATGCTGGCCTGTATGGCTTTGGCGCAGGCGGCGCCTATGCCGATCAACCCGCCTATGACGACATCGTGCAGGGCCTGACGGGCATCGCTGACATCACACAACGGCAAAGCGGCGAACCGCGCTATCTGCCCACCATAGCCGCCGACAAAACCTGCGGTCTGGTGGCGGCCCACGCCATTCTGGCAGCCCTGTTTCAACGCGAACGCACAGGCCTGGGACAGCAACTCGAAGTCCCGATGTTCGAATCCATGGCGTCGTATCTGCTGGTGGAGCACTTCTACGGCCGCCACCTGCAAGACAGCCCGGGCGCCGCCGGCTATCCGCGCGTCTTGGCTCCGTGGCGCCGTCCCTATCAGACCACCGATGGCTATTTGTGCATGATGCCCTACACCGACGCCCATTGGCGCCGCTTCTTTAACGAAACCGGCCATGGCGCGCTGGCCGATGACCCACGCTTTACGGACATCGCAGCACGCACTCAGCATATCGAGGACCTCTATGCGCTGGTGGGCCGCATCGTCGCAGACCACCCCACAGCCCACTGGCTCGCCTTGTGCCAGCGCCTGGAAATCCCGGCTGCGCCCGTCAATCGCCTGGAAGACCTGGAGCAAGACCCGCATCTGCGCAGCGTAGATTTCTTTGTGCCACTGACCAGCGCTGCCGGTCATCACTATCGCTTTACACGCAACCCTGTCCGCCTACAGCGCTCTCATGTACCACCGGCCATGCCGCCTCGACTGGGCGAACACACCCGTCAGGTGCTGCAACAGGCAGGACTGTCAACCGAACGTATCGAGCAGTTGCTGGCGAGCGGCAGTGCTCGCGACAGCAGCCATTCCATTTCCCTTTCCATTCCACCCGAGGTCGAGCAATGACAACTCCCCAACCCCCTGCCCTGCTAGGACGCGGCTACTACTGGCAAGACCTGCAAGTCGGCCAACGCTTTCACACATTCCGCCGCACCATCACCGAAACGGATATCGTCAATTTCGTCAGCGTGACCGGCATGCTGGAGACCATCTTTATCGATGCCACGTACGAACACGGCGCCATCCGCGGCCGCCCCGCCCCGGGCGCATTGACCTACGGCCTGATCGAGGGTCTGCTGATGCAAGGCATGGTCCAGGGTACGGGTCTCGCGCTCCTGGAGGTACACAAGAAAATGCTGGCCCCGGTCGTCGCTGGCGACACCGTCTGGGCAGAAGTGGAAGTCACGGGCATACGCCCCACCTCCAAAAACAATCGCGCCGTAGTGAACTCATCGATCGAAGTCCGCAATCAACACGGGCAGCCCGTGATGACTTACACCGCGACGCGACTGCTCGCCGGCAAGCCTGATTGAACCGCCCCGGCGCATCCAGGTGCGTCGGGACAACAGTGACCGTTAAACGCAAGGCGGCGCGTACAACAACGTCTTGCCGCAAAAGGAACAACAACACACCACCGTTCGCGCTGCCAAACAAAAGCCACAACAACACAAGGAGACAAACGCATGAAACGCATTCACCGCCTACTCACTGCGATAATGACTCTGGCGGGCATCGGCCTTGCCTCGTCGGCACTGGCCGCCTGGCCCGAACGCCCAGTCACCATGGTGGTGCCGTTTCCACCAGGCGGCCCTACAGACCTGGTCGCCCGGGTATTGGCCAAGCAGCTATCCGATCAAACGGGCCAGACCTTCGTCGTCGAAAACAAAGGCGGCGCCAACGGCAACATAGGCATGCAGTACGCGGCAGCAGCGAAACCTGATGGCTACACCGTGCTGTACAACACCTCGTCCATTGCGTTAAGCCCCAATCTATACCGCAACCTGTCGTTCGATCCCGTCAAAGATTTCGATGCAGTCTCGTCGACAGCAGTGATCCCTCTCGTGTTGCTGACGCATCCCTCAGTGCCTGTCCACAACGTCAAGGAATTCGTCGACTATGCCAAATCCCATCCAGGCAAACTGTCTTATGCCTCAGCAGGCGCGGGCAATGTCACCCATCTGGGCGCGCTGCTATTCTTGCGCTCGGTAGACATAGACGCCGCCCATATCCCTTATCGCGGCAGTGCGCCCGCCATGACAGACTTGGTAGGCGGCCAAGTGCAGTTCATGACCAACACTCTGAATGACTCATTGGGTTTTATCCGCGAAGGAAAACTACGCGCCCTGGCCGTCAGCAGCAAAACGCGCAGTCCTCAATTACCCGATACCCCCACTTTGGCCGAAACGGTCGTTCCCGACTTTGAAATGGGTGCATGGCAAGGCGTCGTCGTCCCGGCAGGCACGCCGCCAGCGATCATCAACAGCCTCAACGCACAGATCCGCAAAGCCCTGCAATCGCCCGACGTCCTGAAACAGCTAGCCGCTCAAGGCGCGCAACCACTGGGTGCCTCACCACAGGAATACAAACAATACATCCGCGACGAGATCCAGCGTTGGCACGAAGTCGTCAAAGCCGCCAACGTACGGCTCGACTGAGTATTTTTGACTCCGACTCAGCGTGCAGCTATCCGCGCAGTGAATGTCGAATGTTGAAACGCAGAGGTCCAGGCATTGAGCGATGGGCCTCGATGCGTTGCCTCGACATGACCAGATGCATTAGGGGGCGATCCAAGCCGCCCCCTAATGCCAAACTCGCAAGGTGCTCAGGAATCATTCCGGAACACCCAAAGGCTCACACCGCGCTAAACCGACTCGGTCGTCTTGACCGCATTCTGATTCGGTTCGTCGTCAGCCGTTGACGATGCAGTCGCCTCAGAGGCAGCCTCCTGCAATGCTGGCGTGACCAGATCCACGACCTTCTTGCGGGACAACATACCGATGAACTCGTCATCCTCGCCCGTCACGGCGACCGGTTGATCACTGTGCACCAGACGAGCCAACACCTCATCCAAACCAGCCGTGGCAGGCACCGAGGCCAGATCCTCGACATACGCTGACACATCGCGCACACCCGCTTCGACGGCACGCTGCGCAGCCTCGCTCGTGAGCACGCCTGCCAACCGCTTACCGTCAAGCACGGGCGCATACTCGAAACTCAACGCATGCATACGGTCCAAGGCATGCGCCGGACGGGAACGCATGGTCAACGTCAGTCGCGGCGGATTCACCGCATGCGCAGCATTGAGGACCTTCGTACGGTTGACGTCCTGCAGGAACGCTTGCACATAGTCATTCGCCGGATTCAGCAAGATGTCTTCCGGCGTGCCTTCCTGCACCAGCTCGCCGTCCTTCAGAATCGCAATGCGGTTACCCAGACGCAGCGCCTCGTCCAGATCGTGCGTAATGAACACGATGGTCTTGTTCAGCTTGGCCTGCAACTGCAACAGATGATCCTGCATTTCACGGCGGATCAGCGGATCCAGCGCCGAAAACGCCTCATCCATCAACAGAATCTCGGCATCGGTCGCCAAGGCGCGAGCCAAGCCCACACGCTGCTGCATTCCGCCTGACAACTGATGCGGATACTGCGCCTCAAACCCATTCAGGCCCACCTGATCCAGCCAATGCCGCGCACGCTCTTCGCGCTCTGCCTTGGACACACCTTGCACAGTCAGGCCGTACGCCGCGTTATCCAGCACCGTACGATGGGGAAACAGACCAAAGCGCTGGAACACCATGCTCATTTTCTTTTGGCGAAACGTCTCCAGCTCACGCTTGCCCAGGCTGACCACGTCCACGCCATCGACCAGAATATGGCCGGCGCTAGGCTCGATCAAACGATTGAAATGGCGGATCAACGTCGATTTACCCGAGCCCGACAGACCCATGATGACGTAGATACTGCCTTCTTCGATCGACAGGCTGATGTCACGCAACCCCAGCGTATGACCACTCTTGGCCAGCAGATCTTCCTTGCTCATGCCGCTCTGTGCGGCAGACAACCATTTTTCCGGATGCGGGCCAAAGACCTTATAAATGTTTTTGACTTCAATCTTGCTCATCGGTGGCCTCCTTTACGTACACGGTGTCCATAAGATTGCGTAATGCGGTCAAACAACACCGCCAGCACCACAATCCCCAGGCCTGCCAGCAGGCCACGGCCGACCTCCAGACGATTGATACCCAACAGCACTTCATAACCCAGGCCGCGCGCGCCGATCATCGACGCAATCACCACCATCGACAGCGCCATCATCGTGGTCTGGTTGATACCAGCCATGATATTTGGCAGCGCCAGTGGCAGTTGCACACCGAACAACTGTTGGCGCGCATTCGCGCCAAACGCACGCGACGCCTCGAGCACCTCGCGGTCAACCAGACGGATACCCAAGTCAGTCAAACGAATCAGCGGCGGCACTGCATAAATCACTGTAGCAATAATCGCGGGAATCTTGCCCAGGCCAAACAGCATCACCACCGGAATCAGATAGACAAAACTCGGCATCGTCTGCATGATGTCCAACAGCGGCAGCATGATGGACCGCAACCAATTAATCCGCGCCATCAGCACGCCCACCGGAATACCGATAATCACCGACAGCCCGGCCGCCATGATCATCAGCGCCAGCGTCTGCATCCCGGCATCCCACAGCCCCAGCAACCCGATCACGCACAGCAGCGCGCCCATGGCAATGCTCAGACCAATACGGCGGCTGACGCCCCAAGCAATCGCGATCGTGACCAACACCACCAGCCACCATGGCGTGCTGCGCAAGACCTGCTCCAGCCACACCAACGCGCTCAGGAACGGCTGCGACATCGACTCCAACGTGTCCGCATACTGCGTCACCAAGTGATCGACGAACGAATCAATAGCGCCACGCACAGCGCGTGGCGGAATAATTTCTGGAAACATAAACCCTCCTTACGGGCATGCCGTAGAGCGATGCAGCCGATAAATAGACAGAGCAATCAGCTGCATGACCCTAATCACGCAACGTGCCTCCCGTACCAAGCCAACGGCCACAATCGCCTTCGGCCTAGGTCACATGAACATGCCGTACGAACATTCACACAACATGCTTCACGCTCACGTCCGACGTGGCACGCGCCGCACGCACATATCGCCCGGCACACGTCAGCTACGAGAACCACAGAAAAACACAATCAATGCCGCGGCCAGCCACTACTGCGAGTCCCTGCTGGGTGCCGGGCAGTTGCCCGCCGGCCCGTAGAGCCGCGATGTAGCCTCGCGCAGCGAGGCCGAGGCCCCTGCTCACGGGCCGAGTCGCGGCGATAGGGCCGGCGGGCAACTGCCCGGCACCCAGCAGGGACGCCCAAGCAGAGAAACCCGCCGCACTGAACAAGAGCCCCACCGCACGAAAACAACGCTAAACAGCGGAGCCACGCTCACGAAAGAAACACGGCCCCCTCGCCTCAGCAAGGCGAGAGGCTAGCGCCCCAACAAGCGACGCTTACAACGCCGCCTTGACCCGCGTCGCGACCTCAGCAGGCACCCACTTGCTCCACACATCAGACTTATTCTTCAGGAACCATTGGGCGACATCAGACGACTCGTCTCCCGACTCTTCCATATGGGCCAACGTCGCATCCATCTCAGGCAGCGGCACGGAAACCTTGGACAAGAACTCGGTCAACTTCGGTGCTTTCTCCGCAAAACCAGAATTCACAGCCGTAAAGACGGGGTTCTCCGGATAAGCGCTAGGCTGAGGATCCTTGCACTGCGGCGACGTCAGGCACTTATGCTTTTCTGCGTCATACGGCGGCAATTCCAGCTTCACCAGATCCAGCGCCCCCACCAGCGGCGTGGGATACCAGTAATAAAACACCACATTCTGCTTACGCTTATAGGCAGAAGTCAGCGCGGCCTTCTGTGCGGCGCCTGTCCCCGGCGAATACAGCGTGAACGAGTCATCGAGCTTCAGCGCATGGAACAGATTCGTGCTGACAACCTCGCAACCCCACCCTGCCGGGCAGCCGTAGAAGCGGCCTTTGGAGGGCTCTTCCGGATCTTTGAACTCATCCTTGAACTTGGGCAGATCCGCCGCCGACTTCAGCTCGGGCAGACGTTCAGCCGTATAGCGCGGGATAAACCAGGCTTCGCCGCCCATATACACATCACCGATGCGCTTGACCTTGCCGGTCTTCTCGGCCTTTTCCCAAGGCTCGGCGACGCTGTTTAGCCAGATCTCGGTATTGATATCCAGATCACCGCGCTCCAGCGCGGCCAACGCCGGCAGCGTTTCCGTGGGCAGAGTTTCGGTCTTGCAACCAAAGCCCTTTTCCATGATGAATCGTTGGACATCGACCAGGACCAGATTGGACTCCCAGTTCATGCCGCCAAACTTGACCGGACGGTCGATTTCGCATTGCGCGTCAGCCGCTTGAGCAGTACCGGCAAACGCAAGGAACACCGCTGCAGCAGACAGGGTTTTTACAGGATTGAAACGCATTGGCTTTTGCCTCCATAGGTTCAAGGACACCCCGCCAACCAAACCAGGTTGCGTGATGCCGTGGAGCTAAGGGGGTTGTGCGGAAGACGGGCAGAACCGCCAATACAAACCGACACTAGCAGCGAGACGTGGTGCCGCAAGGGGCAGCAGTCTCATCAGACAGCAAACCCAAACAGTAGCCCTATGAAAAAAGCCCCTGTCGGGATGACAGAATTTTGAATACAACTAAATGAAGAAGCCAGCATCTTAGCCGATTTTGACCATGCGACCAACACCCAATCAGAATCATTTAGATACAAATAGCCTGAAATTGGCTAGGGAAACTACTCATCGATCAAGCCCAAAGCCCGTATCCACGCGGTGCTGCACTGCAATATAGAAACGACACATTCAGTTTCTTTGAGTTTCTAACAGTTATTATTGAGCCAGCAATCAGCCGCTCATTGCTGCCTTTCGGACAATTTCACGCACTGAATTTTCATCAACCAGGTATCGAGGCCGCCATCCTGGCCGGCTCGTATTGCCTGTCCGTCCGTATCAGCAACTCCTGAGACAAACGGACAGGCATCCACCTCACGCTTCGGTATACATATAGGATCGCCGCCATGGATAGGCCAGATCGGCCGGGTTATCCAGCTCGTCGGGCCGCCCCGTCGCCGGCATCGTGGCCAGCACCTGGTGCAACGCGATCCAGCCATGCTCGAACGCCATCGCGCAACCGGCCAAATACAACCGGTATGCTCGCAGCGAACGCGCCCCCTGCTCGCCCTGCAAGAGCTGGATTGCCTCGGGCAAACGTGCCTCCAGGGCATCGCTCCATGCCCACAAGGTTCGCGCATAATGAGGACGCAGATTCTCCACATCCACACCTTCCAGGCCGCCGTTGGTCATCGCCTCCATCACGCTGCTGATGTGGGTCAGCTCGCCGCCCGGAAAGATATATTTTTCAATGAACTCGCCCATCCCGCTGCCCAGCTCGCCGTTGTATAAACCGGCCGCGGTAATGCCGTGGTTCATGATCAACCCACCCGGCTTGACCAGGCGGCGCAGCTTGGCAAAATACCCTGGCAGTTGCGCACGGCCCACGTGTTCGAACATGCCGACCGACGCCAATTTGTCGTACGGCTGGGACTCGTCGAGTTTGCGGTAGTCCAGCAACTCCATCCGTACCCGGCCCGACAGGCCCTTTTCCTGGATCAGTTTATTGACATAGGCATGCTGATTGCGCGACAGCGTGATCCCTGTCGCATCCACACCGTAGTTCTCCGCAGCCCACAGCAGCAATCCGCCCCAGCCTGCTCCCACGTCCAGAAAACGCTCACCCGTCTGCAAACGCAGCTTGCGGCAAATGTGGTCCAGCTTGGCCTCTTGAGCCTGCGCCAGATTCATCTCGGGCGTACGGTAATACGCGCAGGAATAAACA
The DNA here is from genome assembly GCF_054780995.1 of Bordetella tumbae. Lineage (NCBI taxonomy): Bacteria > Pseudomonadati > Pseudomonadota > Betaproteobacteria > Burkholderiales > Alcaligenaceae > Bordetella > Bordetella tumbae. The sequence continues at coordinate 51,555 of NZ_BAAGVG010000006.1, forward strand.
CGGCGCGGATCCAGCCACATCGCATAAAACTCGTCGGATAAGTCATAGTGAAACTCAATCTGCTTGGCGTCACGCTCGACAGAGTGGCGCCACACCGAGATCACCTTGCGCACCAGATCGGTCAACCAGCCCCCCCGAGCTGCATCGACCGGAGATCCCGGCAACAGCGCCGCCGCCGCGGCCATGACATCGCGCATATTGCCTTGGATATCAATGCGGCCCTCGACGTAGTCCTGGCCCAACACCCCGACCGCCCCTTCGGCCAAGTGAGCCAACGCCGATTTATCCCGAGCAACGAACCGAACCTTTGGATCGGCAGGTCCCACGACAGTGCCGTCGGGCAACTCTAACTGTACGGTGACTGGCAATGCGTGCAACTTGCGTTCTACAGCAGACAGCATAGGATTCACAGCTTCTCCCCTACATGAAAGAACTGAGCAACTCTATCCGAAAATCCCCACTCCTTGCCAGCCCCGGCAGCGTGCTAGAATAGTTAGCTTGCTATCTAATTCAGCGAGACGTCAACTTCCCTCTCCATGCGCCGTGTTTCTGTGCGGCACGCGCATTATCAGTAGCCCAGCCCCTCCCCACGCATTCATGCCATCGCAGTCTTTACCTCGCCGCATGCCCGGCTGGCTCATCTTGATGGGCGTACTCACCGCCATCGGGCCATTCTCCGTTGATATGTATTTGCCGGCTTTTCCGGCAATCTCCGCCGGGCTGCAGGTCCCGCGCGGCGACGTCGAGCGCACGTTGGCAGCCTATCTGATCGGATTGGCCCTGGCCCAAATTGTCTACGGCCCCCTCGCCGACCGCTACGGCCGCAAACTCCCCATGCTGGCGGGACTGAGCATATACACCGTCGCGTCGCTGGGCTGCGCGCTGGCCAGCGACATCGAGATGCTGACGCTGTGCCGGGTACTGCAAGCCTTGGGCAGCGCGGCCGGCATTGTTATTCCTCGCGCGGTGATTCGCGATCACTACGAAACCCAGGACGCGGCACGCGCCATGTCCATGCTGATGCTGATCATGGGCCTGGCACCGATCCTGGCGCCACTGGCCGGCGGGCAATTGCTTTTCTTCGTCGGCTGGCGCAGCTTGTTTTGGCTGATGGCGGCTGTCTCGCTCGCCATGATCATTGCCACCACGTTGATCATGAAGGAATCCCTGCCCCCGGCACGCGTACAACCGTTACGCGCCCGCGTCATCGCTGAGAATTATCTGGCCCTGATCCGGCACCGCCGCTTTATCGCACACAGTTTGGCCGGCGGCCTGGGCTCCGCCGGCATGTTTGCCTACATCATTTGTTCGCCTCGGGTATTTATCGAGTACTACGGCATCGCGCCCGAGCACTACGGACTGCTGTTCGGCGCCAATGCCGCCGGGCTTATCATCGGTTCGCAGATCAGCGCCCGGCTGCTGCGCAAACGTTCCCCCGTGCAATTGCAGCGCGTCGCCCAAAATGCCTTGGCTGTCGCGAGCCTCGTGGCCCTGGTTCTGGCCGTGACCGGCTGGATGACATTACCGCTGCTGATGGCGTGCCTGGTCGGCTATATGTTCAGCCAGGGGTTCGTCAATCCCAACTCGGCCGCGCTGGCCTTATCGGAACAAGGCATGCGCCTGGGGGCCGCATCGGCTTTGCTCGGCACGCTGCAAATGTCGTGCGGCGCGCTCGCCGGCTTCGTCGTGAGTATTTGGCAGGCAGACGGCCCGTTGCCGCTGGCCACTGTCCTGGCCTGTTGCGCTACCCTGTCCTGGCTGTCTGGCCGCATCGCCCGACGGGGTCCACCCCTCTCGCTATAGGGCAAACCAGCGCGCAACGCCCTGCCCTGCGCGCTGGGAAAATGGGATGTTTTCCCCTTTGACCAACACTCATCAGCCTAGTTATTGATTTTTCTCGCCTTTTCGTATTAGAATAGCGAGCTTCGTATGAAGTTTTCCCGTGAGTAGCCTACTATGCTTTGTAGCTACCACTTTCGACCAGCACCCCGTGTATAGGTACAGCGGGCGGCGGGTAGCGGGTATAAGCACAGGCGTAAAGCCTATCTACCTGTCTTTCCTTCCCCAGCTTCGCCATACGCGGCCAGAATACTTAGAGGTAAAATCATGGCACGCGTATGCCAAGTAACTGGCAAAGGCCCGATGACGGGCAACAACGTTTCGCACGCTAACAACAAGACCAAGCGTCGCTTCCTGCCCAACCTGCAATCGCGCCGGTTCTGGGTCGAGAGCGAAAACCGCTGGGTTCGCCTGCGTGTTTCTGCCAAGGCCATCCGCATCATCGACAAGAACGGCATCGACGCTGTTCTGGCAGACCTGCGCGCCCGCGGCGAACTGGCCTGATCCGGCCCCATCACAATCTAGGAGCAAGACATGGCCAAAGGTATCCGCGAAAAGATCAAGCTCGAGTCGACTGCCGGCACGGGCCACTTTTACACGACCACCAAAAACAAGCGCAACATGCCCGAAAAGATGCTGATCAAGAAATTTGATCCCGTCGCTCGCAAGCACGTTGACTACAAAGAAACCAAGCTGAAGTAATCCAGCCGGTTCTCGACGTAGCAAAAAGGCCTCGCAATATTGCGAGGCTTTTTTGTTGCCGGGCCGCCCCAAAACAAAAACGCCCCCTCGGGGGGGCAGCAAGCCGAAGGCGCAGCGTGGGGGCTTTTTTTCATTGCGGATCACGAATCGTCATCGCCGGCTTCGTTATTGGGCCGAAACGGCCGTTGATTGCACTCGCGGAAAATACGCGCCGTACAGCCTGCGCAGATATCGGGATTCAAGCGCTGGAAAATCTGCGAAATCGCGGAGGCTTTGTCTGGAAAGATATGGTCTTCGCCCAGATAGTCGACGAACCCCATGCGGCGCCACATTTGCATCACCTCGGGCCGGGGCCGATGAAAATACAGATCGCCGCCCATTTCGCGCCGCTTGCGCAGCTCGTATTCCCACACCAGCGCCCCCGCATGATCGATGAAATTCATGCTTTTCGTCATCACCAGCAGATGACGCGGCGCATTGGATTGGCTGCGCAGCGCCTGCAGCCGATCCGCGACATGAGCCACGGCACCAAAATAGACCGAGCCCTCCATGCGCAGTAATTTCAACTGCGGACATTCGGGCAACTCATCCGAGTTCCCTTCGAGCACGGCGAAATGACGATCAGGATCGCTCGCCCTGAATCCCATCGTGCGCATGGCGGGATGCGAGGTGCGATGCAAATATGTCATGAGCGACAGCAACGTCCCCAGCAAAATAGCGATCTCCATACGGATCGTCACCGTCGCCACCATGGTCGCCAGCGCAATCAAGAACTCGTTGCGCTGCACACCCGCGATACGCCGCCAGTGCGGCAACTCCAACAGATTCCATGCCACCAGCAGCAGCAGCCCGGCAATCGCCGCATACGGAATCTGCGCCAACAAAGGCGAGCTCACCGTCACCAGCAGCATCAACAACACCGCGGCGAATACCGCCGCCATGGGGGTGCGCGCCCCTGATTCGAAATTGGGAATCGAGCGATTCAGCGAGCCGCAAGACAAATAGGACGAGAAAAACCCGCCCACGATATTCGACAGCCCCTGCCCCATGAATTCACGATTGGCGTCGATCGTTTGCCCCGACCGCGACGCCACGACCTTGGCAATCGAAATCGATTGCGCCAGCGCCACAATGGATAATGCAAAGGCCAGACCCAGCAGATCCGGTAGCGAACTCCACGGGACCTCGGGCACATGAAACGGCGGCACAGGCTGAGACAGCTTGCCCAACACTCGAATGCTGCTGCCGGGCTCAGAAAACACCCAGGCATTCAGTGCGGCAGCTATCGCGGTTCCCGCTGCGAGGCCGATCAGCATATGCGGCTTGCGACGATCCCAACGGCGCGCCAGTAACGACACCCCTATTGTGACCAGCGCCACCAGCAGCGCCCCCCAATGCAACTCGCTCAGCCCTCTCGCCACGCCCAGCAGTACCGCCCCCGCGCCATGCGCGTGAATACCATCCAGGCCCAACGCATCTTTCAATGCATGTACCGCGATCAACAAGGCTGCGCCGCTGGTAAAACCGAACAAGGCTGACGGCGAAATGAAATTTGCCAACGCGCCCAATCGGAGCACGCCGACCAATGATTGCAAAATCCCCACCAGGATCGTGACCGCCAGCGCCATCTGGATATAGTCATGACTGCCGGCCATCGCCAACGGCGCCAGCACGGCATACAACGCCAGCGAGTTGGCGTTCGTCGGCCCCGACATCACATGGCGGCTGGAACCAAACAACGCCGCGACCACACAGGGCACGATGGCCGAATACAACCCATACTCGGGAGGCAAGCCTGCCAAGGTGGCAAATGCCACCCCTTGCGGCAGCACCAACAACGCCCCCAGCAGCCCGGCAAACGCATCGGCCCGCAGCGAGGCAGGCCCGACATCATGAATCCATGCACCAAATATGCGATTTGCCAACTTAACCACGCGCTGCATCTTCCTATTGTGATGAGGATTGTCGGCCAGGCTCGATTCAGCGCCACGAGTTCATATTAATGGGCAGGCGATAGACCAGCGACAACGCACCGCTTATAACCAGCGGGCATATAGGGTAATCCCATGCATTAATGCGTGCAATGCACAATGGCAATCACAGAGACATTTTCATGAGCAGGTGCCCGCTACCATGCCATGACCGGCCCGATTCCCTTGCAGGACACGGCATATCCGCACCTAGCTCGTCCCGCCACCGCGCCTCGCCCGCATCGCCTGACTCATCTCTGACAGCGCCAGATCGTCCAGCAATCGCGCAGCCATGGGCAACAATTCATCCTCCTCGCGCTGAATATGGGCGGCATACTGCGCGCAAAACTGCTCGACACTGGTCTCGTCGAGCTCGACAGGATGCCCCGCACTGACTGCCTCCAAGGGACTATGCAGGCGGCGCCACAAGGCCTCCAATTGGCGGTGTTCCTGCGTCAAACCGTCCACCATTTCATGCAGACATCTCGCGTCCGAACCCGCCATGGAATCGATCAGCGCAGGAAAGAGATCGGCTTCTTCGTCACGGTGATGCAGCACGGCGGCCGTATCGAAGTACTTCAGCACGCTGGCGGCCGCCGTCTGCGCGACAGCATCGGAACCATGCTGCGCCACATGCGCAGCCAACCGCCGCAGCGTGGCGCATTGGCGGCCCATCCGATCATGACACGCGGAAAGCAGTTCCAACGGCGTATCCAGCCCAACGGCCGGCGACGAAAATCCAGGAATATCGACGGTCATGATCACTCCTTTCCTGTTATTGCGCCGTGCGGCTCACGACCTTTCCGTCATTGCACCGCACCGCTCAAGCCCGGCCGTTCCTACCATCGAACCGCACCGCTCGCGTCTACCCCATGGTCTGCCGCCACCACAGCCGCACCGTATCCCAGGTCCGCGCCATGATCCCGGCCTGCGGCACCGCATCCAGTGCCACGACCGGCCACTGTCCCGCAGGCCGACCATCAACCAATACTTGCAACGACCCTACCTCGGCCTGAGCGGCGATAGGTGCGACCAAGGGTTGCTGCTGAGTCACGACCGGCTTGACCTCCGAGGCCCGTGGAACCGTCACGTAAGCATCGCGCGCCAGTCCGATACGCACGGCATCCTGCTCGCCTTTCCAGACCTGCGGGGTGTCTACAGCCTCCCCTTTAGCATACAGCTTGACGGTCTTGAAGCTCTGGAACCCCCAGTTCAGCAACACCTGGCTGTCCTGGGTACGCAGCTTGTCAGACCCTGTGCCCAGCACCACGCTGATCAAACGCCGGCGCATCTGGCCATCGGGGCGCTCCGCCGAGGCTATCAAACAATATCCCGCCGAATCCGTGTGGCCGGTTTTCAAGCCATCTACACTCGGATCCAACCACAGCAGGCGGTTGCGATTCGACTGCGAAATATTGTTATAGGTAAACGTCCGCACCGAATCATAGGTCCTATACAGATCGGGAAAATCGCTGACCAGACGCTGTGCCAACACCGACAGATCGCGCGCCGTCGAGTAGGTGTTCGGATCGGGCAAGCCGTGCGGACTCGCAAAACGCGTCCCATGCAGGCCCATTTTCCCGGCCTGCTCGTTCATCCGCTGCACGAATGCCTCGACCGAACCGGAGGTCGCCTCAGCCAAAGCAATCGCCGCATCGTTGCCCGACTGCACCAACAAGCCATACAGCAGATCATCGATCGACACACGCTTGCCTGGCTCGAGAAACATCTTGGAGCTGCCCGGCGCGACTTTCCAGGCCCGCGTCGATACGGTCACTTGCTGTTGCGCCGAGAGCCGTCCATCGCGCAACGCCTGGAACACCAGATAAGCCGTCATGACTTTGGTCAACGACGCCGGCTCGATTCGCGTATCAGGATTGAATGACGCGATTTCCTGACCACTCGTGGCATCGAGCAACAACCACGCTTTGGCCGTCACCGGCGGCGGCACGACGGCCGCGGCTTGCGCAGGCACACCTGCCACGCAGGCTGCAACGAGCAGCCAGCTGGCACATACTTTTTTGAACAAGAGAACTCCTACTGGGAATCAACCGGACGCCGGCGCGCACTACGCCAACGGAAATAGGCGGTACGCTCACGCTCGTCGCGCAGCCGGCCGGCCCGCACACGCAGCAGGTCTTTGCGGCCCACCAATCCCACCAGGCGTCCGGTCGCACGCTCGACAATCGGCACGCGGCCGACGCCTGTCAACGCCATACGATCAGCCACCTGGCTGGCAAGTTCGTCAGGATAACCCAGGAAAAGTTCACGCTCGGCCATCATGTCGCCTAACGGACGTGCGCGGTCTTCGTCCTCCATGGTCCACGCCAGACTATCGGCGCGCGTCATTTCCCCCACCACTTTGCCTTGCTCGTCCACCACAGGATAGGCCGTATGGCGTCGCTGCGACGTTGTGAAATGGGCAATGGCATCGGCCACACTCATCGAAGCCGGCAGCGTCTGCACCGAGGTCGTCATCACCGCAGACACGCGTACGAGGTCGAAGGGGTCTACGTGATATTCACGCGTGATGTGATGCCCGCGTCGCGCGATTTTCTCGGTCAGGATCGAACGCTTTAACAACAATACAGTCAGGCCGTACGCAAATGCGCAGGCCGTCAGCACAGGCAGCAACACGCTGAAATTACCCGTCAACTCCACGGCGAATAACGTTGCCGTCAACGGTGCACGCATCGTGCCTCCCATCATGGCCGCCATTCCCAGCAAGGCCCAGAATCCCGGGCTAGCCTCAGGCAGCAAGGGGGTCATCAATGCCCCCAACGCGCCACCAAAAATCAGCAAAGGCGCCAACACGCCGCCCGAGGTCCCCGACCCCAGGGCAACAGACCAGATCACCACTTTCACAATCAACAACAGCAATACGGCCTGAATCGCCAGTTTGCCCGCCAGCAAATCCGTAATGTTGTCGTACCCGACACCTAACGCAGAGGGCTCGATCATGCCGCCGATGCCGATGACCAAACCGCCCAGGGCGGGCCACCACATCCAATGAACGGGCAGTTTTTCGAACCAGTCTTCAAACAGATACACCAATGAGGTGAGCACACCAGACCCCAACCCGGCCAATACACCGAGGCCTGCCCACGCCACCACATGATGCAGCGACGGCTCGCCCACGCCTGCATACGGAAAAATCGGAGCGCCATGCAACAGTAACGGCCGTACCGCTGCCGACACGATGGCAGCCACCGCCACAGGCAGGAAACTGCGCGGCTTCCATTCAAACAGCAGCAGCTCAACGGCCAGCAAAATCGCGGCGACAGGCGTTCCAAACACCGCAGTCATGCCCGCCGCAGCACCCGCCACCAGCAGCGTCTTGCGCTCGCCGGAACTCATATGCACCATCTGCGCCAACAACGAACCGATCGCGCCGCCCGTCATGATGATGGGACCTTCGGCGCCAAAGGGACCACCCGTACCGATAGAGATGGCCGACGATACGGGCTTGAGCACTGCGACCTTGGGCTGAATGCGGCTTTTGCCAATCAGGATTGCTTCCATGGCCTCTGGAATGCCGTGGCCGCGAATTTTCTCTGAACCGTAACGCGCCATGAAACCAATGATGATGCAGCCCACCACCGGTACGGCGATGGCCCACCATCCCAAGGCATGGCTCGCAATCGGCAGGTCCTCCAGCGACAGACGGCCAAAATAGGCCAGGTTGGTACACAGCGTAATCAAACGCAGCAACAACCACGCCGCGCCTACGCCAGCCAGACCGACCAACACCGCCATCAACATTAATAAGAGGACCCGGCGGTCCGTCGTGAAATCACCTAATCGCGACGTACCAGGCGTACGCGCAGAAGACATAGAAGCAAGAGGAGCCATATGAGAAAAGCAGGTTAAAGAACAGTGAGCGCAACGACAAAAGAAAACAGGACCGGCTGCCACACCGATCCCGAAAAATATCGTATCACGATATAAATTACAGATAACTGAGACTGCAATCAGCTATGTCTTTGTCACGAAAACAACATGTTTTAAGGGGTCAACGCAAAGAAATACGCACACAGCGCGTGAAGTTCCGCTATCATCGGGCGCGAGGTGCCACGTGCCGATCTTCGGTACAGAGCTCACTCGCGTTCTCAACATACGGATTTCGACCATGGCTACCAAAGCAAAAGCTCCCGCCAAGAAAGTCAGCAAGACCGCTGCCAAAGCCCCTGCCACCAAGGCTGCGGCTAAGAAAGCACCTGCCAAAAAGGCAACCGCCGCCAAGACCGCTGCAGTAAAAACGGTTGCGGCTCCCGTCATCAAAGAAGCGCTGAACAAGTCGCAGTTGGTTGCTCACCTGGTCGCACAGACCGGCGTGGAAGCCAAATCGGTCAAGGCCGTCCTGGCCGGCCTGGAAAACGCTGCACTGGGTTCGGTAAACAAAAAAGGCGTTGGCGAGTTCTCTCTGCCTGGCCTGCTCAAAGTCACCGTGCAAAAGGTTCCTGCCAAGGCCAAGCGCTTCGGCAAAGACCCGTTCACCGGCCAAGAGCGCTGGTTCCCGGCCAAGCCCGCTTCGGTCAAGGTCAAGGTTCGTCCTCTGAAAAAACTGAAAGACGCTGCTCAGTAAATCTGCGCACAGTCCCTACAGTTTGATCGGCAAGGCCCGTCTCGCAAGAGGCGGGCCTTGCCGTTTTTGCGTGCAACGTTGACATTCGAGGCTCGCCCAATTATCTTTATATCAAAATACTTAACGTAAAGATAATCATGCGCGACCATGTTGATTTCGTGCTCGGCCAATGGCACGAGCAATGCCCCGACCTGAATGTCTCCAGCATGGCGGTATTCAGCCGGCTGTTTCGGCTGCATACGCTCGCCGCGCGCGAGGTAGACATTACTTTTCGCGAATACGGCCTGCATCAGGGTGAATTCGATGTATTGGCCACGCTGTACCGTGCGGGCCCGCCGCATGCACTGAACCCACAGGCCTTGGTCGGCGCCCTTTTGCTGTCCTCCGGTGCCATGACTCATCGTCTGGATAGCTTGCAACAAGCCGGCCTGCTGGTCCGAGCGCCAAACCCCGATGATCGCCGCAGCGTCCTGGTGTCGCTGACTCCCCAGGGATTGCGCGTCATCAAAGCCGTGCTGGATGACTACCTGATCAAGCTCGAGGAGCTATTGAGCCCGCTGCCTGCGGCCGACCGCAAACATCTCGCGACGCTGCTGCGACAACTGCTCAGCCCGCACGACGCCAACGCCCACTCCTCTTGATTGCAGTCTGTTCCATGTCTCATCCCACTCCCGTCCACGCGCCCACGCTGACCACACCTATCATTTTGTTGATGTCAGCAGCCACCGGGCTGATTGTCGCCAGCAATTACTACGCGCAGCCCTTGTTGCATACCATCAGCCAGCAATTCGGCTTGAACGAAACCGCCGCCGGCAGCATCGTCATGACGGCCCAACTCTCGTATGCCATCGGTCTGATGCTGCTGGTTCCCCTGGGCGATATGCTTGAACGCCGTGCACTGATCGTGTGCATGACCCTGCTGAGTGCTGCGGGCTTGTTGATTTCAGGCTTTGCCAACAGCTTTCCGATGCTGCTGGCAGGCACCGCCGCCACGGGCGTATTGTCCGTGGTCGCCCAGGTCCTCGTGCCGTTCGCCGCCACATTGGCGGCCCCTCACCAGCGCGGCAAGGCTGTGGGCACGGTCATGAGCGGCCTGTTGCTCGGCATTCTGCTGGCACGCACGGTAGCTGGCGGGCTCGCCGAACTGGGCAGTTGGCGCACGGTTTACTGGGTCGCATCGGGATTGCTGCTCATCATGGCCGCGGCCTTGTGGCGTGTATTGCCGCGCTATAAGGCCACCACGCATCTCAGCTACACGAGCTTGCTGGCCTCTATTTTTCATCTCTACGCGCGTGAACCTCTCTTTCGGGCTCGCTCGCTGCTGGGGGCGTTGATCTTTGCCTCGTTCAGCATGTTCTGGACGCCACTGACGTTCCTGCTGGCCAATCCACCCTATTCCTACAGTGACAGCACCATTGGTCTATTTGGCCTGGCGGGGGCGGCGGGTGCTTTTGCCGCCAATCGATTCGGCCGCCTCAATGATCGCGGACGCGGCAATCTGGCGACTAGGATCGGGCTGATACTGTTGGCAGCCTCGTGGGTGCTGCTGGCCCTGGGCGCACACTCGCTGGCGGCGTTGCTGATTGGTGTTGTCGTTCTGGACATGATGATTCAGGGTGTCCACGTCACCAACCAGACCACCATCTATCGACTGCAACCCGACGCCCGCAGCCGGCTCACCGCCGGTTACATGACGTCTTATTTTATTGGCGGCGCAGCCGGCTCACTGATATCGTCGTTCCTGTACGCCGCCGGCGGATGGCTGGCGGTCTCGGCCGGCGGTCTGGCCGTGAGCCTGGCTGGCCTGGCCTACGCCCTCTGGTCCCCATCGGCGCGCATCCCCGAAAACCCGCCCGTGGCCCCTCGCGGCTAGGGACTCTCTATAATCAGGGGTTTGACCGCCGTTGCATTGCGCAACGGCGGCCCACTTTCTTTCTATATATACGCGCACGAGCCCATGCAGGAACGTTACAGCCCCACCGCCGTCGAAGCAGCCGCCCACCAAGACTGGCAGGCCCGCGACGCTTACCGCGTCACCGAGCACGCCCAGAACGCCGACGGCACCGAAAAGCCGAAGTTCTACGCGTGTTCCATGCTGCCGTACCCCAGCGGCAAGCTCCACATGGGGCACGTCCGCAACTACACCATCAACGACATGATGGCGCGCCAACTGCGCATGCGCGGCTACAACGTGCTGATGCCCATGGGCTGGGACGCATTCGGCATGCCCGCCGAAAACGCCGCCATCAAGTCCAAAGTCCCCCCGGCCAAATGGACCTACGACAACATCGCTTACATGAAAAAGCAGATGAAATCGATGGGTCTGGCGATCGATTGGTCGCGCGAAATGTGCGCCTGCGACCCGAAATACTACAAATGGAACCAATGGCTGTTCCTGAAGATGCTCGAAAAAGGCATCGCCTATCGCAAGACACAGGTCGTCAACTGGGACCCGGTCGATCAGACCGTGCTGGCCAACGAGCAAGTCATTGACGGGCGCGGCTGGCGCTCGGGCGCCCTCGTGGAAAAACGCGAAATCCCCGGCTACTACCTGCGCATCACCGATTACGCCGACGAACTGCTGGAACAAGTCCGCGATGGCCTGCCCGGCTGGCCGGAGCGCGTACGCATCATGCAGGAAAACTGGATCGGCAAATCCGAGGGCCTGCGCTTTGCATTCCCGCACCAGATCGCCGGCGCGGACGGCCAGCTTATCCAGGATGGCAAGCTGTACGTCTTCACCACGCGTGCTGACACCATCATGGGCGTCACGTTCTGCGCGGTTGCGCCTGAACACCCGCTGGCCACGCACGCAGCGCAATCCAATCCGGAACTCGCCGCGTTTATCGAGCAATGCAAGCTCGGCGGCACCACCGAGGCCGAAATCGCCACGCGCGAAAAATCCGGCATGCCCACGGGCCTGACCGTCACTCACCCGCTGACGGGCGAGCAAATCGACGTCTGGGTGGGTAATTACGTGCTCATGAGCTACGGCGACGGTGCCGTCATGGGCGTGCCCGCTCACGACGAGCGCGATTTCGCCTTTGCCCAGAAATACCAATTACCCATCAAGCAAGTCGTCGCGGTCGAGGGCAAAACCTATTCCACCGACGCCTGGCAAGAATGGTACGGCGACAAACAAAGCGGCCGCACCGTCAATTCCGACAAATATGATGGCCTGACGTTCCGCGAAGCCGTGGACGCGATTGCTGCCGACCTGACAGCCCAGGGCCTGGGTGAAAAACAAACCACCTGGCGCCTGCGCGACTGGGGGATCTCGCGCCAGCGTTACTGGGGCACCCCCATTCCCATCATCCACTGCCCCGACTGCGGTCCGGTCCCCGTGCCCGAAAAAGACCTGCCAGTCATCCTGCCGGATGATCTGATTCCCGACGGCAGCGGCAACCCGCTGGCCAAAAACGAGGCATTCCTGTCGTGCTCATGCCCGAGCTGCGGCAAGCCCGCGCGGCGCGAGACCGACACGATGGACACCTTTGTGGACTCGTCGTGGTATTTCATGCGCTACACCTCGCCGGGCAACGACGAGGCCATGGTCGACACCCGCAACGATTACTGGATGCCCATGGACCAGTACATCGGCGGCATCGAACATGCTGTGTTGCACCTGCTGTACGCGCGATTCTGGACACGCGTCATGCGCGACATGGGCTTGCTGAATTTTGACGAGCCATTCACCAAGCTGCTGTGCCAGGGCATGGTGTTGAACCACATCTATTCGCGCAAAAACGCCCAGGGCGGTATCGAGTATTTCTGGCCCGAAGAAGTCGAAAACCAGTACGACGCCAAGGGCGCCATCACCGGCGCCAAACTCAAGGCCGACGGCTCCGCCGTGCAGTATGGCGGCGTGGGCACCATGTCCAAGTCGAAAAACAACGGCGTGGATCCCCAAGCGCTCATCGATACCCTCGGCGCCGACACTGCACGGCTGTTCGTCATGTTCGCCAGCCCTCCCGAACAGACCCTGGAGTGGTCTGATTCCGGCGTAGATGGCTCGAATCGATTCTTGCGCCGCCTGTGGACGCTGTGCCATGGCCAACATGAGTCCATTGCGCGCGGCCTGGCTGCGGGCAGCGATTGGGCTCAAGCCCCCGCCCCCGTCAAGGATCTGCGCCGCGAGGTCTACAGCCTGCTCAAGCAAGCCGACTACGATTACCAACGGATCCAATACAACACCGTGGTGTCGGCCTGCATGAAAATGCTCAACGCCATCGACAGCGCCAAGCTCCCCGACGGCGCCCACGCCGACGCAGCCCGCGCCGAAACCATCGGCATCCTGTTGCGTGTGCTGTATCCGGTCGTGCCGCACATCACGTGGCATCTGTGGCGTGACCTGGGTTACGCAGCCCCGCTGGGCGACTTGCTGGACGCGCCCTGGCCGCACGTCGACGAGGCCGCCTTGGTGGCTGACGAGATCGAGCTCATGCTGCAAGTCAACGGCAAGCTGCGCGGCTCGATCCGCGTCGCAGCGCAAGCCTCGAAAGCAGAGATCGAACAACTCGCCGCCAGCCAAGAAGAAGTCTCCCGCTTCCTCGAAGGCCGTCCGCCCAAGCGCGTGATTGTCGTGCCGGGCAAGCTCGTCAACGTCGTTGGTTAAGAGGTCACGCATGCACTTTGCCCCGCCCCGCCTGCAACATTTCCGCTCCCGCTGGTGGCTGCGTGCAGCCAGCCTGGCGACCGTCATGCTGCTGGCGGCGTGCGGCTTCGCCATGCGTGGCGTCACGCCATTGCCGTTCGATACGCTTTATGTCGGCATCCCCGAAAACACGCGTTTTGGCGCCGACGTCCGGCGCGCCATACGCGCGGCATCCCCCAACACGCGCCTCGCGGACCAGACCAAGGATGCCGACGCCGTGTTGCAAGTGGTCGACAATAGCCGCTCACTGCGCGAGGTCTCGCTCAACGCGCAAGGCCGTGTCGAGGAATACGAACTCGGCATCAACTTCACATTTCGCCTAGTCACCAATAAAGGGGTGGCCATCCTGCCCGACACCACCTTGTCGATCTACCGCGAAATGCCGTACGACGACCAAGTCGTCCAGGCCAAAGAAGCGCAAATGGAAACCCTGTACCAATCCATGCAACAAGCCTTGGTCAGCCGTTTGCTCCGACGCTTGACGGCGCCTGACGTAAACACTGCCTACGAAGCCGCACAACGTGGCGAGAGCGATCCCGACTCTCCGGTCTACGACCCCAATGTCGTGCCGTCCGACAATCGGCCCGAAACATGGCAAACGCCAGGGACGCCCGGCACGGGCACGTGGTGATGCATGGCGCAGCCGCTAGACGCTGACCGATTGGCAGAACATCTGCAACGCGCCGGGCAGCGCCTGGCGCCGCTGTACACCATATCCGGCGACGAACCCCTGCTCGTCATCGAAGCCGCCGACGCCCTGCGCGCTGCCGCACGCCAATCCGGCTACACCGACCGCACCTCCATGATCATGGATGCGCGCAGTGACTGGAGCGCTGTTTTCGCCGCCACGCAAAGCGTCTCGCTCTTTGGCGATAAACGCATCCTCGAAATCAAGCTGCCCACCGGCAAGCCCGGGAAAACAGGTGCAGACACGCTGACCAAACTGGCCACGCAAGCCACGGCGCAACCTGATCCCGACACCCTGATCGTCGTGTCCCTGCCCCGCTTGGACAAGGCCACGCGCGACGCCAAATGGGTCCAGGCGCTGGCGCAAAGCGGCATGATGATCGACATCGCCTCGATCGAACGCGGCCGCCTGCCCGCCTGGATCGGCGCCCGCCTGGCGCGCCAAAACCAGCGTGCCGACGCCGCCACCCTGCAGTGGATGGCCGACAAAGTCGAAGGCAACCTTCTGGCCGCTCACCAGGAAATCCAGAAACTCGGCCTGCTTTATCCCGAAGGCCAATTAGCCGCCCAGGACGTCGAGCGCGCCGTGCTCAACGTCGCCCGTTACGACGTTTTCGGTCTGCGCGACGCCATGCTCGCGGGCGACGCACCGCGCACCATCCGCATGCTGGAGGGCCTGCGCGCCGAAGGCGAGGCCCTGCCCCTGGTCCTGTGGGCCGTTGGCGACGAAATCCGCCTGCTGGCACGAGTCGCCGAAGCCCGCGCCACCGGCCAGGACGCGGGCGCACTGATGCGCCGGCTGCGGATTTTTGGGGCTCACGAGAAACTCGCCCTGCAGGCCCTGGGCCGCATTCCCGCCAAAGCCTGGCCGGCGGCGGTCCAGCATGCGCACGAGGTCGACCGTCTGATCAAGGGATTGACCGTCTCTGGACGCCTCGCAGACCCTTGGGAAGAAATGACCCGCCTGGCACTGCGCGTTGCAGCGGCCGGCAGCCGGGCTCGATGACTATCTGGTGCTGCGGCCCGCGCGGCAGGCTGCAGCGCTCTGCGCAGCCGCCCCTTGCGGTTGCGCTCCTGCTGCCGCGGCTCTCCCTTCGCTGCCGCGCAGCACGATACACTTAAGACTATCTGCCGGTGCATGCTGCGCCGTCCTCCGAATCATGCCAGACACTCTCATGTCCTCTTCTGATATCGATAACGCCATGCTGGCCTTGGGTGAAAACGCCCGGCGCGCCTCGCGCGCCATGATGCGCGCCAGCGGCGCGGCCAAAAACCAGGCGCTGCTCGCCATGGCCGATGCGCTCTTGGAAAACCGGGCTGTCCTCAAGGCCGCCAACGCCCAGGATCTGGAAGCCGCACGCGCCAACGGCCTCGAGCCGGCGCTGCTCGACCGCCTGACCCTATCGGACAACGCCATCGACAAAATGGCAGAAGGCCTGCATCAGATCGCCAACCTGCCGGATCCGATCGGCAGCACCACAGCAGGCTCCGTGCGCCCCAATGGCATGCGCGTCGCTCAAATGCGCGTACCACTGGGGGTGATCGGCATCATTTACGAATCCCGCCCCAATGTCACCATTGACGCGGCAGCGCTGTGCCTGAAATCAGGCAATGCCACCATCCTGCGCGGCGGCAGCGAGGCCTTTCACTCCAATGTCGCGCTGGGACAGATCGTACAAACCGGCCTGCAGGCTGCCAATCTGCCCCCTGAAGCCGTCCAGGTTGTCGGCACGACCGATCGCGCCGCAGTAGGCAAGCTCATCACCATGACCGAGCACATCGACGTCATCGTTCCCCGAGGCGGCAAAGGCCTGATCGCCCGGCTGGCGCGCGAAGCCCGCGTGCCCTTGATCAAACACCTGGACGGCAATTGCCACGTCTACATCGATGCCGCCGCCGATCCGCAAAAGGCCCATACGATTGCCTTCAATGCCAAGACCTATCGCTACGGTATCTGCGGCGCCATGGAGACCCTGCTGATCGATGCGGGCGCCGCCATCTCGATCCTGCCCCGCCTGGCCACCGCGTTTACCGCACACGGCGTCGAACTGCGTGGCTGCCCTCGCACGTGCGAGATCGTGCCTGCCGCCAAGCCCGCCACCGACGAGGACTGGGCCACTGAATACCTCGCCCCGATCCTGGCCATACGCATCGTCGACTCGCTGGACCAAGCTATCGAACACATCGCTCGCTGGGGCTCCGGCCATACCGACGCCATCGTGACCGAGGATCTCTCGGCCGCCCAGCGCTTTCAACGCGAAGTCGATTCCAGCTCAGTCTATGTCAATCTGCCCACCTGTTTTGCGGACGGGTTCGAGTATGGCCTGGGTGCTGAAATCGGCATATCGACCAACCGCCTGCACGCACGCGGCCCTGTCGGCCTCGAAGGCCTCACCACCCTGAAATGGGTACTCAGCGGCGAAGGACAGACACGCGGGTAGCTCCCGCCTCGCCGCCCCACAAGCCATCCATTACTGCACTGCATCTCATGTCCACTCCCGTTCTCGCCTACGCATTCAGTCTCGTCACGTTGTGCTTCGTCGTCTGCTCGATCTGCGGCATTTTGCTGTTCTTTGTACAAACGGACAGAATCAACGCTACGCTAAAGCATCCGTTACTGAAGCACGGATCGTTTCGGCAATTCCCCTTGGTCATCAAGACCTCGATTTTCCAGGATTATTTCCTTCGCCTGGCCTTTCCGGGATTCAACTTCGGCCTGTTTGCCCATGCCAACAAGCAGCTCGGCCACATCGAGCCCAAACGCGTACCCTTCATTGTGAAAGCCCCCATCGTAGGCTTCTGGGCATCATGCTGGGTGGGCCTTATCGCCATGATTGCGGTCTGGGTTATCCTGTTCATGTATCGCTGATCTGCCTATAGCAGCCGACTCGTCTTCCTTGGTTTACGCCCATGTCCGACACCACGCTTGTCATTGAGCATAACGAAGCCCAAGGCCGCTTCGGAACCCGTGTAGACGGCCACGCCTGTGTTCTGGATTATCAGTTGCGCGACAACACCATGATCATCCAGCACACTGGCGTCCCCAGTGCCGTCGGCGGCCGGGGCATCGCAGCAGCCCTCACCCGGCATGCCCTGGACACGGCTCGCCAGCGCGGCTGGCGCGTTCTGCCCTTGTGTTCCTATGCCGTGGCCTATATCGTCCGGCACCCCGACTATCAAGACTTGGTAGTCTGACCCATGTCCGCGTGTCCGTGCGAAAGCGGCCTGGCCTATGCGCGTTGCTGCGAACCGTGGCATCGCGGCCCGCAGCGCCTGCTCGCCCCTGACGCCCTAGCCTTGATGCGCTCGCGCTACAGCGCGTTTGTGCTGGACGATTTGCCGTATTTGCTCGACACCTGGCACCCCGACACACGCCCCGCCCAACTAGAGCCCAACCCCGCTGACCTGAAGTGGCTAGGCCTGCAGATCAAGCAACATCACCAGCCAGACGCCGATCACGCCACGGTCGAATTCGTGGCTCGCTACCGTCAGGCAGGCCGCGCCACGCGCCTGCACGAAATCAGCCGGTTTCTGCGCGTCGGCGGACATTGGCTCTACCTAAACGGCGAACATCGCTGATTGCCCTACACTAGGCATTAATTGCAGTTGGGCTTTTGCCACAGCCCGTGACGACATGCGCGTACACCAGGACGGCCTCAGCTCCTGGCTGACAGAAATGTCAGCGTATCGTCAGCGCGATGACCTACGAGCCTGCGTAAACTGGCCCCATACTGTACGAGCCATTTTTCCCCTGGTACAAAAGCAAATTCCACCATGCGAGTACTTGTCGTCGAGGACGAAGCGAAAACGTCTTCCTACATTCTGCGAGGACTGACCGAACTCGGCTATACCGTCGACATCGCCGACACGGGCGTTGACGGCCTGCACCTGGCCCTCGAGTTCGACTATGACGCCATCGTCCTGGACCTGATGCTCCCTGGCCTGGATGGCTACGGCGTGCTGACCCAGTTACGCCGCCAGAAATCCACGCCGGTCATCATGCTGTCGGCGCGCGGCGCCGTAGACGACCGCGTCACGGGATTGCGCAAAGGCGCCGACGACTATCTGCCCAAACCCTTCTCGTTTACGGAATTGGTCGCCCGCCTGCAAGCCCAGACGCGACGCCGCACAGAGGGGCACGAGGTCACCACTCTGCAAGTCGACAACCTCATGATCGATCTCCTGGCGCGCAAAGTCACCCGTGCAGGGCAGCGCCTGGATCTCACTGCCAAAGAATTCTCGCTGCTCAGCCTGCTCGCGCGCCATCAAGGAGAAGTCCTCTCCAAGCTCATGATCGCCGAGCAGATCTGGGACATGAACTTCGATAGCGACATCAACGTCGTCGAAGTCGCAGTCAAACGCCTGCGCGCCAAGGTCGATGCCCCTTATGGCCGCAAACTGCTGCACACGGTGCGCGGCATGGGCTACGTGCTCGAAAACCGGCATAGTGACCAGTCGGACGAGGCCGCATGATACGGCCGAGACGCAGCCTACCGATTGCATGGCGATTGGCGACGATGTTCGCCATCACCGCAGCGGTGGTATTTTCGGGCGTGGCTTTTTTTCTGTACTGCGTATTGACCGAGTCCGTGCGCGAACAGGTGCGCGGTGAGCTGGAATATCACCATACCCTGCTAGACCCCTACATCCACTCGCGCGCCAACGAACAAGAGTGGGACACCGTACGCCGCAAACTCGACGGATTTTCCCAAGAAGGCGCGCGGGTCCGTTACTGGATACGCTCCTCGGACGAGCGCTTTGCCTATAGCACCCCCTTGTTGCTGGAAGACGGCTGGGAAATACCCAAAGAACCGTTCGGATTCATCAAAGTCCGCGAGCCGTCCAACATCTGGGCGACCTTGAGCCGCACCATTCCCGCCTCGGGCGATCGGCCCGAAGTGGAATTCATCGTCGCGCTCGACTGCTCGGCCTACATCCACACCAAAGAAAAATTCACCCGGGTCATGAGCATCACCTCAGCCCTGGGTATCTTGCTGGTTGCCATACTGGGGTACTGGATCGCAAAACTGGGCTTGAGCCCCGTACGCCGTCTCAGCCGGCAGGCCAACAGTTTGCCGCCCAACAATCCCCGGCAACGATTGGACGTCGTCGGCCTGCCACCGGAAATCCGTGAACTCGCTGTGTCGTTCAATAACGCGCTCGAGCGCCGCGAGGCCGCATGGTTGCAGCTTGAGGGATTCAACGCCGACGTCGCCCACGAACTGCGTACCCCACTGACCAATCTCATCGGCCAGACTCAGGTCGCCCTTGTGCGCGAACGTGATCTCGGTGCATTACAAGACTTGCTCGAATCCAATCTGGAAGAGCTCGAGCGGATGAGCAGTATCGTCAACGACATGCTGTTCCTGTCCAGCGCCGAGAACGGACATCGTGCCGCGGAACTCAGCGATATCTCGCTGCTGACCGAATCTCGTAAAACCGTGGAATACGTCGAGGACACCTTCTTCGAACGCAACCTCACGGTCCGCGTCGACGGTGAGGCCGACGTACACGCCGACAAACGCCTGTTCCATCGCGCACTGGCCAACCTGCTCTCCAACAGCGTGCGCTATGCGTATGCCGGCACCGAAGTCGTCGTCGCCATTGAAATACGCGGCGACTATGCATGGGTTTCCGTTTCCAATCACGGCGATCCGATTCCCCCTGAACAGCAGTCTCGTCTATTCGAACGCTTTTACCGTGGCGATGCCGCACGCACCCATAGCGGCATCCATCACGGCCTCGGTCTGTCCATCGTGCGCGCCATTGCGTCCATGCATGGCGGGTCCGTCTGTATCCGTAGCGAACACGGCATCAATACCTTCGGCTTTTCGCTGTTGAAGTCAATTTAACTCCCGCAGCTCCCCCGCCACGCTGGCGGCCTATTGTTCTGAAGCTTACAAACTCTTGACTGCTCCCTTCCCTAGAAGGAAAGGGATTCCCATTTCACCGAACCGAGCCGTTGCACATCCTCACTCATGCACTCAGGTCTTACCGTTTCTCCATGGGCTAACACCGCCAGCCCGGCGGCTAATACGTTATGCGCCGCGTTGATGTCGCGGTCGTGGTCGGCGTTGCATCCCGGACAGGACCACCGACGCACGCTCAACGGCAGCTTCGGTGAAACATACCCACAGCTGTGGCAACGCTTACTCGATGGGTACCAGCGATCCACCCGCACGAACTCACGCCCATACCAACGGGCCTTGTATTCCAGCTGCCTCACAAACCCCGCCCATCCGGCATCGCCGATGGACTTAGCAAGACAGCGGTTCTTCTGCATGTTGGACACAGACAAGCTTTCTACGGCAATCACTTGGTTCTCGTGGATCAACCGCGTAGAAAGCTGGTGCAGGAAATCCCTGCGGGTGTCTGCGATCTTTGCATGCAGCTTGGCGACTTTCAGTTTGGCCTTGGCACGACGAGCCGATCCCCTTTGTTTCTTGGCCAATTGGCGCTGTAGCTTGGCCAACTTAACTTCATGCTTGCGAAAGATCTGTGGCGCATCGACTTTTTCTCCTGTTGAGAGCACCGCAAAATGAGACAGGCCCAGATCAATCCCGACACAGGTCGACGTAGGCGCTTTCTGCGCCACCACGTCGTCGCACAGCAGGCTGACAAAGTATCGGCCCGCTGCGTCTTTGCTGACCGTGACAGTAGTGACCTTGGCGGCTTTGGGAATTTGACGGGACCAGCGGATGGGCAACGCCTCAGTCATCTTCGCCAGCTTGAGCGCACGACCATCCCATCTAAAGGCATTGGTGGTGTATTCCGCCGATTGCGCGCCATCCTTGCGCTTGAAACGGAGATATCCCGTTCGCTTGGCAAAGAATCCGGTAAACGCCGTTTGCAGATGGCGCAGTGTCTGTTGCAGCGGAACACTGCTGACCTCGTTCAACCACGCGTAGTCCGGCAGCTTTTTCAGTGCCGTCAGGGCCGCAGACGTCGCGTGATACCCCAAGCGCTCTTGTCGCTCAGCCCAGGCCGTCGAACGAAGGCTGAGCATGTGGTTGTAGACCACACGTACGCAACCGAACGTGCGAGCCAGCGTGATCGCTTGCTCGGGCGTTGGATAGAACCGGAATCGGTAGGCACGTTTGGTTTGCATGCCCGAGATACTATCCACGCCAGACGAGAAAGCTGGATATTCATACAGTCACCAACTCAAATCAGACCAATCCTGCAGCCTTACGGCTGCGCCCCTTACCTCCCCGGCACGAATGCCGAGGTTTTTCGGAGCAATGGATGAACAATTTACACCAGCGCAGTACGGCATCACCCACTCAAGCCTCTCACCACGTCGAGGCCAAACCCGCAGGACTGCTGTCGGTCTTTGATGCCGTCATTATTCTCGTAGGCCTGGTCATCGGCATCGGTATCTTCAGGACTCCCTCTATCGTCGCGGCCAATGTCGATTCGGAATGGGCGTTCATTATGGTCTGGGTGGCCGGTGGTGTGGTCACGCTGATCGGTGCACTCTGTTATGCCGAGCTCTCCGCGGCGCACCCTCATGCAGGCGGTGAATACCACTTTCTGTCGCGAGCCTATGGACGTCCTGTCGCCATGCTATTTGGCTGGGCACGGGGCACCGTCATCCAGACGGGCGCCATCGCGGGTGTCGCGTTCATGTTGGGCGATTATGTAGCTCAACTCTTTCCACTGGGTCCCTATGGCCCTGCGCTCTACGCCGCCCTCTCAGTCATTCTGTTTACGGGCATCAACATCATCGGCACGGCAGAAAGCAAAACGCTGCAGGTCGTCGTGACCCTGATCGAGATAGGCGCCCTCGCTGCAGTGATTCTCTTTGGACTATTCGGCGCCCCGGCAGAAACCGCTGCCCCGCCGGCGCCGATCTCACCAGACACCGCCGCGCTAGGGCTGGCGATGATCTTTGTATTGCTGACCTTTGGCGGTTGGAACGAAGCGGCCTATCTGACTGGCGAGCTCAAAGACGCGCCGCGCAACATCGCGAAAGTCCTCGTCACCGGCACAATCATTCTGATCGTCCTCTACGTGCTGGCCAATCTCGCCCTCGTCTCCATTCTCGGCCTGGACGGGCTGCGCACCTCGGATGCCGTGGCTGCCGACATGATGCGCCAAGTCGCTGGCCCCGCAGGGGAAACCATCGTCACGCTGGCCATTATCGTCGCCGCCATCTCCACCCTCAACGCCACCATCTTTACCGGAGCCCGCGTCTTTTATGCCATGGCACAGGACCTCTCTGTCATGCATTGGATGGGTATCTGGGACGGCCGGGGCAAAACCCCAGCCAACGGGCAATTGGTCCAAGGCGCCATCGCACTGGCCCTGATCGGCATGGGCGCCATCACGCGCGATGGTTTCAAAGCCATGGTGGACTACACAGCCCCTGTATTTTGGGGATTCCTGCTGTTGATCGGGTTCGCCGTATTCGTGCTGCGCTGGCGGCATCCAGAACGCCAACTGCCCTATCGCGTTCCTCTCTATCCCTTCACGCCGATCGCGTTCTGCCTGACGTGCCTGTACATGCTGCACGCGAGCATTCTGCACACCGGTGCCGCGGCCTGGATCGGACTGGCTGTGCTGGCTGCCGGCACTCCGCTCTTGTTGCTTAGAAACAAAGCTGTAGAACCCGTCGCCACCGCCCGTCCGCGGGACGATGCCGCCCTCTGACTTGCCCTCTCAACAAGGAGAACGTCAATGCAAACGCTGCAAAAATCCCTAGTATCTGCCGTGCTGTGCGCCATGGCCTGGCACGCGAGCGTCGCCGCCCAGACCACGGCTGACAAGCCCTCGACCTATGAACCCACGGTCGGTCAGTCCGGCAAAGACGTGGTGTGGGTTCCCACACCTCAAGCGCTGGTCGACCGCATGCTGGAAATGGCTGAGCTCACCCCGCAAGACCGCTTGGTCGATCTGGGATCAGGCGACGGCCGCACCGTCATCACCGCCGCCAAACGCGGCACCACGGCGCGCGGCATCGAATTCAACCCCGACATGGTCGCCTTGGCCCAACGCGCCGCAAAAGCCGAAGGAGTCGCTGACAAAGCGACATTCGAACAAGCGGATATTTTCAAATCGGATTTCTCCGAAGCCACCGTATTGACCTTGTTTCTGCTGCCCAGCCTGAATGAACGCCTACGTCCCATCATCCTGGAAATGAAACCCGGCACACGAGTCGTCTCCAACTCATTCACCATGGGCGACTGGCAACCCGACGAATCCGCACAAGTCAGCGAAAACTGCACCGCTTACTGCAACGCCCACAAGTGGATCGTCCCCGCCAAAGTCGCTGGCACGTGGAAACTCGGTGACAAAGAACTCGTATTGCAGCAAACCTACCAGATGCTCAGCGGATCACTGCGCGATGGCAATAACGTCACACCGATCACCGATGCCAAGCTTGAAGGAGAGACGATTCAATTCACCGCAGGTGATCAGCAATATACCGGTCGAGTATCGGGCAAACGCATGAACGGCAACACGCAAAACAATGCCCCATGGCAAGCGTCGTTGAGTTCGTTGTAAACCAGACCCATTCCACTCGCACAGAGCTATAACAAGACGCCCCGCGCGAGGTCCATCGCGATGACAACCGGATAACGCTCCAGCAGCCTAATTCCATTGCAATACGGGGCCGGCGGGGCCGAGTCAGAAACAGACATCGGCCCCGCCAACGGGCGCTCCAGCATCAATCAATATTGAATCGTATGGTTCTCCCGCTGCGCTTGATCCATACGACTTTTTTTCTCTAAGACGTAATGAACTCATCTCGCCCGTGGCGGTTGTTCTATCCCTTGCAAAAACATACCCACAAAACTATCCATGATTTCTGTCGCCGTCTTTTCGCCATCCGGCCGGTACCAGCGGGACAATTGATTCAGCGACGACAACAGAAATTTACTGGCCAGGCTGACGTCTGTACCAGGACGAAATACACCCGTAGCAATGCCATCTCGAATCGAGGTTTTCAACAGTTCCTCGTAGGCATCACGCCACTCGAGCACCATGGCCCGCGTTTCCTCATTCTCGGCCGACCAAAAGAGCTGCGAGCCGGACACCCAGCTATCGTGAAACTGCTCGTAGTACTGAATCGACGCTCTCATGAAACTGTACAAGCGCTCCGCCGCGCCGCTTTCCGCAGGCGGCATCCGGTCACGCACATACTCGAACAGGACCTGCATGCCGCTGGCAACCAGGCTTCGGTATAGCGTTTCTTTGTCCGGGAAATGGTGATAGAGCGCAGACTTCGAGACTCCCACCTCGGCCGCGATCATGTTCAACGATGTGCCACGATAGCCGTGGCGGGCAAACAACCGGCGGGCCACGTCAATGATCTGATTATTACGCTCGGGCTCACGTGTGGTCATAGCTGAGGGATCTGTCCTGAAAACACGAAATTGATGATACGGGATTTCAAAGACTCGATTTTCTGAGGAAACGATCCATCATATTCCAACTAACCGACTGGTCGGTCAACTCGGCTGACGAGCTTTATTGATTGAAGGGGACGATCCAGAGATCCCGGCGCATGATTCTAGGCTCCCCCCTGTTCGCGCACCGGCTGCGGTTCCACCTCGGTATTAACCGGCACCCGCAATCCCGCGTACGGCATGCTGAAGTCGCCCTCCCGCGTTTCTCACCGGTGAGGACGAACCCGTTTAGCTACAGTAAAGGGCCTTAATTTCGTGCGGCGATTTTTTCATCCCGTGCCGCGCTCAGCGCGACAGCCAAGACATCAGCATCGCTCTGCCGCCGCTGCTCCATCAGCAGATTCATCGTGGTAATGAAATCAGCACCGAGGTTAATGAGTGATTTTGCAGCGCGCATATCGCCCTTCTGGCAAAGATGCATCAGCAACGCTACCGCAGGCGCTCCGGCTTTAACCAAGAGTTTTGCCTCGTCCTGTTTCCCTTGTTCATACATTTCCGATACCGCACGTTCCATAGCAGTATCTGCGAGACCTGCAATACGCGCGGCACTGTGCGAAGGTGTGACATGACCCGCGCCATCTGCCTCGGCCTTCACATTTTTCTCCGCGGTAATGAGCACGCCCAGACTCATTTTCTTTTCTGAGGCGGTCAGCGTTGCATCCTCGGCTAGATCCCATAGCGCATCGTCCGCAATGGCACCGGCTTTGAACAAAGAGGTCGCTTCCTTTAGCTCATTCGATTGAGCGTAATGCTTGAAAAGCGATGTCGCGTCGTCGTTCTCCATCAGCACTGTGCTCAGTGCCCTCACGTCCCCTGATCTCACCAAATTGTCCAGGACTGCTTCAAACGCGCCCTCGCTGCTAAACTTGTCTTGACGCAAGATATTTCTTAACAACAGCACCGCGTTGGTAGTACGTGAGGCAAGTACTCTGTCATGCTTATCGCCAGTGCTGGCTTGCTCTGCAACACGCTGCAAAAGTGACGCTGGATCGGCTCCATTGTCGGCGAACAATTCTGCGATACCGTTCATGCCCTCTTTAACAGCGATTTCCAACGCAGCATTGAGATCCCCTTTTGCCTCGATCAACACTGCCGACATTTTGATCGCTTGCTTTTCCGTAGAGGAAAGATTGTCTTTCACCTTCTGACTATTGGGCTGGCTCGCTCCCGCCTTCACCAAGGCTTGCATCAGGTCCACATTTTTCAATGCGGCGGCCCGCATTAGCGGCGTATATCCTTGTCTGTCGGGAGCATCCAGCACTTGGGGATTGTCGCCGCAATGAGCCAGTATCGTCTTCGCGATCTCGTTGTGCCCCATGGCGATCGCCATATGCAGCGGAGTTTGCCCGTGAGCGTCGTTTATCGCGGCGAGGTCGACTCGGCCTCGCGCAAACATACCGGCGACCTCTTCGTTACTCCCCTTGGTCACGGCAGAAAAAAAGTCGTCATTGGGAATTTTCCCCGCTGACTCACCCGAAACGTTATGGAGTCCTGTTGCAGAGGTCTCCGAGACAGGGCGGTTTGGATCGATTCTCATGAAGTAGCTCGCAGAGATGAGATGGAAAAAACAAGAGACACCGGAACACGGCCTTCCGAACGTCAGATTGAAACGACCACCTGAGGGCAAATCGACATCAACCATTACCTTATGTGGCAACCCACATAAACATGGTTCCAATCCGACAAAAAAATTTCCCATCGTCCTATATCGCCGAAGTGGACATAGGTAACTCGAGCAGGGCGAGACATAGCGAACGCTGCGCCTTGTAAAGATGCATCAGGGATTCAAAGACTTGAATTTCTGAGGAAACGATCTATCATATCTGAACTGACCGACCGGTCGGTCAGTTCAGATAATACTAAGCAGCATAGCGCCTAAAGCACAAGTTTTCTCAGATAAAACAAGTAGATAGGTGGAGACAACATGAATGACAACGTCCGCGTCACGCTGACTTTGTGGTTGATGCTTGCAGTATTTACGGCCATGCCACAGGCCCAGGCAGCAGACGCTTTTCCGCAGCGCCCGATTCATCTGATCGTCCCTTTTGCGCCTGGAGGCGGCGCCGACAACAACGCCCGTCAGATCGCCGAGCCTTGGTCCAAAGCCCTGGGGCAGACCATCGTGATCGAAAACAAACCCGGGGCGGGAGGCACCCTGGGCGCGAGTTATGTCGCGCATGCGGCTGCCGATGGCTACACCCTGCTGTACACCACGCCCGGTCAGCAAATGACGGCACCATATCTGCTAAAGCAATTGCCCTATCGGCCTTTCGATGATCTCGTCTCTATCGGGAAAGTCACCGAAGGCGCAAACGTCCTTGTGGTTTCGAAAAATCTGCCGGTACATGATGTGCAAACGCTGATCGACTATGCCCGCGCCCATCCCGGCAAGCTGGGGTTCGCCAGCTCGGGGATCGGCTCCAGCAGCCATCTGGCTGGAGAGCTCTTTAAAAAGGAGGCTGGCATCGATATTTTTCACGTGCCCTACCGAGGCACAGGGCCCGCACGCACCGATGTCCTGAGCGGACAGGTGCCGATGACAATAGACACACTCAGCGTCTATCTGCCGGATATCCGAGCTGGTGCCGTCCGCGCATTGGGCGTGTCGACATCGACACGCAATCCCACGGCGCCCGACATTGCGGCCATTGCTGAAACACTGCAGGGTTTCGAGGCCTATCCGGTCAACTACATCACAGCTCCTGTCCGAACGCCTGAAGCCATCATCAGAAAACTCAACGCCACGTTGAACCAGGCACTGCAGGACCCCAAGTTGCGTGCAAGCCTGATAGCCGTAGGAACAACACCGCAAGGCAGTACCCCCGAACAGATGGATGCACTGGTCCGTTCGGAAAGCAGGAAATGGAAAACCCTCATCGAAAGCGCTCACATAAAAATCGAATAGGCGCTGCCCTCTTTTCAAGCTGGACGGAGACAATCATTGACTGCTCCCTTCCCTAGAAGGAAAGGGATTCCCATTTCACCGAACCGAGCCGTTGCACATCCTCACTCATGCACTCAGGTCTTACCGTTTCTCCATGGGCTAACACCGCCAGCCCGGCGGCTAATACGTTATGCGCCGCGTTGATGTCGCGGTCGTGGTCGGCGTTGCATCCCGGACAGGACCACCGACGCACGCTCAACGGCAGCTTCGTTGAAACATACCCACAGCTGTGGCAACGCTTACTCGATGGGTACCAGCGATCCACCCGCACGAACTCACGCCCATACCAACGGGCCTTGTATTCCAGCTGCCTCACAAACTCCGCCCATCCGGCATCGCCGATGGACTTAGCAAGACAGCGGTTCTTCTGCATGTTGGACACAGACAAGCTTTCTACGGCAATCACTTGGTTCTCGTGGATCAACCGGGTAGAAAGCTGGTGCAGGAAATCCCTGCGGGTGTCTGCGATCTTGGCATGCAGCTTGGCGACTTTCAGTTTGGCCTTGGCACGACGAGCCGATCCCCTTTGTTTCTTGGCCAATTGGCGCTGTAGCTTGGCCAACTTAACTTCATGCTTGCGAAAGATCTGTGGCGCATCGACTTTTTCTCCTGTTGAGAGCACCGCAAAATGAGACAGGCCCAGATCAATCCCGACACAGGTCGACGTAGGCCCTTTCTGCGCCACCACGTCGTCGCACAGCAGGCTGACAAAGTATCGGCCCGCTGCGTCTTTGCTGACCGTGACAGTAGTGACCTTGGCGGCTTTGGGAATTTGACGGGACCAACGGATGGGCAACGCCTCAGTCATCTTCGCCAGCTTGAGCGAGCGGCCATCCCATCGAAAGGTACTGGCGATGTATTCCGCCGATTGCGTGCCATCCTTGCGCTTGAAACGGGGATATCCCGTTCGCTTGGCAAAGAATCCGGTAAACGCCGTTTGCAGATGGCGCAGCGTTTGTTGCAGCGGAACACTGCTGACCTCGTTCAACCACGCGTAGTCCGGCAGCTTTTTCAGTGCCGTCAGGGCCGCAGATGCCGCGCTATACCCCAGACTCTCTTGTCGCTCAGCCCAGGCCGTCGAACGAAGACTAAGCATGTGGTTGTAGACCACACGTACGCAACCGAACGTGCGAGCCAGCGTGATCGCTTGCTCGGGAGTTGGATAGAACCGGAATCGGTAGGCACGTTTGGTTTGCATGCCCGAGATCCTATCCGCGCCAGACCAGAAAACTGGATATTTATCCAGCCATCAACTCAAATCAGACCAATCTTGCAGCCTTGCGGCTGCGCCCCTTACCTCCCCGGCATGAATGCCGAGGCTTCTCGGAGCAATGGATGAAAAAACTGCTGCACCTGTGTGCTGCTGTCATCAGCGCATCTGTCATCACCACAACAACCACGGCTGCCGAGGACTACCCGCGTCAACCTGTGACGATCGTGGTCCCGTATGCCCCTGGCGGCGTCACAGACGTCTATGGCCGCATCATTGCGGACTATCTGGGACGTCAATGGAAGGTCCCCGTCATCGTCAAGAACGAAGCCGGCGGCGGCACCATGATAGGCACGTCCGCTGTCGCACGCTCCGAGCCCGACGGCAACACCATTCTCTTGACGAGCTATGCGTACACGTCCAACCCCATCCTGCGCAAAGATCTCTCGTACGACAAAGATGCGTTTCGCCCGGTCATGTTGTTAGGCAACAGCCGCAACATGCTCGTCGTATCGGCACGCAGTGATCTGCATACGCTGGACGACGTCGTCGCCAAAGCAAAAAAATCTCCTGGAAACCTACGCCTGGCCTCATCGGGGATCGCCTCCAGCCCGCACGTCGCCGCTGAACTATGGGCTCGCGCGGTCGGAGTACAGATTACGCACGTACCTTATCGCGGGACATCCCCCGCGATGAATGACGTCTTTGCAGGAGAAGTCGACGGTATTTTCGACGGTCCGTCCGCCATGCCTAATGTCAAAGCAGGCAAGCTGCGGGCCATTGCCATTGCCAGTGAAAAACCGCATCCCTTCGCGCCCGGCGTACCTACATTCCGAGAACTGGGTGTGGACTTGGTCTTTGGCAGCTGGTTCGGATTTCTGGTTCCCAAAGGCACGCCCGACGCCATCGTCGACAAGCTCAATGCCGATCTGCGCCACGCCGTAGAAGACCCCACCGTGAAAGCCGCCATCGATAAAACGGGGCTGCTGTTATCCGTCGGGTCGCCTGAACAATTTTCCGATTTTCTGGACTACGAATCGGAGCGTCTGCAAAAACTGGCCAAGACGAGTGCCGACCTGCGTCTGCAATAACACCTGCTTGCAACAAGAATGCCGTACTGACCCTGAACGAGGAGCAAAGCATGACCTATGAATGCCTGGAAGTCGAACGCGACGGCCACGTGGCCATCGTGTATTTGAACCGTCCGCCCGTCAATGCACAGAATGCGCAGATGCGCGCGGAAATCGTCGAGGTTTTCGATAGCTTCAACGATGATGACGATGTCCGCTGCGTCGTATTGGCCAGCAAGACATCCGTATTCTCCGCGGGCGCAGACGTATCGGAACGGCCCGCGATCAAACAAAAAGGCCCAGGCGCCTATTGGCGGCACAACCGCCTGGTACGTGAATCATCATTGGCGATACAAGAATGCAACAAACCCGTGATCGCCGCTGTGAATGGCCCTGCATTGGGAGCAGGCTTTGGGCTGATGACCTCGTGCGACATCTGGGTCGCATCGAATAACGCCTACGTTTCCATGCCGGAAATCAACGTGGGGCTCGCGGGCGGCACGGCGCTATTGCAGCGCGTATTCGGCAAATCGCGCGCACGCCGCATGTTCTTTACCGGCATGAAAGTCTCGGCTGACGAGCTTTATCGACTGGGGTTGATCGAGGCCAGCCTGCCTCCGGCAGAACTCATGCCTTACGTCATGGCGCTCGCACAAGAGATCGCCAGCAAAGCCCCCATCGCGCTGCGTTATGCCAAGGAAGCCTCGCAAGTCACCTCCTCCATGCCTCCACGAGAAGGCTATCGCTTCGAACAGAACATCACCGTCGCACTCTCAAAAACCGAAGACGCCAACGAGGCCCAGCGCGCATTTCTGGAAAAGCGTACTCCTGTCTATAAAGGCCGTTGATATGCCACCAGAATTGAATCCCCGCTATTCCGCGCTCTTGTCTGACGGACATCGCGAGAACGAACAAGATGCCGCTTTTCGTGAGGAGCTGCGCCACTTCGCCCAGACGCATTGTCCTGACGACATCCGGCAAATCGTCGCCTCCGGTGAAAAAATAACGCGTCCGGTCTACAGCAAGTGGCAAGCGATTCTTTATCAGCGCGGCTGGGCTGCACCGAACTGGCCCGTCGAGTATGGTGGCACGGGCTGGAGCCTACGGCAACGCATGATTTTCGAAGAAGTCATGGCCGACCAGGATTGCCCTCCGTTGTATCACCACGGCCTTGGGCACATTGGTCCCGTCATCATGCAGTTCGGCACCGAAGCGCAGAAGTCATACTTTCTGCCACGCATTCGGGACACCACGGATTGGTGGTGCCAGGGTTATTCTGAACCAGGTGCGGGATCGGACCTTGCCTCATTAAGCACACCAGCAGTGCGTGACGGTGACCACTATGTCATCAATGGCCAAAAAATCTGGACATCGCATGCCCACGAAGCAGATCGCATTTATCTGCTGGCCCGCACATCACGCGAAGCAAAAAAACAAGAAGGCATTTCGCTTTTCCTGATCGACATGAATACGCCCGGCATTACCGTGCGGCCGATACGTACGATAGATGGATGGCATCATGTCAACGAAACCTTTCTGGACAATGTCCGGGTTCCTGCAGACAGGCTCCTGGGCACCGAGGGTCAAGGCTGGGCTTGCGCCAAATATCTGCTGGAACGCGAGCGTCTGCCACCCGCCAGTGTTTCGCAGCTGATACGTCAATGGCGACGCGTGGCGCGCTTGCTGGCAGAACATCAGGCCAGTCAGCCTATGCGCGATTTTTCCTCGCTCGAACACCAGATGGCCATGCTGGCGGCGCAAATAAAAGGCGCGCGGGAAATGTTGGCCTCAGCGATTGACGCCATGACGCGCCGCGAGCCGTTGGGCGCCAAACCCTCCGCATTGAAACAGGCATGCAGCGCCATTGCGCAATCACTGACGCGGATCGGACTACTGGTCGCTGGACCTGTCGGTGCACAGCAACTCGTCCGTGATGACGAGGCATCGACAAGCGATGGCCTATGGGTGCAGAACTACCTGTTTTCTCGGTCGAAAACCATCGCAGGAGGAACGACCGAGGTCCAACTGAACGTCATTGCAAAATCGTTGTTTGGAGCGTGAGATATGCCGTTTGAACCAAATACCTTGTTCCCGGGATTATTGTCGGAAAGCGCTGCCCGCGTCGCACAGGACATGGCGAACCGTCCTGGCAATCGCCCTGCTGCCGCCCTCATCCGTGAAATGGGATGGAACGCGGTGCTGATCCCGGAGGCACAAGGCGGCGCGGGTGGCGATCTCCAAGACCTGGCTGCGATCATCGAAGGCATCGCGACGCATGCGGTCAACCTTCCCATTGTGACGCGGTGCGGCGTGATACCCACCATATTGAATGCATTGCCCAAACAGCCATCTGCACATACCCTGCAAACCGGTATCGCCGACGGCGCCATCATCGTCGAAGTAGGAGGACCGCTCCATCCGGGCGATCCGACGCCACCGCTATCCGCGAGCAAAGACAAACACGGCTGGCAGCTATCGGGAACCACCTCCGGCATCGAGCTGACTGATGATTGCACCCACGTGCTGTTGATCGGCCGGGATGCCGTCGGCAACAACAAGGCCATGCTGATTTGCCTTGCCATAGAGCAGTTGACGTGCAGCAGTACTGTCTATCGCACCATGGATGATCGTCAGATTACCGTCTTTGAGCTGGATAAATTTCACGTCAGTGATGCTGACACTCTCGCCACCGGTACCGCTGCGGCCCAGTCCATCCACGCGGGTTGGCGTATCGCGGCGGCAGCCACGGCCACCGACTCGGTATGCAGCATGGGCAGCGCATTGAGCCGCACGATTTCGTATTTGATCGAGCGCAAACAGTTTGGCCATGCTCTCGCCGATTTCCAAGCATTGCGCCATGATGTCGCCCGCTTATACGTCGTCTATGAACTCTGCAGAAGCCTGCTACAAGCCACCCTGAGAACCTTGGAACCTGTTGCAGCAAACGACGATATCCCAGCGCTGGATTTGCTGGGTCTGTACATCGGAAACGAGGCCATTCGATTTGCAGAAACGATTATTCAACTGCACGGCGGCATGGGCATGACCCGCGA
Organism: Bordetella tumbae; assembly: GCF_054780995.1. Classification (NCBI taxonomy): domain Bacteria; kingdom Pseudomonadati; phylum Pseudomonadota; class Betaproteobacteria; order Burkholderiales; family Alcaligenaceae; genus Bordetella; species Bordetella tumbae. The sequence continues at coordinate 84,681 of NZ_BAAGVG010000006.1, forward strand.
AATGCCGGCGGCACAGTTGGCAACTCGGCTATTGGCCAATGCATTACGCTATGGTGACCCGCTGACTTACGAGCAGAAAATCCACAATCTGCGATCTGGCGGCTACACCTCTTTTTCCCACGGCGTGAATACCCAGGGCTCGCGAGGCGACTGATGACTGCGATTGCACATCCTTTGCAGTGTTTTTTCGATCCGACATCGGTCGCCATCATCGGCGCCTCGTCGGATCCCGATAAACTTGGCGGACGGCCTATCCGTTTCCTGCGTGAGGCTGGCTATAAAGGAAAAATCTTTCCGATCAATCCCCGTTACGACACGATCCAGGGACTGAAAGCCTATCCGACACTGAACGACGTCCCCGATGCGATAGACCACGCCGTGATCATCGTTCCGGCGACTGGCGCGTACGACGCGCTGCAGGCTTGTATCGAGAAAGGCATACGTCACGTACAAATCCTCAGCTCGGGATTTGCCGAAGAAGGCCCCGCCGGACAAGCGCATCAGGATGCGCTGGTTTCATTGGCAGCCAAACACGGGGTACGGTTGCTGGGCCCCAACTGCCTGGGCATCGTCAGCACCAGCAACCGTTTTTACGCCACGTTTTCCACCGCTCTGGAAGCGCTCTCCCCTCAACCCGGTGGCGTCAGTTTCGCCACGCAAAGTGGAGCATTCGGTTCCTGCGCCTACGCGCAGGCGATCCAGCGAAACCTGGGTATTTCCCGCATTGTCGCCACTGGGAACGAAGCTGATGTCGATGTCGCCCAATGCATCGATTTCCTCGCCTCCGATCCTGCCACCCAGGTCATCTGCGCTGCGATCGAGGGGTGCCGAGACGGCGCCATGCTGCGCCAAGCCTTGTTAAAGGCTGCCTCTGCCGACAAGCCGGTCATCTTGATGAAGGTAGGCACCTCGTCTCGCGGGCAACTTGCAGCAGCCACTCATACCGGCGCAGTCGCAGGCAATGATCGCATCTTTGACGCAGTCATACGCGAGTGTGGCGCATATCGGGCGAGCACCATTGAACAAATGCTGGATATCGCCTATCTGTGCACCCACCTGCCGCTACCGGCCAACCCCCGAGCGGGTATTTTGACCGTCTCAGGCGGCATCGGCGTACTCATGACCGACGACGCCGAACGTCACGGCATTGACATCCCTTCCATCCCACCGGCATTACAGAACCGTATACACGGGCTTGTCCCGTTTGCGATCGGCGACAACCCGTTGGACACCACAGCGCAAATCAGTGCGGTCAAGCAAGGCATCCCCGGGTTGGCCGAGATGCTCCTGCAAGACACGGACTGGTCCACGCTGTGTATTTATCTGGCACAGATTCCCTGCGACGAACGCCGTTTTCCCGACATGCTGGAATCGTTAGGGAAGCTGCGCCGCGACCATCCAGACAAGCTCGTCGTTCTCGTGGGACCGCACAGCGAAAAAATGCGCGCAGAGATAGAGACGCGCCATTTGGTTATCTTTGCTGATCCTGGACGCGCCATGGCTGCGTTGGGAGGGCTGGCCGCGCTGGTTGAACGGCGGCGCCATCTAGTCCATCATCAGGCCAGAGAAACCTGTGCGCCTATCGTTGCTGTCCCGGTGGCCGGTACGCAACTCGACGAAGCGCAAGCCAAGCATATCCTCGCGCAATATGGATTGCCCATGCTGCGCGAAACACTATGCACGACTGCGGAACAAGCCGTACAAACCGCTAACGCAATCGGTTTTCCTGTCGTGGCAAAAATCGTATCGCCGGACATTCTGCACAAAACCGAGATGGGAGGCGTCCTGCTGGATCTGCCGGACGACCAGGCCGTTCGGAACGCCTATGCCACGCTGCAACAACGTGCAGCCGGCGTGCCAGGCAATCTACGCATTTCCGGCGTGCTGATTTCTCCAATGAGCAAAGGAGGCACTGAAACGATCTTAGGGGTACATGTAGACCCGTGGTTCGGCCCGATGGTGATGTTTGGCCTGGGTGGCGTGTCGGTAGAATTATTCAAGGATGTCGCCTTTGCCAGCGCTCCGCTCACGACAGAACGAGCACTCGCACTGATCCAGTCTGTGCAGTCGCACAAACTGCTGAACGGCTGGCGCGGCAAACCCGCACTCGATATTCCCATACTGGCGAATGCCCTGGTCGCGCTATCCCGCCTGGCCGACGACTGGCGAGACGTCCTGTCGGGTGTAGACATCAACCCATTCATCTTGAGACAGGACGGCGCCGTTTGCCTGGATGCCTTGATCACGCTGAGATCGGCAATTAGATAAATCTGCCGGATGAAATCATTTTTACGGAGGATGCGGGACGAAGGAGTTATTTTTTTGCCGCACCAAAGACAAAACCCCACCAGAGGGAATCTGGTGGGGTTTTGAGGATAAGAGCCTGACGATGACCTACT
>NZ_BAAGVG010000007.1:0-109543 GCF_054780995.1 Bordetella tumbae
GGCTAGGGTCAATGACCCTATCTACGTGTCCACTTACATTAGACCAGGACAGGTCATGGGCCGAGTCGCCGCGATAGGCCCGGTGAGGCTTTCAGGCCCCCGGCACGGACGTCTTCATAGAGAGAGCCTATGCACTTAGATGACCGACAACTCAACTGGCAACAAAACACCTAGCCCGCATACACCCCCACAGCATGACGAGCGACAAAATGCCCCTCGCCCACTGGCACCAGCGGCGCCACTACTGGGTCATCCCCCACCCGACGCACCGGACTGGGAATCTCATCAACAAGCAATGAACGCTCGCGATGGCGACGTTGCGGATCTGCGATAGGCACCGCATCCATCAGCTTGCGCGTATACGGGTGCTGCGGATTCTCAAAGATGGCCCGGCGTGGCCCGATCTCGACGATTTGACCGAGATACATCACCGCCACACGATGACTGATACGCTCGACCACCGCCATATCGTGCGAGATGAACAGCAGCGAAATCCCCAGCTCGCGTTGCAGATCGAGCAAGAGATTGACGATCTGAGCCTGAATCGAAACATCCAGCGCCGACACCGATTCATCCGCCACGATCACTTTGGGATTCAACGCCAACGCGCGGGCAATGCAGATACGTTGACGCTGGCCACCAGAAAACTCGTGCGGATAACGGTCGATCATCTCGGGTATCAACCCGCATTTGTCCATCAGCCAGCGCACGCGTTCTTGCGCCGCCTTGCCTTTGGCCACGTTATGAATCAGCAAAGGCTCCATGATCGAATAGCCCACTGTCATGCGCGGATCCAGCGAGGCAAACGGATCTTGGAAAATGAACTGAATGTGGCGGCGCAAGGTCTGCATGGCCGCGCCGCGCAGGCTGCCAATATCCTGGCCATCGAATTCGATACTGCCGCCCTGGCTTTTTACCAATTGCAGCAGCGAGCGGCCTGTGGTGGTCTTGCCGCAGCCGGACTCGCCCACCAAGGCCAAGGTCTCGCCTGGATAGAGATCAAAACTGACGCGTTCTACCGCGTGCACCCGTTTCTGCACACGCCCGAAAATTCCGCCGGTAATGTCGAAACGAGTGACCAAGTCCTTTACGCGCAATACCGGGCCGTTGTCGCGGCGTACTGTGCTCTGCTGGCTCTCTGCCGGAGACGGCGTCGCAGGGGCATCCACGGCGTTCCCGGGGTTCGCCGCACGATCACCATCGCTCACGGAAACGGTATCTACCACCGATGTACCCTCATCTGCGGCCGTCGCACCCGTGATAGATTGTGCGTTAACGTCAGCGCCGCCAGTACGCCCAGCATCTGCCACCTGTAATAACGGAAATGGCTCCGGCTCGTTTGTGCCCTTCATCGCGCCCAAGCGCGGCACGGCAGACAGCAAGGCGCGCGTATAGGCATGGCGCGGCACGGCGAAGATGTCATCCGAGCCGCCCTCTTCGACTTTATCCCCGCGATACATGACCAACACACGATCGGCGACCTCGGCCACCACGCCCATGTCGTGCGTGATGAAAATCACGCCCATGTCCATTTCCTCCTGCAACTGACGGATCAGTTGCAGGATCTGGGCCTGAATGGTCACATCCAACGCCGTGGTCGGCTCGTCGGCGATCAATAACTGCGGCTTGCATGACAGCGCCATCGCGATCATGACACGTTGCCGCATCCCACCAGATAACTGATGAGGATAGCGATCGAGAATGGCTCGCGCCTCGGGAATGCGGACACGCTCCAGCATACGCAATGTCTCGGCACGAGCGCCCGCGCTGTCCAGACCCTGGTGCAGTTGCAGTGCCTCGGCAATCTGCGAACCCGCTGTGAAACTGGGATTCAGCGAGGTCATGGGCTCCTGGAAAATCATCGCGACATCGGCGCCGCGCACGCGCTCCAGCACCGTATCGCTCGCACGCGTCAAATCCAACACGCTGCCATCACGGCGACGCAAAGCCATCTCGCCATTGACGATGCGACCACCACCGTACTCCACCAAGCGCATCAACGCCAGAGACGTCACGGATTTTCCCGATCCCGACTCGCCCACGATAGCGAGCGTTTCGCCACGGTCCACATGAAATGAAACGTCGCGCACGGCCTCGACAACACGATCCGGCGTTTTGAATTGCACGGTCAAACCATCGACCTGCACAACTCGCTTGGCATCCATAGGTTGTGCCGCGCTCTTGGCATCTTTGTTTTTCGTCATCGTTATTTCTCCTGCCGTGGGTCGAGCGCATCACGCAGGCCATCGCCCAGCAGGTTGAATCCCAATACCACCAGAAAAATCGCCGTGCCCGGGAAAATCGACATCCAAGGCGCCTGCACCATGAAGTTCTTGCCCGTGTTTAGCATCGATCCCCATGATGGATTGGGTGGCTGCAGGCCTAACCCCAGGAACGACAGGCTGGCCTCGGCAATGATGGCCGTGGCAATGGTAATGGTCGCCTGCACGATCAAGGGCGGCATGATGTTGGGCAGAATGTGGCGCGCGATGATGCGCGTATCCGACGCCCCCAGTGCACGCGAGCTTTGCACGTAGTCTTCGCTCTTGACGGCCAATACCTGGCCGCGCGCCAATCGCACGAATTTCGGTGCCGCTGACACCCCGATGGCGATCATGGCGTTGGTCAGGCTCGGCTCTAGAAACGCAGCCAGCGCAATGGCCAGAATCAAAAACGGAATCGCCAGCAAGGCCTCGGTGCAACGCGACACGATGCTGTCGACCCAGCCGCCAAAATAGCCCGACACCAGTCCGAGCGGCACACCGATGATCACGGCGATGGCCACAGACACGACACCGGCCATCAACGACGCCTGCGCGCCATACAACATGCGGCTATAGATGTCCCGGCCCAGCTCATCGGACCCCAACCAAAACGCCGCGGAAGGCGCCTTGCGGATCGTCATGAAGCTGGTTTGAAAAGGATCGTGCGTCGCGAGCAAGGGAGCAAAGATCGCCAGCAAGACCATCGCCAGGACGATCGCCGCCCCGAGCAAGGCCACACGATTGCGTTTGAATTTACCCCAGGCGCGGTTGCGGCGGCGGGGCGGCGTGACGGCAGCAGCCGTAGCAGTATTTGCGCTCATGCGTGCCTCAGGCGTGGATTAACCAGGATATACAGAATGTCGGCCAGCAGGTTCATGATGATGAACCCTACGGCAACGCACAGGACCACGCCCTGCACCACCGCATAGTCGCGCGTGAATACCGCATCGACGATCAGCTTGCCGAAACCGGGGATCGTAAACACCTGCTCCGTCAGCACAGCGCCAGCCATCAACTCGCCAAACAACAGCGTGACCAGTGTCACGATGGGCATCAAGGCATTACGCAAGGCATGGCGCAGCACCACGCGACGCGCCGATACGCCTTTGGCGCGTGCGGTGCGCACGTAGTCTGCGTTCAGCGCCTCTAGCATGGCCGAACGGGTATGGCGCATCAAATAGGCGGCAATCGCTGTCGATAACACCAATGCCGGCATCAGCATGGTCTTCATTGACAACCAAAAATCCTCGAACGGTGAAACGTACCCCGATGCGGGCAGCAGACGCCATTTCACCGACACCAGCATGATCAGCAAAATGCCGAGCCAGAAGTTCGGAATCGACATGCCTGACAGCGCCGCGACGTTGGCGCCCATCTCGGTGACAGTGCCTTTGCGTACGGCCGCGATGATGCCCATGGGCACGCCGACCAAGATGGCAAAGAACATCGCCATCGTCGCCAATTGCAACGTGACAGGCAATTTCTGGGCAATCAATTGCGTCACGGGCACGTCCGTGCGCAATGAGCTTCCTAAATCGCCCTGCAGCACATTGCTCACCCATGCCCAATATTGCACGGGCCATGAGGCATCCAATTGATATTTTTGACGCAGAAACTCCAGAACGGCAGGATCGCGCTCCTCGCCCGCCATGGTCAGCACGGCATCGCCGGGCAGCAGTTTCTGCAGCAGGAACACGATCACCGACACCAGTATCAATGTCGGTATCGCCACCAGCACGCGACGCAGAATGATTTTGAACATAAAGAAACCTGAAAAACTCGGGATTGCGAACGGTCAACGCCAAATGCACGGGCCGTGCGTGACGGCACGGCCCGTGCATCCGGCGATGCAAGACTCCACGCGCTTATTGCGCGAACGTCACGCCCTTCAGGCGTATCATGCCGTCCGGATAGGGCTTGAAGCCTTGCACCTTCTTAGCCAACACAAACGGCCAAGGTTGGTAGTAAATGTAGACCGATTGGGTTTCGTTTTGCAGAATGCTCTGTGCCTGATCGTAAATCGCTTTGCGCTTGGCTTCGTCGGGCACGGTGCGCGCCTCGTTCAGCAGTTTGTCGATCTCGGGATTGCAATAGCGGCCGTCGTTCAACGCGCCTTTGCATGTCACGAACTGATGGATGTTGCCATCGGGATCGACACGGCCTGACCAGCCACGCATCAACAATTCGAAATTACCGCTTTGCGCTTCGCTCAACAAGGCCGCGTATTCGGTCGGACGCAGGCTCAGTTGGAAACCGGCTTCGGCGGCCATGGCCTGCACCATTTCGGCGATCGCCGAGGTGGTGGTGTTGTTGCCGAAAGCTAGCTCTGCCTTGACTTGTTCCTTGCCTGCTTCTTTCAGCAGGGCACGGGCCTTGGCCACATCGCGGGCGGGGATCGGGAATTTGTCGCTGTGATAGGGACTGGCCGGCGGGAATGGCTGATTGGCAGGATCAAAGATACCGCCCCCCACGACCTCGTTGATCACATTGCGATCCAGAGACAATTCGAATGCGCGGCGCACACGGGCGTCTTTGAACGGATTGGTCTCGGCGCGCTTGCCGTTGGCCAGGTTGAAGTAGAACTGCTGATAGCCCAGACCCGAAACGTTGGCGAATTGCAGTGAGGCATCGCTCTTGACCTGTTGGGCGTCCGAGGGGTTCATGCGCTCCAGGATATCCAGGCCGCCGGCGCGCAGGTTGGACAGACGCACGGTGGAATCCGGGATCGGCAAGAACGTCACGCGCTTGAAAGCGTAGTCCTTGGCGTTGTAATACTGGTCGAACTTGTCCAGTACGATGCGGTCGTTCTGCACACGCTGCACAAATTTGTACGGTCCCGAGCAGACCGGGTTGCGGCCCACGGCGGCCGTGTCATCGGTAAAGGTCTTGGGCGACAGCATCATGCCCGCACGGTCCGACAATGAGGCCAAGAGTGTCGCGTCGGGCTTTTTCAATTTCAGCACCAACGTCTGTGCGTCCGGCGCATCGACCTCTGCCACGGAGGCCAGCTCGCTCTTGCGCATGCTGTCTTGCAAGGCCAGCGCGCGTTCGATATTGGCCTTGGCAGCGGCCGCATCGAATTTGGTGCCGTCGTGAAACACGGCATCCGAGCGCAGCTTGAATGTCAGCTGGGTATTGTCGTCGTTCCAAGACCAAGACTCGGCCAACTGCGGCACAAACTGCAGTTTTTCATCGACGTCCACCAGTTTGTCGCACAGAGACGTAAAAACGATACGGCCCACATAGGTGCGCGCGCGGTGCGGATCCAGCACGTCGGGGTCTTCCTGCAAACCGATGCGCATTTCCTGCGCGACCGCGGCGCCAGAGGCCATGGCCAACAGGGTTGCGCACAATCCAAGCTTGAAGGTCTTAGGCTTCATCGTTCTTTCCCTTGTATTCGTGTTGTAGATGCCAAACCGGAGCCTGTCACGGGGCTCCGGTTTGAATGTACTGCTGGTATTGGCCTTAGAAGCCGACTGCCTGACCGTCACGGCGGGTATCGCTGGCGGCGACGTAGCCGAGCTCATTGTCGCTCTCGTGCATGCGCCAGATGAACTGGCCCGCGCCAAAGTCCATATAGGGATCATCCACCGATTTCAACGCATGACCCAGTGCCTGCAGACCCTCGACGGTTGCGCGATTCATGCTGGACTCGATATCCAGCGTGAAATCGCGGTTGACCTTCCAGCGCGGTGCGTCGCACGCGGCCTGCGGTTGCTGATGGTAGTCCAGCATGCGCACCACGGTCTGCAGATGGCCTTGCGGCTGCATATCGCCACCCATCACGCCAAAGCTCATCACGGGCTTGCCGCCGCGCGTCAGGAATCCAGGAATGATCGTGTGGAAAGGCCGTTTTCCGCCCTCGACCACGTTGGGCGATTTCGGATCCATCGAGAAACCGACACCGCGGTTCTGCAGGCTGATCCCGGTACCCGGCACGACCACACCCGAGCCAAAGCCCATGTAGTTCGATTGGATGAACGAGATCATCATGCCGCTTTCGTCGGCAGCCGTCAGATAAATCGTACCGCCGGCATGCGGGCGACCGGCTTCGAATTGCGTGGCGCGATCCAGGCGGATCAATTTGGCGCGGCTTTGCAGGTACGCATCAGACAGCATCTGCTCGGGCGTGACGTCCATGCTGCGCGGATCGGACACATAGCGGTACAGATCCGAGAACGCCAGCTTCATGGCCTCGATCTGCACGTGCTGCGATTCGACTGAGTCCACTTTCATATTGGCCAGGTCGAAATGCTCGCAAATGCCCAGTGCCATCAAGGCAGCAATCCCCTGCCCGTTCGGCGGGATTTCGTGCAGTTCATAGCCGCGGTACGACTTGGAAATCGGTTTGACCCAGTCCGGCTTGTAGTTGCGCAGATCGTCCAGCGTCATCGCACCGCCGCACTCCTTGGCGAACGCAGCGATTTTCTCGGCGATTTCGCCTTCGTAGTAGTCGCGGCCACCGCTGGCAGCAATACGGCGCAGGGTGTAGGCCGCGTCAGGAATACGGAAATGCTCGCCCGGCTTCGGCGCACGGCCGTTGGGCAGGAAAACCTGGGCGTAGCCCGGCTGATCCCGCAACTCGTCGGCGGCGGCTGCCCACTTGTGCGCCACAACCGGCGGCACGGCATAACCGCGCTCGGCGATCTCGATGGCGGGTTCAAACAAATCGGCAAACGGCAGCTTGCCGAATTTTTCATGCAATGCCGCCCAACCGGCCACCACGCCCGGCACGGTCACCGCGTCCCAGCCGCGCTTGGGCTGGATGGCCAGGCCCTTGGCATCCGTGCCGTATTTGGCCTTGAAATACTCGACGTTCCAGGCGGCAGGCGCCACACCGGAGGAATTCAGGCCGTGCAATTCCTTGCCATCCCACAGGATCGCAAAGCAGTCGCTGCCCAGACCGCAGGACACCGGCTCGACCAGCGTAATCGTGGCTGCCGCCGCAATCGCCGCGTCGATCGCATTGCCGCCCTTTAGCAGCATGCGTAATCCCGCCTGGGCGGCCAACGGATGCGACGTCGACACCACGTTCCGCGCGAACTGCGGAATGCGGTAGGAGGGATACGGATTATTCCAATCAAAGGTTTTCATGGCGCGGAGACTCGAAAAAGAAACCTGGAAGAGTGATACACAAACCGGACTGCACGGCTGACAATGCGCCAGCGCAACGCGCCGACCCAAACAATTGAAGTTACTCTTGTGATTTAATTAAATCAATTTGAATAATTATTTTCTCGTAAAAAATATTTTTATGAGTAGTATCCGCTTCCTGCGCAGCTTTCTGGCCGTCGCCCACCATGGCTCGTTTTCCGAGGCCGCCGAGCAGGTCGCCCTGACACAGGCGGCCATCAGCTTTCAGATGCGTGCCATCGAGGCCGAACTGGGGCGGGAATTGTTTGACCGCACGGGCCGGCTGGCCATTTTGAACGCAGCCGGGCGCGAACTGCTGCCGGATATCAAGCAGCTGGTCGACATGTACGATCGCCTGAAGCTGCCCCGTTCATCCCCCGGCAAACTGGCCGGCGCCGTCTCGATCGGCGCGATCGTGTCATGCATGGGAACGCTGTCCAAGGTGGTGTCCCAGCTCAAGCGCCAGCATCCCGCCCTGGACGTCCGCGTGTTGTCAGGCAAGGCCAGCGAGCTCGCCAGCAAGGTCGAGGCAGGCGAACTGGATGCGGCCTTTGTCGTCGAGAGCAACCGCAAGGTCGCCAGCCTGCACTGGACCCCGCTTTACGAAGAACCCCTGGTCATCGTTGCACCAGCGTCCGTCCAGGAACAAACGGCACACGCCGTGTTGGCGGCCAACCCCTTTTTGCGCTTTGATCGCACCCAACGCACTGGACGGCAGATTGATCGCCTGTTGCGGCGCCTGGGCGTCGCCTCTGATGAGTTTCTGGAATTGAACGCGATCGAGACGCTGGTCGAACTGGTGCGGCAGGAGGTGGGCGTGACCCTGCTGCCGCTATTGAACGGATCGAACTGGCAAAACAGCCCGGACCTGCGCATCGTGCCGCTGCCGGATGAACTGGGGCACCCTACCCGCAGCATCGGCATGGTGGAACGGCGCGATCACGTCCGCCAGCACATCACCCACGAAATCTGCACGCAAAGCCTGGAGATATTCCAGATGAAGGCGCATGCCCAGGCAGGTTGATCGTGGCTGTGCGCGTGACACACATACTGCTGTCATAAATTTGCGTTAGGGTCCACGTTTTCGTCCTAGCGATATCATTTGCTTCATGCGCCTGCGCCCGACTTTTACGCTGCCCTCTGCCCCGCGCACTGTACGCGTTCTGGCCATTGCCGCCGCCGCGGCGGGTGTGGGACTATGGAGCGCAATATTGCTGGCGCCTGCGCCCTCCGATTTGCCCCCCGCCCTCAATACCAGCAGCGCCCCGGTATCGGACACACGCGCGGTTGCGATGCTGTTTGGCACCGATGGGGTATTGGACACGCAGATTACTGTGCTGGGCTTGATTGCGGCGGGATCCCACGGGTCCGCCGTATTGAGCGTGGATGGCGCGCCGGCCCGCGCCTATCGTATCGGTACAGAGATCGCACCGGGATTGTCGCTCATCGAGGTCTCGACCAACGGCGTCGAATTGGACCGCAATGGGACACGCTTGCGCGTCGCGGCGCCCAAGCTGTCTGCGGTCCCGGCGGGAATTGTGGCCGTCCCCTAGATCAGCCCCTTCTCCCGCCCAGCGCGCATCCGGATACTGCAGCAACCCTCATCGTCGCTGCGCTGCAGGTTATTTTCCTTTGACGTATTTTCGGACTTCTCCGGCAGCGCCGTTGGCCCATTCATTGATCAGCGGCTGCAGATCGGCCACCTGGACCCCGCCCTTGCCCTGGCTGGCGCTCGTAATCCGCTCGCCTGTACCCCCGCGCACGGCGGCATACAACATCTCGCCCGACATACTGTCTGTGACGTGCGTCTCGATCGCAATAGTCGCATCACGCGGCAGTCCGCCATCCAGGGCGGCTTTGGCGCCGGTCAACACCAGGCCGATAGGAATGTATTGGTAAGCCTTCAGCGATTGTTGCTCTGCCCCGACGGTGGTGATCGCAATACGCACATGCGCGACTCCTGGCCCCGCACGGTCTACCAGACGGACCTGCTGGCCGATCTTGCTACGCAGCGTCTGGTCGATCATATTGCGGATCTGGGTCAAGGTCTCCATCGACACATCTTCGGTGGCCTTCGGCTCCGGGTAATACTTAATGGTGTCAAGCCATACCGCCTTGTAGCGCGCCGGGGTAAATGCAGGGTTGACATAGACCTGCCGGGTACCGCCATCGGGGGTGGTTTCCTGGTGCAGGCGACTGTAATCCGGCAAGAAGCCCGATTCCTTAGGCGCGGACCGCGTCGCACAGCCAGAGACCAAGAAAGCGGCCAATATCCCCACACCGATTGCACGCACTGGATTATTGATTTTCATTGATTTTCCTTTGCGGAAAGTAGACCCAGAGAAGTAGCGCTGTAAGCCTTTGTCCCGCTTCATACCACAACGTAACAAAAGCTACGCAGCACTATAGCGCGCTCCAAACGCTTTGTGTCAACGTCCATTTGCAGAACACGTATCCGCCCGCGCTGGCGGCATTCCCTGGACGCGCAAAGGCGACTCGCCCAGCGGAGGCCCATTGTTTTCGCCCTGGAAGTATTACTGTCATATTTCTGACGCATCATTGCCGCCTTCATATGGTTTTTCATTGAGTGAGCGGAGAAAGTTCGTGCATCAGTTTCAGCGCCAGCGCAGCCGGCAGCAAGGTTTCACCCTGATCGAGATCATGGTGGTCGTTGTGATCATGGGCATTCTGGCTGCGCTCGTCGTCCCCCGCGTGCTGGACCGCCCCGACCAGGCGCGACGCGTCGCGGCCAAACAAGACATCAATGGTCTGATGCAGGCCTTGAAACTCTATCGCCTGGACAACGGCCGCTATCCCTCTACCGCTCAAGGGCTGCAGGCCCTGGTGCAGCGCCCGGAGGGCGCGCGCAATTGGCGGCCCTATCTGGACCGCATGCCCAACGACCCCTGGGGCCATCCCTATCAATACCTGAACCCCGGCGTTAAAGGCGAAATCGATGTGTTCTCGTTTGGCCCCGACAACAAGCCAGGCGGAGAGCAAGACGATGCGGACATCGGCTCGTGGGAACTCTGAGGGCGGCTTTACCCTGATCGAAATGCTGGTCGTGGTGGTGATCATCGCCATCGCGGCCTCGATGGTCAGCTTGTCGGTAGCCTCCTCGTCCGATCGAACGCTGCGCGCCGATGCGGAACGTCTGGTTGATGCCTTTTCCGTCGCGCAAAGCGAAGCCCGCAGCGATGGCCGCACAATTCGCTGGTCTGCAGACGAGCAAGGCTGGTCGTTCGAGCGGCAGGGTCGATCGGAACGTCTGTCGGCGCAGGACGATGGTCCGCTCAAGCCCGACCGTTTCGATGATGATCAGAGTCTGCGTCCCCAGACATGGCGCTCGCCCCCGGTGGCACTGCAGATTTCCCCCAATCGGCCCGTCGTTTTCGGCACCGAGTGGATTGCCGATCCCATTGTGCTGGAGCTCTCCATCAAAGGCGACTCCGTACGTATCGAACGAGACGCGGCAGGCGGATATGCGATTAATTAAACCTGGTTCGGACGACCTTGTTCGGCCTCATGCCCGCCGTCCCTCGAGCCAATCACCTCGGCCATTTCTATGTGGCGGCCGGCGCTCCGGTGGCCGGCAGTCCGGCGCCTCCAGACGTACCGAGCAAGGGTTCACCCTGATCGAAGTCCTGGTGGCATTGGCCATTATCGCCGTGGCCATGGGCGCCGCGCTGCGGGCCACGCAAGTCATGCTCGATAACAGCCGCGCTATCCGCGGCAAGACGCTGGCGCTGTTGGCCGCCGAAAACACGCTGGCGCAATTGCGGCTGGAGCGCACGTTTCCACGCGCCGGTACGCAGACGCGCCCCTGCCCCCAAGGCAATGTCGCGCTGCGCTGCGAAATCGAAATCCGCAACTCAATGAACCGCAATTTCCGCCAAGTGACCGTCCGGGTGAATGACGCCGACCGCAATGGCGTGACGCTGACGCAGTTGAGCGGCCTCTTGTCGCAGGTTAGATAATGCGGACCTGTTTCAGCCAGCTGGCGAGATCGAATGGCGAACGAGGCGCGCGTCGCATCGCACCCATGCGTCCTCGCACCGCGCAGCAAGGCTTCACGCTCATCGAAGTCCTGATCGCCATTGCCTTGATGGCGCTTGTCAGCCTGCTGTCCTGGAAAGGCTTGGAACAAGTATCGAACGCACGCGATTGGCTGGGCGAAGAATCCGCAGACCAAGCCATCGTCTTGCGTACGCTGGGGCAAATCGAACGCGATTTGAATCGCGCCTATGCAGGTGCACCTGCGGGCACGACATCCAGCACGTCCGACAGTTCCGACGGCACGGGCACAACCACCCCAAGCGGCAGCATCACACTGCTGCCCCCGGGCATTGATATCACGCAGTCCTCTGGTGCCGTGCTGCTGAATCTGATCCGCGCCACACCGGAAAATGGCCAGTGGCAACGCGTCATGTGGCGCCTGCGGCCTGATGGATTATGGCGCTATAGCGGCGCGCCCGGCTCGAGCTATCCATTGCCTGAACCTGACCAGGGCGTTCTGATCATGCCCGATGTCAGCCGGCTGGATGTGCGCGCGTGGTTGACCGGACAAGGCTGGATCAATCCGCTGCAACCTGCCACGGCCCGTGCCGCAGGCCTGGAAATCGCCATCGAGCGTCCACGCGGCAATCAGAAAGAACGCTATACCCGAATTGTGGTGCTGTCATGAGAACGGCCCGCATCGGTCCACGCTGTGCATCAGCGGTATTGGCAAGGTCCCGGGCGACATCCCGCCACGCCCGCGCACAGCGAGGCATGGCTGTCGTCAGCGCCCTGATAGTCGTCGCCATTGTGGCTGCGCTGACCAGCGGCCTGTTTCTGCGTCAGACCTCGGCCATACGCCAGATCGAAAACGAACAGGCCCGCATTCAGGCGCGATGGCTGCTATTGGGCGGCATTGATTGGTCGCGTCTGATCCTGCGCGATAACGCCCGGGCCGAATCCACCGTCAGGCGGGACCAACTATGGGCAACCCCCGTCCAGGACACACGCATCGATGGCGAACAGACGGGCGAGGATGCGGTCTTTGCCGGCAACATCCAAGACGAGCAAGGTAAATACAACCTGTACAACCTGGCCAAGCAAGGCATCGTGGATGAAGCACAGATCGAGGTCCTGGCGCGCCTGCTCGACATGCTGGGCCTGCCCAACACCCTGGCACGCCAGATGGCCACGCAAATTGCGCTGACGCAAAGCCGAAAAGTCTCGGCAGAACAAGCACCGGCCGACGAAACCAGCAGCGGCGCGCGCGCGCCGCAATCACGCGGCATTGACGATATGGCCGCGCTATTGCGAATCGATGACAAAGCGCTGCAGACGCTGCGCCGCACCCTCACCGTATTGCCCGAGGCCACTGAGGTCAACGTGAACACTGCCGAGCCCGAGGTCATTGCGGCAATCGTGACCGGCCTGACGCTCGCGCAGGCCCGCAGCATCACCGGAGAACGTGACCGCGGCGCCTGGTTCAACAACAGCGCGGACTTCACTAATCGTTTGAGCAGCTATAGCGATGCCTTGGAAATTCCTTCCGTGACCACCGGCAGCAATTGGTTCATCGCCAATGGCACCGTGGCCTATCTGCGCTCCCGCGTCAGCATGCAGGCGCTGTTGAATATGTCGGCAGACAGCACACCGAAAACCGTATGGATAAGAGAAACACCGTAACCACGCCGTCACGCCCGCCGGTAAAGAACACGCTGCGCATCGCCCTGCCCCCGCTGGCTGAATGGACGGACAGCACGCCTTTGGCTTATGCCTGGCTCGACCGGCAAGGCCGGGTTGCACGTGGCGGCGGTTTGCCCGCGACGGAACTTGCTGCGGCGTTTACCCAGGCACGTACTCAGGTAGTCCTGCATCCGGATGACGTCATCGTCGCCACCATCAACGTCCCCGCTGTCCCCGCCAATCGTTATGCCGCCGCGGTGCACGGCATCCTGGAAGGCCTGGTATTGGGCGATATGGAGGGATTGGCGGTAGGCCACAGCAAGCGTGCTGAGGACGGCATGGCCCTCGCCGCCTGGACGCCACGCGAAGCACTGCGTAGCGCGTGGCAGCGCTTGTCCGCCGCCGGCCTATCCGTGCAGGCATTTTATCCCTTGCAAGTCTGGTCAGACAGTCCATGCGCCGATCAGGCGGAGCCTCTGCACAACATCCAGGATCCCCGTTGGCAAGCGCCTAACCCTGGATGGTCTCTGGCCGTCCCGCAGCTGGCGCCGCGCCAACCCTCGCGCTGGCGCGGCGCCGCGGCATGGATCGCAGGCGCGGCGCTGATCTGGATCGTCGGCTTGAACATTTACGCCGCTCAACTGGAGCACGAGACGCAGCAACTGCGGCAACACATGGAGCGCGACGTGCGCGACGCATTCCCCGACATCCCTGTTGTGCTCGACCCCGTTCGTCAAGCACAACAGGGCCGCGATGCCCTGCGTACAGGACAGGGAGACACCTCGGGCAAAGACCTGTTGTCGCTGGCCCGCATTGCCGCCCAGGTCTTGCCATTTGCCGCGGATGCGGTGGACCTGCTCGCCTACCAGAATGACGCACTGACCTTGACGTTGGACGACGGGTCGCAAGACAGCAGTCAGAGCGAGTCTGGATCGCCACCCGCGAACGAACTCGGCAATGCTCCGCCACCCGGCATCAAAGCAGCCGCGCGGGAATCCGGACGCCCGGCTTCGGCCTCGAATTCCCGGCCCGGCGACGTAAAAACCACTGCGGCAGACCGCGTGGCCGACACCGCTGCCATTTTGCAGCGCGCCTCTGCCTTGGGCGCGCGCGTCGAGCGCGACGACAAAGGCGCCTGGCGTATCACCCGAGCCGAACAATGAGTGTTTCCGATTCCCTCCGTAATTCCCTGGCCCCCTGGGTCCGTCGCGGTTCGACCTGGTATGGCCGAGCCGAATCCTGGTACCGCCAACGGCCGCGTCGAGAGCAACGTTTATTGGCCATAGCCGGTGGCGTGATAGGCGTTGCGCTGATTTTTCTGGTCCTGATCGAGCCGGCATGGACGACCATGACACGTGCCCAACAGCAACTGCCAGAGCTGCGCACACAAGCCGCCACCGTATCCGACCTGACGGCTCAAGTCCGTGCCCTGAGACGCCAAGGCAACCACGGCGCTAGCGAAGGCGCGCCTTCGATCGAGGAGCTCGGCACCAGCCTCAAACGCGAAGGGTTAAACGAGGAGAGCTGGTCCTTGTCCGAGGCACCTGCCGCTTCGGTGTTGAGCAGCAGCAATGGCCAGACCTCGCAAACCTACAGCAGCCAGGATCTGGCCACTCGCCAGGCCATCACACTGACGCTGAACGAAGCGTCCTCATCCGCCTTGTTCCGGTGGTTGGATACCTCCGCCCGCGATTGGCGCCTGTCCGTGGCCAAAGCCGAGCTCAGGCGTGCCCTGCACGTCACGGGCCGCCGCCTGCCAGGCCGCCTGAGCGGCACATTGATATTGCTGCCGGCCTCGCCATCGTGAGGCCTTCGGCCCCTGATCACCTCACCACGATGCGTCGAGCTGCATGCTTGACGTCATCGCTGTTGACTCTCGCAAACGTGTGCGAACCGCGCACGTGATTTGAACCCGCCTCCGTTGCCAGACCACGGACATTCCACGCCCAAGCCTTTCCTGATGCGCCTGTCACTTCCTTCATTCATCTCGGTGCCGCTGACCATCCTGGCGCTCTGCAGCGCCATCGTTGCCGCGCTATTCGTCCTGCCCGCACGCTGGCTGATGCTGGCCCTGCCTGACAACGCCATGGCTGCCATTGCTGACGCCAGCGGCACCGTCTGGCGCGGCAGCGCGCAAATCGCGCTCGGGCCCGATGGCGCACGATATCTGCTGCCCCAACCCGCGAACTGGCAATGGAATAACGGTGCGCTTGAGATTTCCCATCCCTGGCTGCGAGGCCCCGTCCGCGTCCAGCCCAGCTGGTCGGGCATGAAGGTGTCCGCTCAGAACCTACGCGCACCCGCCAGCGTCCTGACCGCGTTTGGCGCACCGCTGAACACGATTGCCCCCGCGGGCCAGATCAGTCTCGAATGGCAGAGCTTTATCATGGGTCACGTGCCGCAAAGCGGCAATCTCGCTACCGGTCGCTGGACACAAGCTGGGTCCGCGCTATCTCACGTACGCCCCCTGGGCGACTATCGCCTGCAAATCAATGCCAAAGACGGCAATGCCCAATTCACGCTAAGCACGGACTCTGGCGCTCTGCTCATCAACGGCCAAGGCCAGTGGCAAAAAGGCCGTATACGCCTGCAAGGCACAGCAGAGCCCGCCGACAGTGCTACCGACGCCCAACGCGCAGCGCTGACTGGTCTGCTCAGCGCGCTAGGCCCCGTTACCAAAGGCCAAAGCCGGTTTGGCACGCCGCGCTAGATCGCAGGCCGCTCAGGTGAACAGGAATCGCCTTGTTTACTTTTGATAACGATTCACCCCATTACCCGGTGATAAGAAGCACTTTTTCTGTCTAAAAAAAACGTGTGTTAGGACCTGTAAAACTCCGCATATGCCGCAACGCACAATGCTAGCCTGAGGTTTCTCGAATACGGTCAAGGAAAGCCCAATATCGTCCGGCGGGATGGCATCTCTGTCCGAACAATAAGTCACTGCTCGAATACGAGCATTCATACGTGACGATATGGCAAGCAGCTTGCCAACAGACGTCTTTATCGACGCAACCGTCGTCTCTACGATGCAGCTTCAAGATACCTCGCCGCCGGCGGCGTTTTGGCAATTTCCATGAATATCCTGTACACGAATTTCCACGCAGCGGCGACCATCGGTGGCCATTCGATCTATATCCTGTCGCTGCTGCGCGCCCTGGCCTCACACCACAATCTCGTCGTGGCTGTTCCTGATGGATGTGGCCTGGCGCGCATGGCGAGCGATATATCCAATGTGCGAGTCGTCGCACAAGAATATCCCAGCCGTTTTTTCAAGCGCCTGCGGGCCGCCTCTCAACTGCGACGCATTATTCGGGAACAGCAGATCGACGTTATTCACGTCAACGGCTCGGCTGATCATCGCACGGTGGTGCACGCTTGCGCGGGCCTGGGCCGCAAACGGCCTCGCATCGTTTTTACCAAACATAACGATCTGCCCATCTCGACGATCGGTGCCGCGCTGCGTGCCCGCCTCGGCACCGACCATGTGATCGGAGTGTGCCGCTACATCGAGCCCATGCTGCGCCAATCACCTTACACTCGCCTGCCTATCAGCATCATTGCCAATGGCGTATGTGGGCAGCGCTTCCAGCCCTACTCTACGAACCAGGCGCAGGCGGCCAGGCAGGCCTTGCTAGGGTCGCGCGCGGCCGATTGCCGGCTGCTGGTAGGCAGCAATGCCGGCACCAATGACTACAAAGGCTGGATGGATATGGTGCAAGGTCTCGCCGTGCTGGGAGAACAGGCCAAAGGCGTATACGTGGCACTGGCTGGCGCCTATCCAAACGCTGAGCAAATGCAGGCCTTGGACGCTACAGGATTGGCGGATCGCGTCATTTTCACTGGACCGTTGGATGATGTCAGGCCTTTCCTGGCGGCGCTGGATCTCGGCTTTGTCTTGTCGTACCGTGTCGAGACCATTTCGTTTGCGTGCCGCGAGATGATGGCGATGGGCTTGCCCGTCATCGTGTCCGATCAAGCTGGCCTGCCGGAAAACATTACGTCCGGCAGCGATGGTTGGATTGTTCCTCGCCGCGATCCACAGGCCGTGGCTGCAGTGATGAGAGACGTATTGCAAGGCCCTATCGACCTTAAAGCCATGGGCCACGCTGCACGGCGCAAAAGCATTGAGGAATTCAGTGTCGAAGCATTTTCCCGGCAGACCGAACAGGTTTATCTGAGCCTGGCGCGTGTGCGCGAGACGCCCAAACTTCAACCTCGCCTGAGCTGACAGCCCTGCCTCGGCGCCTGCCAGGAAAATCGGCACGCTGCATACGCATCAGTCGCAACGCGCACGCGTCATGACTCCCGGCTACGACTCGCGCGTCACGCGCAAGATTTCCTCAGGCGAGGTGGCGCCCGCATCCACCCAACGCTGCCCATCATCGCGCAGCGTCCGCATCCCATTGCATAAAGCCTGCTTGCGTATGGCCTGCTCATCACGCCCTTCGTGAATCAAATGGCGTACGTCGTCGTCCACGGTAAAGAGTTCGTGGATCCCCGACCGCCCACTGTACCCGGTGTGATTGCACGCCTCGCAACCGACCGGCCGATACACGACCTTTCCATCAGGTAGCGTTTCCGGTGCGCGGCACTCCGGGCACAGCTTGCGCACCAAACGCTGAGCCAGCACCCCTAGCAACGACGATGCCAGCAAGAACGGCTCGACACCCATATCGACCAGACGCGTCACCGCCGAGGTCGCATCGTTCGTATGCAGCGTCGCCAGCACCAAGTGCCCCGTCAATGACGCCTGCACTGCAATCTGCGCCGTTTCCAGATCCCGGATTTCACCGATCATGATCACATCCGGGTCTTGGCGCAAAATCGCACGCAGCGCCAGTGCAAATGTCATATCGATCTTGGCGTTGACTTGCGTCTGACTTATGCCGGGCAAGTCATATTCGATGGGATCCTCCACCGTCAGAATATTGCTCGTCGACGCATCCAAACGCGCCAGGGCCGCATACAAGGTCGTCGTTTTACCGCTACCCGTAGGCCCTGTCACCAACACAATACCGTGCGGCTGGCGGATCAGTTGATCCAACTGCGCCAGCACCGATGGGCTCATCCCCAGTTTTTCCAACTGCAGACGCCCGGCCTCTTTATCCAGCAGACGCAGCACCGCACGTTCGCCGTGACCAGTTGGCAAGGTCGATACCCGTACATCAATCGGGCGCCCGCCTACGCGCAACGCAATACGGCCATCCTGCGGCAAACGCTTTTCCGCGATATCGAGATGCGCCATGATCTTGATGCGCGAGATCAGCGCCGAATGCAGCGCCTTGCGCGGACTGACGACATCGCGCAAAACGCCATCTACGCGATAGCGCACCACCGAATGGGTCTCATAAGGCTCGATGTGCATATCGCTTGCACCATCGCGGGCCGCCTGCGCGAACAAGGCATTAATCATACGGATGACGGGCGCATCGTCCTGGGTTTCCAGCAGATCGGCGACCTCCGGAATATCCTGCATCAGACGATCCAGATCGATCTCGTTTTCAGCCACCCCCATCACAGAGGCGGCATCGGCCGTATCGCTGTAAGCCGCATTCAGCAACGTTTCCAGAGCATCGTCTGACACCTCGGTCACGGGCACGTCACCGTGACAACGCAGGATCTCGCGTATGGCCCACGATGGGGTACGCGCGCTCGTTGTCAATTTCGACGCTCCTGGACGCAATAGCAGCACCGCGCGTTGCGCGCGGGCCCAACTGTAAGGCAAGGGATATGCGTTCACAGATGCGTCACCAGCTCGGGCCGGAAACCCAGCTCCTTTAGCAGCGCAACAGCGGTATCGACCGTCGTCGCGTCGCGCGCCAATTCCGTGCGTACCACGTATCCCTGTCCGCCAGGGCCGACCTGGCTATAGGCATTCAAACCGCTCGTGCGTACACGCTGCACGATACGATTCGCTTCAGCCTCGTCCTGGACAGAGGCGAATTGCAGAACGGTGGTTTTCGACTCTTTTTCTGCATACAACGCCGAAGGATCCGTCGCAATACTGACGCCCAGCGGCAGACTCGCCCGAATAGGCAAGCTCGGATCCGAGCCGCCAAACGGCTGCGGCAGCTGACGCACCGCAAACGTCTGCACGGTTGTCGGCGGCTCACGGCGCATCGTAGTAGCCAACGCCTCTGGCCGCATGTCGTAATCGGCACCACCCACTGCCTGCACATTCGCCGGCGGCAGCAACGGCGCCTGCATATCGGGCAAAAGCCAATGTTTGCCGGGCTGCGCCTGACTTTGCAAACGGCGCATATAGTCATAGCGGTTGACCGTGACATTGGCACTGTCGCGCTTGTCACGCACCACATAGGGCCGCAAGAACACCATCAGATTCTTCTTCGTCCGCGAACGCGAGTCATAGCGGAACAATGCACCCAAGATGGGAATCTCGCTCAAGCCCGGCACGGCGCTGGTCGTCGTCGTGACGCTATCCTCCAGCAAGCCCCCCAGCACAATGATCTGGCCATCGTCGACAAGCACGCTGGTATCGATGGCACGCTTGTTCGTGACGATACCCGTGGTCTCGCTGGAGCTCGCTTGGTCAATGCTGCTGACCTCTTGATAAATGTCCAGCTTCACCGTGCCGCCTTCGGAAATCTGCGGACGGATATTGAGTTTCAGGCCGACATCTTCGCGCTCGATCGTTTGAAACGGATTGCTGCTGCCGTCGCTGCCAGAGGTCACGTATTGTCCCGTCACGAACGGCACAGTCTGCCCGACCAGAATGCTGGCAGACTCGTTGTCCAAGGTCAGCAGATTTGGCGTGGAGAGGATGTTGGCTTTACCCGTATCGTTCAACGCCCGCGCCAATACGCCCAGATTGATGAGTTCATTGCCCAACACATCCACAGTGCCCTTGACCACCCCCAGCGTGAGACCGCCTGCCAACTGGTCGATCGTAGTCGCGCCCGAGGACGATGTGCCGATACCGCTGCCGCCGAGATTGGTACCGCCGACAAAGCCGCTGCCGTCACTCAGATTGCCGCTGCCCGTCATCCACTGGATACCGAACTCTGCTGCCGCTTCGTCGTTGACTTCGACAATCAAGCTTTCCACCAACACCTGCGCGCGACGCTGATCCAGCTGATCGATCACTTCGCGCAGGCTGCGATACAGCGGCTCGGGCGCCGAAATAATGAGGGTATTGGTTGACGGGTCTGCCTGAATCGTAGCGCCTCCGCCAGAATATGATACGGCCTGAGATGAGCTCGTATCGCGTTCAATCTGATCCATGCTCAGCGAGTTGCCCGACGAGCTGCTGGAGCCGCTGCTTGTCGAAGTGCGGCTGGCCGTATTGCGCGATGAGCTATTGCGATTGCTATTGGCGCTCGTGTTGCTGCCCGCCGCCGCAGTCGTTTGCCCGGTCATCGCATTAGCGGCATTCGCCGCATTCAAAGACTGACTGTTAAGCAACCCGCCCAGGACTTCAGCCAGACGCGCTGCTTGCGCGTTGCGCAGATACACCACATGCAGATTGCCGGGCCGGGACTGCTCGGAATCCAGCTTATTGATCAAATCGCGTGCCAATTTAGTACGCGCCGGACTGCCAGAGCGAATCAACACGCTATTCGTACGCGGATCTGCCACCATGGATATACGCTGCGTCTGATCGCTGTTCTGCGCGTCCAGCAACTGTGTCGCCAGCGATGCCAGATCGCTCGCCACGCCATATCGCACGGCCACGACGTCGGTATCGATCGCACTGGGTACATCCACCCGCGCGATCACCTGGGCGATGCGGTCCAGATTGTCCGCGTAATCCGTCACGACCAGCGTATTGTTGCCGGGATAAGCATTGATGGGGTTGTTGGGCGGCACCAAGGGACGCAGCACCGGCAATAGATTCGCAGCGTTCTCGTACTTCAACGAAAACACGCGTGTCACGATCTCACTGCGTTGCGCCCCGCGCGCAAACTCCGCCACGGACACGGGCGCAAGCGAACCCGTGCGACGCAGTGCATCGGTGACGACCGGGCTGCCCTGCAGTTTGGCATCGGACTCCGGCACCACACGCGTCACGCCGTCGACCTCCACGATGGCATAGCCCTGCATACGCAAGGAACCCGCCAACATATTCAGCGCGGTCGTACGATCAACGGGACGGTCCGACACCAGCGTCAACTTGCCCTTGACGCGCGGATCCACCAGATAGTTGCGCTGCGTGAACAACGACAAGGCACGCAATACGGCAGGGATATCCGTATCGACAAAATTCAAACTCACCTTGTCACTGGTGGCCTGCGCCTGAGCGTAGACGACCGGCAAAGGCATCGCGAGTTGAGCGATGGCAAGCAGACAGGCCAGAGTAGTTTTTCGAACGCGACGCATGAACTCTCGGTGACTAAAAACGTAAAAGACAACGATCAGCAGCAACAAACATGCAACAAATCAACGGGTGAAACCCACCTGAAAACAATGAACGAACCACCTGTCCACTGCTATCCGACCGCGAGACAAAACGCCCGACATTGCGCCTTCGACATGACATTTTCATGACAGGCAATGTGATTACTTCGATTACGGCAACGCTTCCTGAAGGCAAAAAACTGACTCGCAACAATGAATTTCGCGGCCGAGTATACGGGGTACCTCTGCAACACCATTGTCATAATTCGGCGTCAATCTGGCGGCCTATAAATTCAAGAAATTCCAGGCTCTTTTTGCATGCCCTCATTTCGCTATGAAGCCACCGATCTGGTGGGAAAGATTGTCCACGGCACCCTCGATGCTGAAACCGAACGCGGTGCACGCAACCAGCTGCGTGCTCGCGGATTACTGCCCTTGTCCACGACCCTGGCGGCCTCGAGCCATGCTGCGGGAGCCAGTGTCCTGCAACGCCGCCTGTCCGATGGCGAACTGGCCTGGTTGACTCGACAGTTGTCCAGTCTGCTGGCAGCCCGCCTGCCGCTGGACGCTGCACTCAGCGCGACATTGGAACAAGCCGAAAGCCGGCACGTTGCCGGCGCGCTGACCGGCGTGCGCGACGAGGTTCGCGCGGGATTCCGCTTGGCCGATGCGCTGGCCACTCGTCCACGCGACTTTCCCGAAATTTATCGGGCGCTGGTTGCCGCCGGCGAAGAGTCCGGTGATCTGGCGCAGGTCATGGAAAAACTCGCCGACTACATCGAAGAACGCAATGCCCTGCGCAGCAAGGTGATGACGGCTTTCATCTACCCCGTCGTCGTGGCCTGTGTATCTGTCGTGATCGTGGCATTCCTATTGGGCTATGTCGTACCACAAGTGATCACCGCGTTTGATCATGCACACCAGCAACTTCCGTTGTTGACACGGGTCATGCTCACGCTCAGTGATTTTGTGCGCGATTGGGGCTTGGTCACCGGCGTGGCATGTGCCGCCCTGTTTGCGTTATGGCGCCTGACATTGCGCTCGCCCGCGCGCCGCATAGCGTGGCACGCCCGCTTGCTGCGCATGCCCTTGGCTGGCAAATTCGTGTTGGGCGTGGATGTCGCACGTTTCGCCTCGACGCTGGCGATCTTGAGCGGCAGCGGCGTCAGCCTGCTGGGTGCGTTAAATGCCGCGCGCCGTACATTGGGCAATGATCGCCTGCGCAGCGCCGTAGACGAGGCCACAGAACGCGTACGCGAAGGCGCGCCGCTGGCTGCCGCGCTGGCCGCGCAAAAAGTCTTTCCGTCTTTGTTGATTCACCTGATTGCCAGCGGCGAGAAAACCGGCCGTCTGCCGGAACTGCTGGAACGTGGTGCGCAGAACTTGTCGCGCGACCTGGAACGCCGCGCCATGGCCATGACCGCCCTGTTGGAACCCATGTTGATTCTGATCATGGGCGGCTTTGTGCTGCTGATCGTGCTGGCTGTGATGATGCCGATCCTGGATATGAATCAGCTCGTGCGTTGAAAGAGAGACCTCATCCCCCGCATCGACACTGCACCGGACTCACTCAAGCCCCGGCGCCTATCATTTACAGGGCTTGTTCACCGTTTTCACCCGTACGGATACGAATAGCCTGTTCGACCGGCGAGACGAAAATCTTGCCGTCGCCGATCTTGCCGGTGCGGGCGGCCTTGATGATGGCCTCGATCGCGGGCTCGACCATCTCGTCGCCCAACACCACCTCGACACGGATCTTGGGCAGGAAGTCGACCACATATTCGGCACCCCGGTACAACTCGGTATGTCCTTTCTGGCGGCCAAACCCCTTGACCTCGGTAACCGTCAGGCCGCTGACGCCGACCTCGGCGAGGGCCTCGCGCACCTCGTCGAGCTTAAAGGGCTTGATGATGGCAGTGACTTGTTTCACGTTATTCTGATCCTGAAGAAAAAACTTAAACGGTTTCCCGAAACCCATTAGTGACAGGATAGCGCCAATCCCGGCCAAACGCCCGCGGCGTAATACGCGGCCCCGGAGGTGCCTGGCGGCGCTTGTATTCGTTGATGCGAATCAAACGCACGATCTGCTCGACAGCCGGCTGCGGAAAACCCGCCGCGGCAATCTCGGCTGCGGACTCATTGCGCTCCATATAGCGCTCCATGATGCCGTCCAGGATGTCATACGGCGGCAAACTGTCCTGGTCGGTCTGATCCGGCCGCAGTTCGGCCGAAGGCGGACGCGTGATGATGCGCCGCGGGATGACCTCGGTTTCACGGTTGCGCCACTCAGCCAGTCGATAGACCAGGGTTTTCGGCACGTCCTTGATCACCGCGAAACCGCCAGCCATGTCGCCGTACAACGTGCAATAGCCCGTCGTCAGCTCAGACTTGTTGCCGGTAGTCAGCACCAGA
This sequence comes from Bordetella tumbae, assembly GCF_054780995.1. Taxonomy (NCBI): domain Bacteria; kingdom Pseudomonadati; phylum Pseudomonadota; class Betaproteobacteria; order Burkholderiales; family Alcaligenaceae; genus Bordetella; species Bordetella tumbae. The sequence goes on from NZ_BAAGVG010000007.1 coordinate 23,844, forward strand.
CGGCCAGTCTTGTTCGACAGGGCCATCAACAGGGTTCCCCGCACACGGGCCTGGATGTTTTCCTCAGTCGCATCGATGGGCAAGCCGGCAAACTGCGGCGCCAGCATGCTCTCGAATGCCTCAAAGGCCGGGGCAATGGCAATATCGTCGTGTTGCACACCCAGCCGCTGCGCCATATCGGTCGCATCCGTCTGGGAAATATCTGCGGTATAGCGCGACGGCATCATCACTGTACGCACGTTTTCGGCGCCCAGCGCATCCACCGCCACGGCCAGCACCACGGCCGAGTCGATCCCGCCCGAAAGCCCGATGATGGCGCCCGGAAAACCATTTTTGCCCAGATAATCCCGCACGCCCAGCACCAGCGCGTTCCAGACTTGTTCTTCGAGGCAATAGGGCTTGACGTCGGCATGGGCGGACACCGGCCGCACCGCGCCCGCTGCGTCCACCTCGACCACGTTCACGCCTTCGGTGTAGTCCGGCAGGCGGGCGGCCGATTGTCCCTGGGCATCCAGGGCGAACGAGGCGCCGTCAAATACCAGCTCGTCCTGCCCGCCCACCATATTCGCGTAGATCACCGCACAACCCGTGTCCTGCACACAACGGCGCGCGACCTGCAGACGCTCGTCCTGCTTGCCCGTGTTGTAAGGCGAGGCATTAGGCACCAGCAGCACCTGCGCCCCCGCCTGCGCTGCGGCCCGGGGAGCCCCCTCGAACCAGATGTCTTCGCAGATATTGACGCCAAAACGCACGCCTTTGACCTCAAAGACCAGCGCGTCATCGGCGGCGGTGAAATAGCGTTGCTCGTCGAAAACCGAGTAATTCGGCAATTCGCGCTTGCGATATACCCCAACCACTCGCCCCTCGCACAGCACCGTGGCCGCGTTATAGAGGTTTTCACCCTCAGCCAGCACATGGCCGACCACCAGATGCAGTCCGGTCAGACCGGCAGCATCCTGGCGCAACTGATCCAGCGCTGCCTCCTGGCTATCGACAAAATGCGGCCGCAGCAGCAAATCCTCGGGCGGATAGCCCGTCAGTACCAACTCGGGCGTGACCAGAATATCGGCGCCCTGCTCATGCGCCGAGCGGGCGGCCTTGAGCACACGGGCGGCATTACCGGCAACATCACCCACATAAGCGTTGATTTGCGCGATTCCTACGCGGGCAACGCGGTTTGACGACGGTTCCAAAATGGGGATTCCCAATCGGTTGAAGACAAAAGGAAAAAATTATCGCATGCCTGCGCCGCCGCCTGGCTCCCAACCCGCCTCGGCCGACCCCGGATGCCCCTGCAAGGCACGCTCTCGCATCAATTCGTGCTGGATTGCCCGTCCCAGTCCGTCGCCCATGGCACCCACGTCGGCCCCCGAGGGCTGCTGGTACAGGCGCAGGCCCAGTTCAGGCAGAATCGCCAGCATATGATCAAAGATATCGCCCTGAATCCGCTCAAACTCGACCCAGGCCGTCAGCGCCGTAAAGCAATACACCTCAACCGGAATCCCATCTGACTGGGGCTCCATCATGCGCACCATCTGGGCCATATCGTGGCGAATTTCGGCATGCTGCTTGATAAACGCCAGCGCGTACGCCCGAAAGGTGCCGATATTCGTCAATCGGCGGCGATTGGCGGGGACCAGGGCCAGTTCGCCGCCCAGTTGGCTATTGGCTTGCTGCAGATCCGTTTGTTTGGCCGTCAGGTAATCCCGCAACAGGCGGAATCGCATCAGCCCCTGGGCTTCGTCATCGGTCAGAAAGCGCACCGAGGTCGCATCGACGCGCAGCGTACGCTTGATCCGCCGCCCGCCCGACTCGAACATCTGCCGGTAATTGCGGTAGCTTTCCGAAAACAGCTTATACGTGGGGACGGTCGTCACGGTGTTGTCCCAGTTTTGCACCTTGACCGTATGCAAAGCGATATCACGCACAAACCCGTCGGCATTGGCCTGCGGCATCTCGATCCAGTCACCGATGCGCAGCATATCGTTAGAGGTCAGCTGGGTACTGGCGACAAAAGACAGCAAGGTGTCCTTGAACACCAACAGCAACACCGCAGAAAGCGCTCCCAGGCCGGAAATCATCCACAGGGGGGAACGATCCAGCCCAATCGACAGCACCAATACGGTGCAAATGGCCACCAGCATCAGCTTGCCGATCTGGATATAACCCTTGATAGAGCGAGTTTGCGCCTTCGTCGTCGCCGAATAGGTATCCTGCAACGCGCTGAGCACGCCGCCGATGGCCATAAAGACACAGATCCATGCCGCCGCATGCGCCAGCCGGCCGACCACACTGACAGCCCGTTCCATGTGCGGCACGAGGCCCACACCCAATGACACCACCGCAAATGGGACGGCATACCAGGCATTGTGATACGCCCGCCGCCGATGCAGCGCCTTGTCCCAGTTGTCGCGCCCGGTCAGAATCAGCAACCGGTGAGCGCAGAACAGCACGATCCGCGCCACGACCCACTGCGCGATCAACGCCGTCACGACCAATGCGCCGATGCCTACCAGCGTCTGTGCCCAAGCCTCGTGGGGTACGTACTCTCCCAGTCTGACCACCAAGCGATCCCAATCCAAAGCCTAGACTCCCTCGTCATTGCAGATGGCGAAATTATCCAACAAGTCCCCCTCATTCGGGGCATTCCCGCCAGCCGCTGTCCCCGGCCTGGCTCTATAATCCCGCCCATCATGGCAAAAACACCCAACTCCGACCAAAACCAGTTCGCCAACAAGGCGCAAGCCTGGTCCGCCCGGTTCTCTGAGCCGGTTTCCGATCTCGTCAAACGCTACACCGCGTCCGTGGATTTCGACAAGCGCCTGGCGCGCTTTGACATCCAGGGTTCGCTGGCGCACGCCGACATGCTGGCCGCCCAGGGCATCATCAACGCCCAGGACCTGGCCGATATCCAGCGCGGCATGACCCAGATCCTGTCCGAAATCGACGCCGGCAGCTTCCAATGGCTGCTCGATCTCGAAGACGTCCACCTGAACATCGAAAAACGCCTGGTCGAGTTGGTGGGCGATGCCGGCAAGCGCCTGCATACCGGCCGTTCGCGTAACGACCAGGTCGCGACCGACATCCGCCTGTGGTTGCGCGCCGAAATCGACACCCTGATCGACTTGCTGCGCCAACTGCGCCATGCGCTGGCCACCGTCGCCCTGGAACACGCCGGCACCATCATGCCCGGCTTTACCCATCTGCAAGTCGCCCAGCCCGTCACATTCGGCCACCATCTGCTCGCCTACGCCGAGATGTTCGGCCGCGACACCGAGCGCCTGGCCGACTGCCGCCGCCGCGTCAATCGCCTGCCGCTGGGCGCAGCGGCCCTCGCCGGCACCTCGTTCCCGATCGATCGCGAGCGCGTGGCCAAGACGCTCGGCTTTGACGGCGTCTGCCGCAACTCGCTGGACGCCGTATCCGACCGCGACTTTGCCATCGAATTCTGCGCCGCGGGCGCGCTGATCATGACGCACGTCTCGCGCCTGTCCGAGGAACTGGTCCTCTGGATGAGCCCGCGCGTGGGCTTCATCGACCTGGCCGACCGTTTCTGCACCGGCAGCTCGATCATGCCGCAAAAGAAAAACCCCGACGTCCCCGAGCTGGCACGTGGCAAGACCGGACGCGTCAACGGCCATCTGGTCGCCCTGCTGACCCTGATGAAAGGCCAGCCCCTGGCCTACAACAAAGACAACCAGGAAGACAAAGAAGGCCTGTTCGACACCGCAGACACCCTGCGCGACACGCTGACCATCTTTGCCGACATGGCTGGCGGCATCAAGGTCAAATCGGACAACATGCGCGCTGCCGCATTGCAGGGCTTTGCCACGGCGACCGATCTGGCCGACTACCTGGTCAAGCGCGGCGTGCCTTTCCGCGATGCGCACGAAGTCGTGGCCCATGCCGTGCGTGATTGCGAACAACGCGGCTGTGACCTGGCCGACCTGTCCACCGCCGACCTCAAGGCCTACCATGCCAGCATCGACGAGGACGTCCACCAGGTGCTGACCCTGGAAGGCTCGGTAGCGGCACGCAAACACGTCGGCGGCACCGCCCCCGAACGCGTCGCCGAAGAAGCCCAACGCGTCCTGACGGAAACGGCACAGCAAGGCTGATTTCCTGCAAACCTGCCTTATCCCGAGGCCCCTTTATATCGCTCTTTACCGGGGCGGCATTCAGGGGCTTCGTCGTATTCGACACTCGTCTTTTTTTCTCAATAAACCGTCCCCAATCACGGTAATATCTCGTCCCGCGGCCCAAGCACCGTCCATCGCTCGGCCCATCGCTAGCCGGCCTTCTCCGCTCAATTCGCACCACGACCATGATTCGCTACGTTCAAGCCGCCGCGGCTGGCCTGGCCCTGCTGGCGGTGATCGCCAGCCCCGTTACCCTCGCGCAGACCGCACGCAAACCCTCTTCATATGAAGAAAGCAAGCGGCAGTTCCTGCCACCCGAGTCTGACGCAGCTTCAGCCGAGTCAAATAAGGGCGGAGCCGCGGCAGCAACACCTAACCACGCCCCGGCCTTTCTCAATCAGATCCGTACCGAGGCCGATTTTCAACGGCTCGCCCGCGTCTACAACGCCGGCACGCCATTGGAAATCCCTCATGTGATCTTCGTCATCGACCGCAAACGCGACAATCGGCTTTATTACATCAATACCCCGCGATTCGATCTGCATGAAAACTTCGTGCGCCAGCATGGCCTGCAACGCAACCTCGACAAGGCCACGCTGAACGCCCAATACCGCTCTCCCAACCGCCGGTTCCTGTTCGGCACAGTCAGTTGGCAACGCGATCTGCCGGGCTATACGTACGAATTCTGGGAAGGCGATCGCCTCACGCTCGACCTTCTGCAGTTGACCGACACCACGTTGCGCGCGGCCTTTTACGCGCCTATCCGCTTCAAGACCAATTCGACAGAACACGAACATGCCGCGCAATTGGCCGGCCTGCCGTTCGTGACCCAAGAGACCCTGATCCGCGAGCAACCCTTCCTGCCGCTGAACGAAGGACGCGCACAAGGCAAGCTACGCATCATCCAGTCCGTAGAAAACACACCCGACATCGCCCCCACCGATATTGTGGTCTTGGACGAAGTCCCGATCGCGTTATCACCCGTCGCTGGCCTGATCACTCAGCGTCCATCGACCGTGTTGTCGCACGTCAATCTGCTGGCCAAGGGATGGCGCATTCCCAACGCCTATGTCCGTGATGCCGTGAACACATTGCGCGACTATGACGGCCAATGGGTCGAACTCAACGTCACCCATAACGGCTATCAGCTGCAACGTATCGCCCAACCTCAGGCCCCCGCGCCCAAGCCTATCAACGCAACGCTGCCAAAACCCGATCTCACGGTCAAAACAATCAAACCACTGGCCGGCATGAAAACGCGAGACAGCCGGTTTTGCGGTGCGAAAGCGGCCAACCTGGGCGCACTCTCCTCAGCCTTGCCTCCCGCAGCCGGCGTGCCGGACGGATTCTGCATCCCTTTCGCGCAATACGCGGCGTTCATGCACCAGTTGCGTGTTCCCGAACGCGTGGCAGCGCTGGAGCAACGCGCCGACTTTATCAACGACGCCAGCGTACGCCGCACCGAACTGGCTTCCCTGCGCCAAGACATCGCTCAGGCCCGTCCCGACCCGGCGCTCATCGCCACATGGCAGCAACGCTGGCAAACCCAACTACAAGGGCGCGGCGTCTTTGTGCGCAGTTCTTCGAACTCCGAGGACCTGCCTGGTTTCAGCGGTGCAGGCCTATACACCACCGTCCCCAACGTCACCCAGGCCGACGCGTTTACGCAGGCCGTGCTGACTGTGTGGGCCTCGGTTTATAACTTCGAGGCCTACGAAGCGCGGCGCGCCGCCGGCATGCCCCATGACAGCGTCGTGATGGCCGTCCTGGTACAACTGGCCGCCGCATCGGACAGCTCGGGCGTCATGATCACGCGCGACCCCTTTGATGCCTCGCGACGCTACATCACTTATCTCTCAGCCAAACGCGGCTTGGGGATCAAAGTCGTCGAAGGCAAGCGCCAGGCCGAACAAATCATGTATTCGAGCTGGTCCAAAGCCGTGCAGGTGCTGAGCCGTTCCGCAGAGGACACACAACTCGTCGCAAACGCCTCAGGCGGTGTCCGCGAGGTCCCCATCCACGGCGAACGCCAGGTCCTGAACGATGCCCTGATCGTGCGATTGGCAGCAGTGGGCAAACAGATCAAACAGCGGTTGGGCAACGTGGACCAGGATATAGAATGGGCCGTACAAGGCGACAAGATCCTGATCCTGCAAGCCCGGCCGTATATCGACGGCCGCCGTTAGCGCCTGGGCCTGCCACGAAAAACCGTGACCGGCCGTGCTTTCGGGTCTGATGAGGCATGGCCGGCGCGATCCTGACGGTTCGCGTTGGCCACAACACTAAATGACGATCAGACCGACCCGGTCCATTCGGTCACGAATTCCCGGAAATCCGGCCGCTCCACGCTCGGCACTGCGCACCCCGGTGTCCCGATCGCCAAAAATCCCAGGAAACGGTAGTCCAGCGCATCCAGGCCCAGGGCGTTCTGAACCTCCTCGAGATAGGTCCCCATCCCGGTGCTCCAGAACGCGCCGTAGCCCAGCGCATGGACGCCGTTCAGGATATTCATCACCGCCGCCCCCGTGGCCAGCAGTTGTTCCTGCTCGGGCACCTTGGGGTTGTCGTGGTCGATTTTGTGCGCCAGACCGATGAATAGCGGCACCTCGCTCATCCATTGCCGCACGGATTTTTCTTTCTCGGGCGTCATACGGGGATCGCCGCTGCGCTTGACCGCGTCCAGCGCCAAATCGGCCAGGCGGCCAATTGCCTCGCCGCGGATCAGCACAAAACGCCAGGGACGCAGCTTGCCATGGTCAGGCGCGCTCATGGCCGCCTGCAAAATCTGATCCAGTTCTTCCTGCTTGGGCGCAGGCGCACGCAGAAACTTCATCGAACGGCGCGAAGCCAACGCATGCAAAGGAGAAACAACAGTCATGGTCCAACCCATCAAATAAAAAAAGCTATCCCGAGCCGTTTGCCAGCGAGTCACCGACAAAAACTCAGTCGAGAAACATTCTCATCATACCCTCAGGTAAGCGCCGCCCCCTGAATTCCCAGGTCCGCATTGCTGACAAGCTGCCCCCCTGCGTCCCTCGCGTCCCGCGGGCTATCAATCAGGGCAAAACCACTCACCCCAAATGGGTATGCCGCGCCGGCCGCTCTTCCACCTGCATCTCCGACAAGCCGTGCAAAATCCCGCAGTCCTCAGCATCCGGATGAGCCGACAGACAGCGCTGCCGTATCTCGGTCAACTGCGTCTTGAGCTGCATCAACTCGGTAATCCGGGCATCGACGTGGGCAATATGGGCGTCAAACAGCTCATTGATCGGGCCGCAGCCTGCTTGATGATTGTCCGCCAACTGCAGAATCGTCCGAATTTCTTCCTGCGTCATATCCAACGCCCGGCAATTGCGGATCAATAGCAGCCGCTCCAGGTGTGGCGCGCCATAGCTGCGGTAATTATTCATACCGCGCTCTGGCTCGGGCAATAGCCCCTCTTTCTCGTAATAACGCACGGTTTCGACCGTCGTGCCGGCGGCTTTGGCGAGTTCACCGATTTTCATCTGGACCTCCTTCAGGCTCCCCTGCCGCGCAGCCTGCGCACCACATGAGAGCAAACACGAATTCAAACGCTTGACCCTATAGTAACTCCAGGGTGTGAAATAGGCTCTACTCTCCTGACATAGACGGAATTTGACCTATGCCTAATTCGTCCGCCTCTCACCGCAACTGCTGCGGCGACAGCCACGAACACAATGCCACAACGGCCCACGAGCACGGTTCCGCAACCGCCCACGAGCATGCCTCCTGCGGCGGCCATGATCATGCACACAGCCACGGCAATGACAAGGCACCCGCCCACGCCGGCCACGCCCATGAGAGCAGCGAGCTCAGTTGCTGTGCCGCCGGCGCGCCGGCCGCCAGCGTATCGACCCTGACGGCAGGCCCTGGTCAGCAACTGACACGGCTGCGCATCGGTCAGATGGACTGCCCCACCGAAGAAACGCTGATTCGCAAAAAACTGGACAGGCTATCGGGCGTGCATGACGTTCACTTCAACCTGATGCAGCGCATTTTGACTGTCGTTCACGCCGATGGGCTGCTCGATCCTATCGTGAGCGCCATCAAATCGCTGGACATGACCCCCGAAGTCCTCGCCCAAGACGATGCGGGCGGCTCAGCGCCACCGGAAAAGCCCTCCTCGCGTACCGGCTATATGCTGGCCGCGGGCGGTGTACTGGCGCTCCTGTCCGAGGCTGCGCATTTTGCCTCCCTGCCCACGGCGGTCAGCGCCGTCCTGGCCGTGGCTGCCATTCTGACTTGCGGTCTGGGCACCTATCGCAAAGGCTGGATCGCACTACGTAACGGCAACCTCAACATCAACGCCTTGATGAGTATTGCCGTCACTGGCGCCGTCCTCATCGGCCAATGGCCCGAAGCCGCCATGGTGATGGTGCTGTTCAACATCGCCGAGCTCATCGAGGCCCGCGCGCTCGACCGTGCCCGCAACGCCGTACGAGACCTGTTGGCCTTGACCCCGCAGGTAGCCACGGCACGCCAGCCTGATGGATCGTGGAAGGAAGTCCCGGTGGCCGAGCTCAATCTGGAGGACTGGGTACGCGTGCGTCCAGGCGAGCGAATCGCCGCCGATGGCATCATTGCCGAAGGCGCCTCCGCCATCGACCAAGCCGCGATCACCGGCGAGAGCCTGCCGGTCGACAAAACCGTCGGCGATACAGTGTTCGCCGGCACAGTCAACACGACAGGCGCATTCGACTATCGGGTCACCGCCGCCGCAGGCAACACGACATTGGCGCGCATCATTCATGCCGTCGAGCAAGCCCAGGGCGCGCGCGCTCCCACCCAGCGATTCATCGACCGATTCTCTCGCGTCTACACGCCGATCGTGGTCGTGCTCGCGATCCTAATTGCCGTTGTCCCCCCTCTATTCATGAATCAACCGTGGATGGAGGCGATCTACCGCGCGCTCGCCCTGCTGATCATTGCCTGCCCCTGCGCCCTGGTGATTTCCACCCCAGTCAGCGTCGTCAGCGGCCTGACCGCCGCCGCACGGCGCGGCATCCTGATCAAAGGCGGCGTTTACCTCGAACAAGGCCGCAAACTGACCTGGCTGGCGTTGGACAAGACCGGCACGCTGACACATGGCAAGCCGGTTTGCACGGACTTTGTGGTCCCAACCGATGCGGCCCCCCAGCCCGCCCTCCTGGCCGACACCGGGCTCGCCGTTGCACTCGAATCGCCCGCAGCTCGCCTGGCGGCCAGCCTGGCCGCGCGCTCCGATCACCCGGTCTCGCGCGCCATCGCCCAGGCCTACGCCGCGACCTACCCCGATGCCACCCTGCCCGAGGTACAGGATTTTGCCGCCCTGCTGGGACGTGGCGTACGTGGCCGTATTGGCGATCAAACCCTGCACTTGGGCAACCTGCGCTTGATGCGTGAATTGAACGTCGCAACGCAAGACATCCAGGCACAAATCGAAACCTACGAGGCCCAAGGCAAAACCGCTATTGCCCTGACCGACGGTACCCGGATACTGGCCCTGGCCGCCGTTGCCGACACCCTGAAGCCCACCAGCAAAGCCGCCATTGCGAATTTGCACGAGCTCGGCGTGCGCACCCTGATGCTGACGGGGGACAACAGCCTCACCGCGCGTGCCATCGCCGAACAAGCCGGCATCGACGAGGCCCACGGCGACCTCCTGCCCGAAGACAAACAACGTGCCATCGAAGCCAAGCTCAGCGACAGCGGCCAGGTCGGCATGGTCGGCGACGGCATCAACGATGCCCCTGCGCTCGCCCGCGCCAACATCGGTTTTGCCATGGGCGCCGCAGGCACCGGCACTGCCATCGAGACGGCCGACGTGGCCCTGATGGACGACGATCTGCGCAAAATCTCGCAGTTCGTACGCTTGTCGCGCGCCACACACCGTATCCTCATGCAGAACATCATCCTGGCCCTCGGTATCAAGGCCGTATTCCTGGTGCTGGCCGCCACCGGCCACGCCACGCTGTGGATGGCCGTATTCGCCGACGTGGGCGCCAGCCTCTTGGTTGTCGCCAATGGATTAAGGCTGCTGCACACCAGCTCAAGCAGATAACCGTTTAGGCCTCAGGGGTGGCGCCAGCACACGCGCTTTTATAACCATAAGAAATATTTTCAACATTTTTTATGTGTTGTGGAAGAATAGGCAGCTTGTTAGAGTCGTCGTTTATGCTCAGTGAGTGGCTCACAAGGCCGCCACTGCGCCCATAACAACATCACTCGGAGCGTGACCCTATGAAACTCCTACGTTCGATTCTGTTAGCCGGCCTGCTACCCCTGACTCTCGCCGTTTCCGCTCACGCCCAGGACGATCTGGCCAGCATCAAATCTGCAGGCGCGATCAAGATCGGCACCGAGGGCACTTACGCCCCATTCAGCTATCACGACGCATCGGGCAAGCTCACAGGTTTCGACGTAGACATCGGCCGCGCCATTGCGGAGCGCCTGGGCGTCAAAGCCGAATTTGTCGAAGGCAAATGGGACGGCCTGATCGCCGGCCTGGACGTCAAACGCTACGATGCCGTCATCAACCAGGTCGGCATCACTGACGCCCGCAAGGCCAAATACGACTTCTCCGATCCTTACATCGCCTCCGAGGCGGTGCTGATCGTGCGCGACGACAACACCGAGATCAAGAGTTTTGACGACATCAAAGGCAAGCGCTCGGCCAACACCTTGACCAGCAACTTCGGCAAACTGGCGCAGAAATACGGTGCCCAGGTCGTCGCCGTACAGGGCTTTAACGAGGCCATCGACCTGCTGCTTTCCGGCCGTGTCGATGCCACCATCAACGATAACCTGTCGTTCCTGGACTTCAAGAAACAAAAGCCCAACGCCAAAGCCAAAATCGTCGACAGCGATAAAACCGCTGAATTCAGCGAATCCGGCGTGCTAATCCGCAAAGACAACCCTGAGCTGCGCACTGCTATCAACAAGGCATTGACCGACATCAAGGCCGACGGCACGTATAAAGCCATCTCGGAAAAATACTTCGGCACGGACCTGTCCGCGAAGTAAACCCACCATGACGGAAGACAGCACATACATGATGCTGTCTTCCTCTGCACTCAACGACGCGCTCGGATCTCATTCACACGGACCCATCTATCGTGCCTGCCTGGTTGCAGTTGATGATCGATTCATTCTGGCCCCTGTTGCATGCGGGGCTGGTGTTTACTGTGCCGCTGACGCTGTTGTCGTTCGCAGGCGGATTGGTCCTGGCATTCATCGTGGCGCTCATCCGGTTATTCGGGCCAGCCCCACTCGTGGCCATCGTACGTTTTTATGTCTGGCTGATCCGCGGCACGCCGCTGCTGGTGCAGCTATTCATTATTTTCTACGGCCTGCCCAACGCAGGCATCGTGCTCGACCCCCTGCCTGCCGCGTTGATCGGCTTTATCCTGAACGTCGGCGCGTATAACTCCGAGGTCATCCGCGGCGCCATCGAGTCTATCCCCAAAGGCCAGTGGGAGGCAGCCTATTCCCTCAGCATGACCCGCGGCCAAGCCATGCGCCGCACGGTCTTGCCGCAAGCCGCGCGCGTAGCCGTACCGCCGTTGGCCAACTCCTTCATCTCGCTGGTCAAAGACACCTCGCTGGCAGCCGTACTCACCGTGCCCGAAATTTTCCAGGCCGCTCAACGCATAGCCGCTGTCACCTATGAACCGTTGATTCTCTATACAGAGGCAGCCCTGATCTATCTGATATTCAGCTCGGTATTGTCCGCTGCGCAAACCCGCCTCGAACGCCGTTTCGGCCAGCATGCCGTTTTTAGCGAGGGCAAACGATGATCTCGCTCACGCAGATCGACAAACACTTTGGTGATAACCAGGTCCTGCACCAGGTCGATGTCGCGCTCGCCGAAGGCAGCGTCACCGCGCTGATCGGCCCGTCGGGCAGCGGCAAAAGCACGTTGCTGCGTTGTGTGAACCTGCTGGAAATACCGGACAGCGGCACGCTATGCGTAGGCGACGAGGTCCTGCAGTTCGAGCCGGGACACAGACCCTCTCGCGACGCCGTACAACGCATCCGTCTGCAAACGGGCATGGTGTTTCAGAATTTTCAGCTATTCCCGCACCAGACCGTCATCGATAACGTGATGGAGGGATTGATCACCGTACAGAAATGGCCGAAAGCTCGTGCCCGTGAGCGGGCCGAAGCGCTGCTGGCGAAAGTCGGCATGCAAGACAAAGCCAACGCCTGGCCATTGAATTTATCGGGCGGACAACAACAACGCGTCGCCATTGCCCGTGCGCTGGCCCCCTCGCCTCGCGTGCTGTTATGCGACGAGCCAACGTCAGCGCTGGACCCGGGCCTGGCCGCCGAGGTGGTCGACGTGCTCAAGCAACTCGCCAGCGAAGGCATGACAATGCTGATGGCCACGCATGACCTGCGCTTGGCTGCAGCGATTTCACGCGAGGCGGTGTTCTTGCAGGACGGCCGCGTGGTCGAATCAGGTGCATCGGCCGAGTTGTTTACCCGGCCGACAGATCCTCGTACGGTGGCGTTTATTTCTACCTTGACGCAGTGATCACGACCACCCGAGCATCATTGCGCCCTCGAACGTGCATGCGTGAGTGATACGCGCACGTATCCTGGGCAGGGGCACCACCGCCGTTACTCCAGCTTCACATTCGCGGTCTTTATCGTATCGCCCCAACGAACGATCTCATCCTGAATATAGATCCCGGTCTGATCCGGAGAGCTCAGCATCACTTCGGCCCCTAGTGCCGCAAACTGTGCCTGCAGCGCTTTATTCTTTAACGCCTGCTGCATGGTCGTGTTGAGCTTCTCAACGATGGGTGCCGGTGTGCCTTTGGGCACCAGCAGTGCGGCCCACGTCTGTGCGTCAAAACCGGGTACGCCGGCACGATCCATCGTCGGGATGTCGGGCAGAGCCTTGGAGCCGTTTCGGCTGCCTACGGCAAACACCTTGAGCGTACCCTTTTGCACATGAGGCATGATGGCGGGGCCCGACTCGAACATCATCGCCACATCCCCCGCCATCAGCCCCGTCAGTGCAGCCGATGCGCCGCGATACGGCACGTGCATGACGTTCAGGCCGGCTTGATGTTTGAACATCTCCATTGTCAGATGGTTCGTCAACCCCGTACCGCCCGAACCATAATTCAATTGCCCCGGATGCTTTTTCACATAATCGATAAGCTCTTTGAGATTATTCGCCGGAAAATCCGCGCGCGTGACCAAGAACTGCGGTACCACCACCACCATCGACACAGGCGTGAAGTCTTTCAGCGTGTCATACGGCAGCGTGGTGTATAGCCCCGGATTAATCGCCAGCGGGCCACTGGAGGCCATCACGAGCGTGTAGCCATCGGCCTCTGACCGTTTGGCTCCCTCCATCCCGATGATGCCGCCCGCTCCCCCTCGATTGTCAACAAAGAACGCCTGCCCCAGCGCATCAGTCAACTGCTGGCCGATCGCCCTGGCCAGCACATCTGTCGTCTGACCGGCCGGGAACGGCACGATGATTTTTACGCCTCGATCCGGATAATCCGCTCGCGCGGGTGCGTGGACCAAAGCGCCTAGGCATAACAGTGCTGCGAGTACTCGTTTCATGGATGGTCTCCTCCGTCCGTTTTTTTCCGAGCACGCGGCAAGCCCGCCGAAAGGAAATCAATTCATGGTTCGTCTCCGCGTTCCCAGTCGGACTGCAGCTTGAAGCGATCGGCAATGTAAAAGTTTTCCGATACCGTCAGCAGACGGTCTTGCGGGTCAAAATAAGCGCGCAGCATGCGCAAGGCAGGACTGCCGCTTTCCAAGCCGAGCTGGAACAATGCGTTCTCAGGCATCAGCGTGGCCTCGATCTGCTGGCGGATCCGGTGGATCTCCTGACCATAATCGTCCTGCAGCATCTTGTAGATGCTGGGATGATTGCCATGCAGTTTTTGTTTAATCCCCTCGAACTCCGGGCGGATGAACACGCGCGTGTACGAGATCACACGGCCGCTTTCGACCAGGCAGCGGTTTGTGTGAAAAACCAGCCATTTCGAGCCTGGCTCGCAACGCAATGACTCCGCCATGGCGTCATCAGCCACAGCCAATGTTTCGCCAAAGACTTCCAGGCGAGTCTGGTCGGTATAGGCCAGCAGGTCTTTCATCGTGCCCAGGCCGGCGATATAGCTCGGTTGTGCTACCTCCGGCTGGGCCGAGGTGACTACCGTGCCGATGCTCGGGTACCGCACGATCATTCCCGTATCCACGAGCCGGCGCGTCGCCTCACGCACCGTATGCCGGCTCACGCCGAACGTGGCGCTCAGTTGAGCCTCGGTGGGCAGGAGCGATCCCACAGGATATTTCCCCGCCACGATGTCATTGAGCAGACTCTGATGCAGCCACGCGTATCGCGGCTGTGTCTTGCTGCGTGGCGTAGCGCGTGTCGGCTTGGCCGGAGGATTGTTGTTCTTCGATGGCATGCAATTCCCTTTCGGAAAATTTATGAAGTTAATGTACGTACATTCAAATTAGATGTAAAGTAATCAATGTACGTACATTAAATAAAACGCTTAACCCTCATACGAGGGAATAGTACGGAGACCTCATCCATGCAACAAACGAGTGCTGCCACCCATAGTGTGCCAGCCACGTCTCCCTTCAAGGGACTGGTCGTGGTTGAACTGGGCCATAGCGTGGCCGCGCCGTTTGCCGGGCAGATTTTCGGCGAATTGGGCGCGACAGTCATCAAAGTAGAAAAACACGATGGCGATGCCGCCCGATCATGGGGCCCACCCTTTCAAGACGGTGCGGCCACCATGTTCCAGGCGCTCAATCGCAACAAGCAATCCGTCGTGTGCGACTTGCGCGACGCGGAACAGACCGACGCGCTCAAGCGCCTGATCGCCGAACGCGCGGACGTCGTGCTGCAGAACCTGCGCCCCGGGCAAGTCGACACGCTGGGCCTGGATGGCGCTGCATTGCTCGCGCTCAAGCCATCTTTGATTTATTGCAACATGGGCGCCTTCGGGCACACCGGGCCGTTACGCCATCGTCCCGGATACGACCCGTTGATGCAGGCGTTCGGTGGCATCATGAGCACCACCGGCGAGGCAGGCCGCCCCTCCGTACGGGTCGGCGCGTCCATCGTCGACATGGGCACAGGCATGTGGGCCGTCATTGGTATCCTGGCTGCGCTCTGGCAGCGCCAGGCCACCGGCCAAGGCCGTATCGTCGATGTGTCGCTATTCGAAACCGCCACCTCCTGGGTGTCGCTGATCGCCTCGCAGGTATTGGTCTCGGGCGAAGCGCCCTCGCGCTATGGCTCGGGCACAGCCAGCATCGTTCCCTACAAAGGCTATACCACCGCAGATGGTGAAATCGTCGTGGCAGCGGGCAGCGAAAGCCTGTTTCGCAGTCTGGCACGTACTGTGGGTCATCCCGAATGGATCACAGACCCGCGCTTTGCCGACAACCCCAGCCGCGTGCACCATCAGGACGCACTGTACGGCATGCTCGACGAGATATTCGAAAAGCATCCTACGCATTACTGGCTCGAAAAACTGGAGGCGGCCGGCCTGCCCTGCTCTCCCGTTCACGACATGAATCAAATGCTGGCACACCCCCAGACCCAGGCGCTGGGCCTGGTACAGCGCGTGCCAGACAGCGAGATGAACTTCATTGGCCTGCCGCTGAGCTTTGATGGAGAGCGGCCACAGCCGCGTTTTCGTCCGCCCACGCTGGGGCAGCATACCGATCAACTATTGGGGCAGACTTCGTCACACGAGACTGCCCGCACGGAGACACATTCATGAACCAGGCTTTTCCTCATTACGACACTCTGACACTGCACATGGAAAACGAGCACGTCTTGCTCGTCACGCTCAATCGTCCGCAGGTAGGTAACGCCCTCAATACTCAAATGGGCCATGACCTGCTGGATGTATGGAATAGGCTGACGGAGGACGCGGGCCCTGTACGCTGCGTGGTGCTGACTGGCGCCGGGGAACGCATTTTCTGCGGCGGCGGCGATCTGAAAGAGCGCAATGGCATGAGCCGCGAAGTCTGGCAGCGTCAGCACGAGCTGTTCGAACGCATGTACTGGACCCTGGTGGACCTGCCGCTGCCCGTCATCGCCGCTGTCAATGGACACGCCTATGCCGGCGGTCTGGAAATGGCGCTGTCTTGCGACTTTGTCTATGCCAGTCATCAAGCCCGCTTTGCGCTCACCGAAGTGACATTGGGCATCATGCCGGGCGCTGGCGGCACACAGAATCTGCCACGTGCCATCGGCGAACGCCGCGCCAAAGAAATCCTGATGACGGGCCGCCCATTCGACGCACAACAAGGCCTGGATTGGGGATTGATCAACGCGTTGCACGAGCCCGCCCAGGTATTGCCCGCCGCCCTGGACACAGCCAATGTCATTGCGGGCAATGCGCCGCTGTCCGTTCGTCAGATCAAGAAATCCGTGCGCTATGGCGGTCAAATGGAATTACGCACTGCGTTCCGATTCGAGATCGAGGCCTATAACCACCTGATTGACACCGACGACCGTCGTGAAGGCGTGCTGGCCTTCAATGAAAAACGCAAACCGGTCTTTACGGGCCGCTGATCCCACTGCCAAAGGAACACATCATGTCCAGAGAAGTCATCCTGCGCGAAGTCGGCCTGCGAGATGGTCTGCAAAGCGTCTCGACTTTCGTCGACACCGCCGACAAGATGGAATGGATACGGCGCGAGGCGGCCGCCGGTGTCAGCGAAATCGAGGTCACGTCCTATGTGCCGCCAAAGCTCTTGCCGCAATTCGTCGATGCCGAGGCAGTCACCACGGAATCGCTGCGCATCCCGGGCCTGACGGTGGCCTCGCTAGTGCCGAACTCACGAGGAGCGCAACGTGGCATCGAATTAGGCGTGCACAAAATCAATTTCGTCATGTCGGTGAGCGAAACGCACAACATGAAAAACGTCCGCCGTAGCCGGGAAGAATCCTTGGCCGACTTCCGCAATATGGTAGAGCTTGCGCGCGCCCAACCACAGACGCAGCGACCGATACTCTGCGGTGGATTGGCGACTGCGCTGGGTTGCTCGTATGAGGGTCAAGTCCCTGTGAAGGATGTGGTGCACTACGCCGTCGCGTTAGTAGAGGCCGGCGCCGACGAGTTGATCATTCCCGACACCGTGGGCTATGCCAACCCGGCGCTCGTGCGCCAGGTGTTTAAAGCCGTTCTGGCCGAAGTCGGCGGCTTGCCTGTGGCCGCTCATTTCCATGACACACGCGGCACCGGCTTGGCCAATCTATTGGCGGCCTTGGACTGTGGCGTACGGGCTTTCGATGCATCCCTCGGAGGATTGGGCGGATGTCCTTTTGCGCCAGGCGCTACGGGCAACATCGTCATGGAGGACGCCGCCTACATGCTGGAATCCATGGGCATAGACACGGGCATCGACCTCTCGGCACTATTAGAGGTCCGCAGTGTCCTGCAGCGCGCGCTGCCCGATGTGCCTTTGTATGGCGGCCTGCCGCGCGCGGGGTTGCCGCGAGGCTTTGTCCCTGCCCGTCAAGCCCTCGCCGCCTGAATCCCTCGCCACGAACTCATTCGACCACACGCTATGGACAACATCTCATCCTCTTCAGAAGGCCTCACCCTGCCTTTGGGCGAAGACTTTCCCGATGTGCGCGACAGCGTACAACGCATTTGCGAGCAGTTCCCAGGGGAATACTGGCGCCGCCTGGAAGAAGACAACTGCTATCCAGACGAATTTGTCGCTGCATTGACGGAATCCGGATTTCTGGCAGCGCTCATCCCCGAAGAATACGAAGGCAGTGGCATGCCATTACGCGCCGCCGCCGTCATCCTCGAAGAAATCCATGCAGCCGGCTGCAATGCGGGCGCCTGCCATGCACAGATGTATACGATGGGCACGCTGCTGCGCCACGGCAGCGCCGAACAAAAGGCGCGCTATCTGCCCGCCATCGCACGCGGCGAACTGCGGCTGCAGGCCTTCGGCGTCACGGAACCCACCAGCGGCACCGACACAACCCGCCTGAAAACCCGGGCCGTACGAGACGGTGACAGCTATGTCATCAATGGGCAAAAAGTCTGGACCTCTCGCGCCCTGCAATCCGATCTGATGCTGCTGCTGGCTCGTACCACCCCCTATGACGACGTGGCAAAGAAAGTCGATGGTCTTTCCGTCTTTCTCGTCGACATACGTGCTGCCTTGGGTAACGGGATGGAAATCCGCCCGCTCAAAGCCATGATCAATCACAACACCACCGAGGTGTTTTTCGACAACCTGCGCATCCCGGCCGACAGCTTGATCGGCCAGGAAGGCCGTGGATTTCGCTACATCCTGGACGGCATGAACGCCGAACGTATCCTGGTTGCTTCGGAAGCCATCGGCGATGCGCGCTGGTTCACCCGTACCTCAGTGGCCTACGCCAACGATCGACGTGTCTTTGACCGCCCCATTGGCCAAAACCAGGGCATCCAATTTCCCATCGCACGTGCGTATGCAGAAACACAGGCCGCCGACCTGATGCTGCGCAAGGCTGCCGCCTTGTTCCAGGCGGGCATCCCCTGCGGCGACGAAGCCAATATCGGAAAAATGCTGGCGTCCGAGGCCTCCTGGCATGCCGCCGAGGCGTGCCTGCAAACGCATGGCGGTTTCGGTTTCGCACGCGAATACGACGTCGAACGCAAATGGCGCGAAACCCGCTTGCTGCAGATTGCGCCTATCTCGACGAATTTGATCCTGTCATACATCGGCCAGCACATTCTCGGCATGCCCCGCTCGTTCTGAGCGTGCATGGACCGCAAGGAGCTTCTCATGAACGCACTCACCCAAGCGTTGGCCACGTACATCGCACAGCCTGATTTCGGCGCCCGCGAAAGCGAGGCCATCACCATCGCCCGCCAGGGCATGACCGACACCATCGCCGTCGCCCTCGCCGGACACCAGGAGCCAGTCGCGCGTATTGCGCTGGAGTATGCGCGATCTACGCTACAGTCCGGCGCACAGAGCGCTCCGCTATGGTTTGGCGGCGCGACGCTGCCATCGCCGCAAGCCGCATTCGTCAACGGCGTCGCGGGTCACGCACTGGATTACGACGACGTCGCGCTTTCCGGCCACCCCAGCACCGTGCTCACGCCGGCCATTCTCGCAGAAGGTTACGCACGAGGCATCTCAGGAGCCGAATGTTTGCGCGCCTATGTCGTGGGCTATGAAGTCTGGGCGGAATTGGCCTCGCGCGAATCGGACCCGTATCACATCAAAGGATGGCATCCGACGGCGGTATTCGGCACGGTCGCCGCGACGGCAGCCCTCGCCTATCTGCGCAAACTGCCGGCCTCTGACATCGTCCGCGCACTGGCCATCAGCGCCAGCCTGGCCAGCGGCCTCGTCGCGAACTTCGGCACCATGACCAAACCGCTGCACGCAGGCCGTGCCGGCGCCCTCGCTTTTGAAGCAGTCACGCTGGCCGGCCTGGGATTGAGTGCGGCAACCGACGCACTGGAGCATCATGCGGGGTTCCTGGCAGCCCTATCTCCGCACGGCCATGTCGATCGCGAACGCCCCTATCGGCCTGGCGCCCCCCATATTCTGGCCACGCGCCTGTCCATCAAGAAATACCCCCTCTGCTATTCCGGCCATCGCGTCATCGATGCCGTTCTCGATATCGCGAACGCAGAAAACCTGGATGCCGCCAACGTCGCGCGCATCACGCTGGGCATCGGCGCAGCCCAGGCCTCCATGCTGCGCAACGCGGCCCCCGTCACCGCACTGGAAGCCAAATTCAGCGCACAGTTTGCCGTAGCCGCCGCGTTGCTGCGGCGAAAAGTGGGACTGGCAGAATTGAACGACGAGTTTGTCAATGAGCCCACCATGCACGAGCTCTATCGAAAGGTCGTCATCGACATCGTCAAGGCACCGGATCCCGAAGACGCTGCATTCGCCCTGTACGACACGGTAACCATCGAAATGCAGGACGGCCGCATTTTCCGCTCAGGTGAAATCCGCTATCCGCGCGGACATGCTCATTTGCCGTTGAGCGAAGCCGACCTGCGTACCAAATTCGATGACTGCCTGGCGATATGGCGAGCTCAGGCGGGCACGAATACCGCGGCAATCCCGTCGGCCGGCACGCTCTATGACCGCTTGACCAGTCTCGCGCAGATCGACAACATTCGCACCCTATTTGGAAACTGATCAATGACGCGTACCGACGATATCCCCTGGTCGCTCGAACTCCATACGCTGGCCCAACGCTATCCTGAACAGGTGGCCGTCGACGACGGCCACGCCACACTGAGTTACGCCGCGCTCAACGCCCGCGCCCATGCGCTGGCGAACGCCTTGTCAAACGACGGCGCGCAGCCAGGGGGTTGTGTCGGCATCTACTTGCCCAACGGTATCAATGCAGTCTGGGCAGACTATGGCGCCACCATCAGCGGCGTCTGTCTGGTGCATCTGAATGCCGCCTACACGCGCCAGGAAATTCAATGGGGACTGCAGTTGGCCCCCATGAGCCACATCATCACCGACCGCGCCCACGCCGACACGGTACGGGACCTGGGGGCCCGGCTGATCCTGTGCGAAGACATCGCGCCACTCCCCCATCCCGATGTGTTGCCCGCAGTCCGCGCCGATTCTTGGGGCCGAATCATTTTCTCCTCGGGCACCACCGGCAAGCCCAAAGCACTGGTGTATGACCAAGGGCGCCGCTGGCTGGCGGCAGTGTTGCTGCGTGCCGTGTTGCCCTTTACACCTAGCCCTGGATCCCGAGTATTGCTGATGACGCCCTATGTGCATGGGGCCTCCATGCAGGCGCGCGCATGGCTGGACTACGGCGGGACAGCGGTATTGCTCAATGGCGTCGACCTCGAGGCCGTGGGCCGCGAATTGCGCAGCGGCAAACTCGAGGCGATATTCGCCCCTCCTACCGTGCTCGCAAAACTCGCTGCGGCCTTTGAGGGCGAACACCTCCCCAACGTACGCTGTGTTTTCACCGGCACCCAGACGCTCACGCCCAGCCTCTATGCGCGGGCACGTGCGCTCTTTGGCCCCTGCGTACGCGTCACCTATGGCAAGAGCGAAAACGTCAACCCCATCACCGTGCTGGATCCTGCCGCCACCGAAGCCTGCTTTGCATCGGATAGCGGCGAAGGCGCTTGCCTGGGCTGGCCCGCCCCTGGCGTGCAGTTGCGCATCAACTCGCACGACGAGATCGAATTACGCTCGTCGCATATGTATATCGGCCATATCGATCAAGACGGTTTTCACACACCGGACGCCGATGGCTGGCACCGCACCGGCGACCTGGGCCGCATCGACGAACGAGGACGGCTCTGGCTGCTAGGCCGCATGGCCGACGTCATCAAGACGGGGGGCTATAAAGTCTATCCCGATGAAATCGAAGCCGCCCTCGCCGGCACACCAGGATGCGGCGACATCTGTGTCGTCGCATTGCCCTCCGACTACTGGGGCGAGATCATCGTCGCCGTCGCAGAGCGTGCCGAAGACATCTGGGCAGATCATGCGCGGCAACAGATCGAGAGCCTCGCGCGCTACAAACACCCCCGCGCGCATATCGCCGTCGCGGCCCTGCCGCGCAACCCTCAAGGCAAGATCAGCCGACGTGCCGTACGAGACCAGATACTGTCCGAATACGCGCTGCACGACGGCCCCTATCCCACCTTGCAAAAACGTTAACAGGTACTCAATCGACTTTGGCGTTAGAGGTCTTGACCGCTTTACCCCATACTGAGATCTCTCGCGCAATAAACTCGCGCGTATCCTCGGGGCTGACTGAAACCGTATCCGCGCCCAAGCCGGCGAGTTTATTCTGGATAGCCGGACGGCTCACCACATCGCGCGTCACCGCGTTGAGCTTGTCGATGACGGGTTTAGGTGTCCCTGCAGGCGCCATCAAGACAATCCACGCTTGCGCTTCATAGCCTGCTACCCCTTCGACGGACACAGGCTTCACGTCGGGAAACGCCCGGGCCGGCTCTCGACCACCCACGGCCAGTACCTTTAGCGCACCGGACTCGACATGCGGCTTGATAGCAGGGCCGGCCTCAAACATCAGCGCCACATCGCCGCTCAACAGTCCCGTCAACGCCGCCGATGCCCCACGATACGGCACATGCGTCATATTCAGTCCGGCTTGGCTCTTGAACATTTCCATCGCCAAATGGTTCGTCAACCCGCTGCCGCCCGAGCCGTAGTTCAGTTGGCCAGGATGCTGCTTGATATAGTCCACGAGCTCACGCACGTTGTCGGCTGGGAAATCCTTGCGCACCACCAGAAACAACGGCACCATCGCGACCAGCGCGACAGGTTCGTAGTCTTTCTGGACATCGTATGGCAGCTTGCTATAGAGCCCCGGGTTGATCGCCACTGGTCCACTGGCAGTCATCAACAGCGTATAGCCATCCGCCTCCGAGCGCTTGGCAGCCTCCATGCCGATGATGCCGCCCGCGCCGCCTCGGTTATCGACAAAAAAAGCCTGTCCCAAGGCGTCACTCAGTTCCTGTCCAACAGTACGGGCAATGACATCCGTCGTCTGTCCAGCCGGGTATGGCACGATCATCTTGACGCCGCGCTCGGGATACGCCGCATGCGCCGTCAGCATGCCTGTTCCCAATCCCATACCCAGCAATAACGCCGCTATTGCTCCACGCATCCTCTGCCTCCTTATTGGTGGTTTCGGGCGCTGATCTACGCCAACGTCCGTACATAAACATATCACTTATTAGCGATTATGTACGTACATTGTTATGACGCAGTGCGGCATTACTTAAAACGAGGGCTTACACAGGCTTTGACTCCATGATGGTCGGGGCAGCACTGGACACGGCCGATCCGTTCCTGGAACAACTGATCTGCAAGAATCAATCCACCGTCGCACCCGTGAACTTCACGATTTCTGCGTATCGTGCAATATCTTTGCGCACGAATTCGCCAAGCTCCTCGGGCGTACTGCTCACGGCAGTTGCCGCCTCGCCCTCAAGCAGCTTACGAAAATCCGGTGTATCCACGGCCTTGCGCGCGGCGCTGTTCAGCTCGGCGACGACCTTGGGTGACAACCCCGCCGGGCCGAACATTGCGAACCAGGCATTGGATTCGAATCCCTTGATCGTGTCGCCAATCGGCGGCACGCTCGGGAATTGCGGCAGTTCCGCAGTACTCGTCACGCCGAGTGCTTTCAACGTTCCGCTCTTGACCGGCGACAAGGCATTCATCGAACTCGCAAACATCATATCCACCTGGCCGCCCAGCACATCCGTGAGCGCAGGCGCGGTCCCCTTGTAGGGCACGTTCAAGATATCCAGCCCGGACATCATTTTCATCCGCTCGCCCGCCATGTGCAGCGACGAACCGGTCGCACCCAGCGCCATGGTGTATTTGCCCGGATGCGATTTCACTTCTTTAACAAACTCGGCCATGTTCTGCGCCGGGAAATCCTTGCGCGTGATCAAGACACTGGGCACATTCGCCAGCATGCTGATCGGCGTGAAATCCTTGACCGTGTCGAACGGCAGTTTGCGATACAGCGAAGCGTTGATGGAAAAGCTGGTGAACGTGACCAACAGCGTATTGCCATCGGCCATGCTCTTGGCCACGTAGTCCGCCGCAATGTTGCCCCCAGCGCCGGGTTTGTTCTCGACCAACACAGTGCGCTTTAAATCCTGGCCCATATGCTGTGCAATGCTGCGCGCCACGGTATCCGTCGTACCCCCCGGAGGCGCTCCCACGACGAGTTTGATCGTGTTGCTCTGCGCCAAAGCGGCTAGGGGTAAAGCGCAGGTCGCAATCAAGGCACAGCGGCTCAGCCCATGGAAAACGGAATGCAGCATGGAGGTCTCCTCGTTTGATGTTGGTGTGTGCCGCAAGCATAAAGGCAAGCCGCCTCCCCAGAAATAGAACATTCGTCGGGAGACATAGAACAATATGCCCGAGGCCCGGAAAGTACGGCATATGTTCCAAAATTGGAATTTATTGCAAAATTAGCTGATCTGATTAAAAATTAGCGCACTGCTCCATAAATGGAACGAGTGCGAGCAGCAGAGAAACATCGCTTGGCCTTCTCCCGAACCACTTTTTCGGCGATCTCACACCCATGCTGCCCAAGGTCTTTCTGCTTGCTTCCCGTGCAATCGCGCTTTGTCTTGTAGCGGTACTAGCCTGTGGTTGGACCGCTCAATCCCGTGCTGAGTATCCGGATCGACCGATCGTCATCATGGTCGGTTTCGCACCCGGAGGCGGGACTGACACCGTGGCGCGGGTATTAGCGCGCGAGCTCGGGAATCAACTCAAACAGTCGGTCGTCGTCGAGAACAAGCCAGGCGCCGCCGGAGCAATAGCGGCGGCACAAGTCTCGCGAGCGCCGGCCGACGGCTATACGCTATTGCTTTCCGATCCTGCGTTCGTCGTCAATACAGCCCTGACCGACAATATCGGTTATGACTTGAAGAATGGCTTTGCGCCTGTGTCGACGGTGACCATGTCTCCTCTCGTACTCGTGGTTCCGCCATCATCCAAAGCCAACAACGTCGCTGATTTACCAACGATTGCCAATCAGCAACCAGGCGGTCTGAATTTCGCCTCGTCGGGTGTCGGCACCACGCCGCATCTGGCTGCCGAGATGCTGCGATTTGCCACGAATGCGCCGTTTACTCACGTGCCCTATAAAAGCACGGCCCTGGCCATGACCGATCTGGCTGCGGGCCAGCTGGATTTCTCGTTCGCCACCATCGCCTCCGCAAATCCCTTCATTCAGAAAAACTCGGTACGCGTGATTGCTACGACAGGATTGAAACGCAGCAGCCTATTCCCGGATATACCGACTGTCGCGGAACGCTTTCCGGACTTTGAGGTGCAGTTCTGGACCGGCTTGTTTGCCCCGGCAGGCACTCCCCCCGACATCGTCGACCGTTTAAACAACGCGGTGAAAGCGGCTCTGTCCAATCCAGAGGTCATTAAATCGCTGGAACAAACGGGCGGAATCGCCACGCATTTGTCTGTCGAGAAGTCGACTCAATTCGTTGATTCGGAACTTCAGCGATGGACTGCGCTTATTCAGAAAGCAAAGATCAAGCCTGAATAACAGATGGAAGAAAATCTGTTCCGATCCTCGTCGTCAGAGATGGCTGCCGAGTCGCCGCCATAACGATGGCACGTTCGATCAGCCACACAAACAAAGGGTCCATCCTAGGTTGACGCCCATCTCCCGTCGCGCGGGTCACGACGTTGAGTGTGCTCTTTAACACCCCTCCTTCGATGCGACGCCCCGCCAACCGTCCCGCCTTGATCTCGTGAGCGATACTGCCGTAAGGCAACACACTGCATGCCGTGCCGCGCAGCAGCAGATCCCGAATGCCGGCGATAGACTGCAACTCATAGCGCACGGTGAGATCCTCTGGTGTACGTCCAGCCGCATGTGCCAGCACCCTTCGCCCGATATCCTGGGCCGACCCCAACGCCAAATCGCGGCTCAGAATGTATGCGAGCTCCACGGTGGCGGCATCGGGCGCGATATCTGGGCGGCATGCGAAGAGCATTTCTTCTTCCATGACGGCGGTCAGTGACAGCGCCGAACGCGGCGCGATGTCGTATGCCAACGCGACATCGAGCTCGCTCGCCTCCACCGCCGTTGCCAATCTGAAACTAGGCTCTTCCCATAAGCGCAGATGGCTGCCGGCAGCGTACTCACCGAATGCTAGCTGCAGATCCGTACCCATCAATAACGTCAGACTAGGCGTGAGCCCCAACGTCAATGTCTGCGATGCGCTCTTGCCCAACGCAGCAACCTCGCGCTGGGTACGCTCGACCAGATCAATGATCTCCAGGCTGCGAGCATATAGCCGCTCACCTGCCCGCGTGGGATTGACGCCCCGGGAATGACGATCCAGCAACGAAACGTCCAGCTCGGCTTCCAGCGCGCGAATATGTTGGCCCAACGCAGGCTGCGCCATATGCAGGCGTTCCGCCGCGCGCGTGACGTTGCGCTGTTCAACGGCGGCAACAAAACAACGAAGCTGTCGGAGATTCATAGCCTCAGCAGAATCAATGTAGCTGGTTCAAGAATGAAGCATCCATACGATGGTGGAAACGTCGAGCCCGACAAGGAAGAAATGGCAGCCGGCATATCGAAGTCTTCTCGCTCTCAAATGAAAACAGTCTTGGACAGTGTTGCCACCCTCATTTCAAATAGCGTTAGTCAATCGTGATCATCAATGGGAGAGTCCTGTGTATTGGAACCGAATCCTCAATGTTTGTGTAGCGGTATTAGCACTAATGGGAAGCCAGGCCACATCACCGGTCCAGGCAGAGCCCAAAGCCTACCCTAGCCACGCGGTCCGTATCGTCGACGCCTTTCCCGCCGGCGGCAGCACCGATTACCTGGCACGTCAAATCGCCACACGCACGGGCAATGAATGGAATATCCCTGTCGTGGTAGAAAACCGTAGCGGCGCCGCGGGCCAGATCGGGACTGGCAGCGTAGCCCGCTCCGAACCTGATGGATATACGCTGCTCGTCATACCGAACGAATTATGGTCGGTCGCCCCTGTGCTCTACGGCAAACGGCTACCCTATGATACGCATAAACAGCTCATGCCGGTCGCGCCGGTTGCCCAGGTCCCCATCGTGGTCGCGGTCAACCCGTCCCTACCGGTGTCGAACATCAAAGAGTTTATCGCCTATGCCAAAGCACATCCCGGTCAGGTGACGTTTGGGTCGGCGGGCATTGGCAGTATTCATCACCTGGCGGCCGAATACTTTGCGGCGAAATCAGGAGTTCCTCTGATGCACGTGCCCTATCAGGGCACAGCGCCCGCAGTCAACGATTTGCTGGGCGGCCAAATTTCAGTCGTGTTCTCACCGATCAGCTCTGTCCTGTCTCATATCCAGGCAGGAAAGCTCAAAGCAATAGCGGTAACGGGCGAAAAACGAGCGCTGGCGTTGCCGGACGTTCCCACCGTGGCTGAATCCGGCGTGCCCGACTACACGACCACATTCCGCGTCAGCCTGTTGGCCCCACGCGGCATTCCCGACGACGTACGCCAAAAATGGTTCGATCAAGTACGCAAAGTAACGACCTCAGATGACGTACGTCAGGCGTTGGCTGTGCAGGGAATCGAACCCGATGTCATCGACTATGCCGCCTGGCTAAAACGCTTTGAGCAGGACGCCGAACAATGGAAAGCAGTGATCGAGCAAGCAAATATTCGGGTGGAATAGTTCACGCCGGCGAGGCGATAACTGGAACCCCTATGGCGATTAGCTCCCCCATGAGCTGTTAAAGGAGATGAAACACAATGAATGACTTGGCTAATAGCCTGGATGCTCATGATGCAGAGTTCTTTCAAAAGCGGGGCTTTGGAGGCCGTCTGGGATTTGGAACAAAACCAGCATTGATTGTCATCGACCTGAGCAATGGATTCACCGATCCATCCCAACCCCTGGGATCGGACCTGAGCAAGCAGATCGACGTCACGAACAAACTGACTAGAGTCGCACGCCAAAAGAATATCCCAGTCATTCTCAGCATGGTGCGATACGAAGACGCGAAACTGCGCGACGCGGGGATCTGGCATCAGAAAATGCGTGGACAATCTACCCTGCACATCGATGGCGAAGGCTATCAACTCGACCGCCGCCTGGAACGCGCGGATGACGACGTGCTGCTTTACAAAAAATACGCGTCCTGCTTTTTTGGTTCGGACCTCATGTCACGCCTGGTCAATCGAGGTATCGATACGCTGATCATGACCGGCACCGCAACGAGCGGCTGCGTACGCGCAACGGCTGTAGATGCCGTTCAATTGGGGTTCAGACCCATCGTGGTGGCAGAAGGCGTAGGCGACCGCTCTGCCGCATCACATCAACAAAGCCTGTTCGACATTGATACCAAGTATGGGGATGTCGTGAGCGTAGAGGAAACGATCAAGTATCTCGAAACGATTGGTATGCAGTAAGTGTTTTAGGAAGGGTATGCGACCACAGTGGTCGCATACCCTTCCATGTGAGCAAGCAAATTCAGTTGCGGGGCACTATTCGAATTATTCTCCTGCCAGCAAAATACCGTGCAGCGCGGCAGCCCACGACAATAACTGGTGATCAGACTCATACCGCCCGACCAGCTGCACGCCTATCGGCAAGCCGGCACCACCAGCATCCATAGGCAGATGCAGACAAGGCCAACCCAGTGCGGACCAGATCCGATTGAATGCCGACGCCCCCGTGCTGGCCAGCCCATGAGGGGCAACCCCAGGCGTACTGGGCGTCACAATCAGATCGGCATCGCCGATCAGTTCAGCCCATCGATCACGCCAATAAAGTTGAGCGTGGCGCTGGGCGAGATAGTCTTGCGCGGCAATGTCGAACCCTTTGCGTACCGTATCCAGCAGGCTGGCACTGACCTGATCAGGGCAACGCTGCACAACGGGACTCAAGCTGCGCGCAAATTCATAATGCATGATCGTCGTGTGGATCTCCGCGATTTCCGCGGCTCGATCAAAGGGCACATCGACGCAACGGATGCCGTGGCGTTCGAAGGCATCGCGAGCGGCCGCTAATGCGCGCTCACTCGCCGTCTCGAGTAGATTGTCCGGATCGCCGCGCACAATGGCTACGGTGCGCGGCGGTGCGGTCAACCCAGCATCGGGCTGGGGATACGGCAGCAAGACCTCGGCCAACAGACGCGTATCCGCCACCGATCGTGTATGCCAGCCGATCACGTCCAGCGACTCACACGTCTGACGCAGACCGTCTCGGAACACGGCGCCAAACGACGGTTTGAACCCCACTACCCCGCAATAGGCGGCGGGCCGGATGATGGACCCGCCGGTTTGCGTACCCAAAGCAAAAGGAATCATGCCCGCCGCCACGGCAGCGGCCGACCCACTGGAAGAGCCACCCGGGGTGTGCCCCGGGGCTCGAGGATTCTGTGTAGGCCCTGGCCGGCGAAAAGCGTATTCCGCGGTCACTACCTTGCCCACCGGCACGGCGCCCGCCCGCCTCAGCAACGCGACGCAACTGGCATCGAAAGCACGCGGCACATCCGGTTCGGCAGGAGACCCGCAACAAGTAGGCATGCCCGCCACGTCGATGACATCTTTAACGGCGAAAGGCACGCCTGCCAGCGGCACGTCGGCAGGCACGGCTGACGCTGCCTCACGCAGCGTCTCGGCGTTCTCGATATACGTCCAGGCCTGTACTTGGGCATCGCGCTCACCAATGCGGGCTAATGCCTGGTTCACTGCCGCCTCGCGACCCTCAGCGGTCCGCGAGACAATCTCGTGCAACGTCGATGCCAGTTCCAGGCCAGGTTTTTCCATAGCAGCAAATGTCCGCAGCGTAGTGCCGGTGCCGGCATTGCGGTGCCTGGCCTAGGGTGAGAGCACACCACCGACCGATTGTTAGGGTGATCTGGAAATATACCAAATTTGGAACATATCCTATAAACAGGGTAAACCCTGGTATTTTCAATCGGCACTTGGCATGAAAAATTTTCTATTCACTTTCTCGATGGCCGGCCCGGCCTCGTCTATGAACGCTTTGCTGAGCCAATCTGTAAATGCACGGATGCGTGGCGTATTCCCCCTGCGTGTCAGCAAGTAATACGAGGCATCGAACGGCACCGTGACGGCAAACGGCATGACCAACGCTCCTCTGGCGAGTTCGGCGCGGCAAAGCTCGGGAGTACTGACCAGCAGCCCCTCACCACGGACCGCCGCCTCAATGGCCAAGGCCGCATGAGTGAACCGGTGCCCGCCCTCAGGCGTGGACGGCTCCAGATCCGCAGCGCGCAGCCATTGTTCCCAGAATGACATCGTGCCGTATTTCACGCCGCGCTCGTCATGCAACCAGGGAAAGCTGAACACATCGGCTGGCGACCGCAATGTACGCCCCCGCCCCAACAACTCTGGACTGCACATCAGCGCCAGCGACAGCGGCACGATTTCACAGACCTCTACATCCAGTTCGGGCCTGTCTCCATAGACAATCACGACATCGGCATTCTCTACCCAGTCCTGCAATGTGGCGGCTTCGTCCCGTGCCGACCGCAACGACAAACCGGGCTCGCGCATACGGGTGGTGACGTTTAAATCGACCTCGGGATGCAGCGCCAGAAACTGATGAGTAATAGGCATCAAGAGCCTGAGCGTAAAGGACGGCGGCGCACTCAGCGACAGAACCCCCACCTCGCGAAACTCCGCCAACACATCCATGGCCTCGCTCAACCCTTCGAATCCCCGCCGCAGAGGCGGCAGACAGCTTTTCCCGGCTGCGGTCAGGACCAGGCTACGATGCCCTCTGTCGAACAGCTTGACGCCGAGCACCGCCTCGAGTTGCTGGATCTGATGGCTGACAGCGGTAGGCGTGACATGCAGTTCGGCTGCGGCGGCCTTGAAGCTCATGTGACGAGCGGCCATCTCGAAGGCACGCAGAGCCGTGAGCGGAAGCTGGGAGATATGCATGATTGAGATGAAAAAAATTTAGTCAAAGCAAAGAATAAATCGTTTGACCCATTTTTGGTACATCCGTATCGTTGCGGTACTGATTTACACCGGAAATTTTCGTCTTGACTCGCCACAGAAGACCGCGAGCGTTGAGGGGACGATAACTGTCTATCGGAGTGACGAATGTCCAAATTTCTATCTTGCTATATCAGCCGCCGTACCTTTTTTTCGGCATCGCTGGCTGTCGCATTCGCGGCAACTGCCGTCCTACCCGCCACCGCTGTCAGTGCGGAAAATAACTATCCAAAAGATCGGCCCCTCACATTGGTCGTCGGATACCCCCCTGGCGGAGGCGTCGATTCCGTCACCCGTCTGTTGGCCCGGCAACTCGAGCAATCGCTGGGTCAAACCGTGGTCGTGGAAAATCGGCCCGGCGCGGGCAGCATCATCGGAACCAACACCGTCACGCGCGCCAAACCCGACGGCTACACACTACTGGTGGCAGACCCTGCGCTGATTATCAATCCGAGCCTGATGACCTCGGTCTCATATGTATATGAGCGCGATTTAGTGCCCGTATCAATGATCACCAAATCACCGTTGGCATTAGCCGTGCCTGTATCGTCGCCCATAAAAACGCTGGCGGATCTGATCAAGGCCGGTAAAGACGGTAGTAAGTCGTTGAATTTCGCGTCCGCTGGACTAGGCACCACGCCGCACATGGCTGGGGAGTTACTGAAATTGCAGACGTCGAGCAATTTCACGCATATCCCCTATAAGGGCAGTGGCCCCGCCATGACGGATCTGATTTCTGGCCAGGTCGATTTCGCTTTTGCGACGTTGCCCGCCACGACCCAGTATCTGTCGCAGGAACGTCTGCGCGGCTTGGCGGTGACATCCGCGGAACGCAGCAAATTTTTACCCAAGATCCCGACCGTCGCTGAGACGCTGCCCGGATTTGAAGTGTATTTCTGGACGGGATTGTTCGCTCCCGCAGGAACACCTGCTCCCATTCTGGAAACGCTCAACGCTGCAGTGAAAAAGGCCCTGGAAAGCGACACGATGAAATCCAGTTTGGACCGGACGGGTGAAACTGGCTCTTATATGTCTCTCGCCGACACTAAACAGTTTGTCAATGATGAGTCTTTCATGTGGGCCAAGGTCATCAAAGACGGCAAGATCAAAGTGGATTGAGCGGGACAAGCAACCAACAGACAGCCTCCCGAAAAATGCTATGCAGTTTGATTTGAATGTGAATAACACGGCAGTGCGCGTCGAGGTGGAGGCCGACACGCCGCTGCTCTATGTATTGCGCAACGACCTGGAGCTGAATGGCCCCAAGTATGGCTGTGGTCTGGGGGAATGCGGCACGTGCACCGTTCTCATCGATGGCACCCCCGCGCGGTCCTGTGTGGTGCCGGTCAAAGCGGCATCGGGCCGCACCGTCACGACACTTGAAGGCCTGTCTACCCCAGATGCACTCAGCGTCGTACAACAGGCTTTCATTGATGCACAGGCTGCGCAATGCGGCTACTGCATCAATGGCATGATCATGTCCGCGCATGCACTGCTCAGTCGCAATCCCGATCCTAGCCGATCAGAGATAGAGGACGCATTACGCTACAACCTCTGCCGCTGCGGCACTCATCGGGAAATCATTGAAGCCGTGCAGTTGGCGGCGCGCCGTCTGGCGGGAGGCAACTGACATGAGCGCCGATCTGCCAGACACCTTGGACGCCAATGATCACAGCCGAACCTGGACGGCGGTTGTACTGCGTGCGCCTGATGCCAGTTGGGATGGCCTGAGCTATCGCGGTTCTATCGTCACTGCGGTAGACACACACGCTGCTAAACAAGCAGATCACCCGGTCAGGGTGCTGCAAGAAAAGACGTTTGTCGCCGTCGTATCGCCCAATGAACTGACCGCGAAAACGGTTGCCGCGGGCTTGCGTATCACGTGGCAAAATGCCGCGCTGCCGTCGGGTACACAGCGGCAACGGCCGCAGCAGTCCAACGGCGTGATGTACACCTGGACGACGATGCCAGGCGAGATCGCCGATGCATCGCGGGTA
This sequence comes from Bordetella tumbae, assembly GCF_054780995.1. Lineage (NCBI taxonomy): Bacteria > Pseudomonadati > Pseudomonadota > Betaproteobacteria > Burkholderiales > Alcaligenaceae > Bordetella > Bordetella tumbae. The sequence goes on from NZ_BAAGVG010000007.1 coordinate 56,490, forward strand.
TGGGCACAGTGGACGGATGACGGGACACTGGAGATTTTGGCGGAACACGCCGCCTCCAACCGCCTTTGTGCCGAGCTATCCAAGCTATTCAGCATCGACCGCTCTCACATCCGCCTGCTGCAACCCAACTCGATATCGTCTAACGAATACACGTCCGCAGCCCACGATGCGGCGATTGACGCAGCGCTGATCGCGCGCATGATAGGACGGCGCGTGACGGTCCGCGCACGGCCCACTCGGTATGTGGACGATTTGAACGTCACCATAGAACCGAACCGCAGCCGCGCAGGTGCATCAGGCTGGACGTTGACATCGTCGCTGCCGCTCGCCGAGCACTCCGCGTGGACCATGCTGGCGGCCCTGCCCTCTACATCCACGCCACCAGCGCTCGGCGGCAACGTGGTCATGCCGTACGACTTGACGCTGGCGATTTCGCCTGCGCAAACCGCCCTGACGCCAAACGACACTGTACCGCAGGCAGCGGCTGGACTAGCCAGCGTTTTTGCGCTGGAAAGTTTTGCCGACGAGACCGCGTACGCGCTGGCGCAGGATCCTGTCCAGTGGCGCCTGGAACACCTGAAGGACACCCAAGGCCGCGCCCTGATCGAGGCCGTCGCGCAGCGTGCAGGATGGGGCATATCACCTGAAGACAGACCCGGGAAAACAGCAACGTCACAGCATGGACGCGGTTTCGCCTACGCTGTCACGCAAGACGAAGACATCGCCAAGCGCGCCTGGTCCGCCTGGGTCGTGGATCTGGAGGTCGACCTCGCCTCAGGGCAAATCGATCTGACAGGCCTGACAGTGGGTCACCACATCGAGGGCATGACCCAAGCCCCCGCACTCAGCGCCGAGCTGCAAGAGCGCATCTCGCATGCGACGGCGCAGTTGCTCGGGTCAGTACGATCGCCCGATGACTGGGGTACCGCGACGACGGTTCCCGCCATCCAGGTGGCCGACGTAGCGCCTCGCACGAACATGGTCACGCCCACGGAACTATCGCGCAGCGCCGCACTGACGCTGCCGCTGGCGGCGGCCATTTCCAATGCCATCCACGATGCGACGGGATTGCGGTTGCGCCGCGCGCCATTTGATGGCATCGCGCTGCAGCGTGCGGCATTAGAAGCGGGGCAAGCACCCGACGGGCAGGCCGAGCCAGGCAGCAGGAGGCGTCCCACCTGGCGTCGATTTGCTGCCTGGGCAACACCACTGGCTGCAGCAGCGGCAGGGCTGGCCGCTACGGCATTGCCTTGGCGAGCGGCGATCCCTCCTGTCACGCCCGACATCAGCCTATATTCCGATGCGGCGATCGAGCGGGGACGGCTCATCGCCTCGGCCAGCGATTGCGTGGTATGCCATACCGCACCGGGCGGCCAGGAAAACGCCGGCGGTCTCGCCATGGACACGCCATTCGGTACCATCTATTCCACTAATATCACGCCCGATCCAGCCAACGGCATAGGCACATGGAGCTACGAAGCCTTTGATCGCGCCATGCGGCATGGCATCAGCCGTGATGGACGGCATTTGTACCCGGCATTTCCCTACACGTCCTTTGCCAAATTCTCGGACTCGGACATGCAGGCGCTCTATGCCTATTTGATGTCTCAGCCTGCGGTACCGGCCCGGCCTCCCAAGACAGATCTAGCCTTTCCGTACAGCGTACGCCCCTTGATGGCCGGCTGGAACCTCCTTTTCCACGATGCAAAGCCCTTTGAACCGAGCCCCGATCAGTCAATGCTGTGGAACCGCGGCGCTTACCTGGTCAATGGAGCCGGACATTGTGGCGCCTGTCATACACCGCGCAATGCGTTCGGCGCCGAACAGCAGAGCCCGACACAGTTTCTATCGGGAGCCACGATAGAGGGCTGGGACGCCCCCGCACTCAATGCCTTGACCAGCGGCACACAGCCTTGGTCGAAAGCAGAGCTTTATACCTATCTTCGTACGGGCCATTCCGCTCAACACGGTGTAGCGGCCGGCCCTATGGCGCCTGTCATTGCGGGACTCGCCGAATTGCCTGATCGGGACATACTGGCAATGGCGACGTACTTGACGGATTTACAGGGGGCTGTTGATCAGCGTACGCACTCGCCCGCCTCCCGTTCTGACCTTGCGAACGCGACCGCAAACGCAGCGCAAGAGTTAACGCTGTCGGACATAACCGGACAACGCATTTATGAGGGCTCGTGTGCAGCCTGTCATGATCAGGGACGCGGTCTGCCGCTATTCGGCGTACGACCCGATCTGGCGACCAACACCAACCTCACTGCCGCCAGGCCCGACAATCTGATTCATATCATCCTGCGGGGCATTACCGAGCCTGCGAACGACAATCTAGGCTACATGCCTGGATTCGCCCACTCGCTGGACGATAAACAGATCACCGACCTCGTGCACTATCTGCGAGGACGCTATGGTGCAGATGAGCCCCAGTGGAGCAACGTCGAATCGACTGTTGCCCGATTGCGCGAACACGGACATGACGCCGCCGTGCAGGAGGTTAAACCATGACACTCATGCAAGATCAGCAACCCTTATCGCGCGAACGGCTTGACTCGCAAGGAGAGCCTCCAGCCCGCCACGCGGTGAACCGCGTCTCCAAATCTCGCGTCAATACCTTCATCGAGATCACACCTGAAGGCGATATCATCGCGTGCAATGGCCACGTAGACCTGGGCACGGGAGTACGTACCGCGTTCGCCCAGATCGTGGCCGAAGAGATGGACGTCCCCATGCACCGCGTACGCATGGTACTAGGCGATACGGACCGCACACCGGACCAGGGCCCCACCACGGCCAGCGCATCGATTCAGAGCGCTGCCGTACCTTTGCGCCGAGCTGCCGCGCAGGTACGAAAAACCCTCTTGCAACGCGCCGCGCAGCAATGGTCTTGCGATGCCGACACGCTCACCGTGACAGACGGAGTCATCACGGGCCCGGGCGGACAAACGACAGACTACGGCAGTCTTGCGCGCGGCGAACACTTTGATATCGACATCGACGCGAAAGTCGATCTCAAACCCGCCGACCAATATCGCATCGTAGGACGTAGCGTCGCACGCGTGGACATTCCCGCCAAAATCAAAGGCGAATTGATCTTCGTCCATGACTTGCGGTTACCCGGCATGCTGCATGCACGCATGGTCCGCCCTCCTTATCCCGGGCGTGATAGCGGCGAGATGATTGGACATTCACTGATTGCCGTCGATCGCGAGTCGGTATCGGATATACCGGGCATGGTAGCGGTCGTGGTCAAGGGCGATTTCGTCGCTGTTGTCACACGCCGGGAGGAGCATGCCATCCGTGCCGCCCGGCAATTGAAAGTGCAATGGGAAATGCCGCCAGCCTTGCCCGATCTGAATGATCCTGAGGCAGCGGTGCGCGCCAACCCGAGCAAAGAACGGGTATTGCGTGAAGACGGAAACCCCACCAACGCACTATCCGCTCGTACGGACACACATATCGCAACGTACGTGTGGCCCTACCAGATGCACGCATCCATCGGTCCATCCTGTGCGGTAGCGGATTATCGAGACGGCGCCATTACCGTATGGAGCGGATCGCAAAATCCGCATTTTCTGCACGCCGACATCATGGCATTGCTGGATCTGCCCGACTCGGCAGTGCGCATTGTGCGAATGGAAGCCTCGGGCTGCTATGGCCGCAACTGCGCTGACGACGCCGCCGCCGAAGCCGCCCTGATCTCGCGCGAAGTAGGCGCCCCCGTCCGTCTGCAGCTCATGCGAGAGGAAGAGCATAGCTGGGAACCCAAGGGCACCACTCAGATCATGGATGTACGAGGCGCGGTCACCGGCCCGGACACACTGGCGTATGAATTCGTCAATCGCTACCCGTCGAATAACGCGCCCGTTCTCGCATTGATGCAAACGGGCACGATTGCCCCTGACCCCATCGTCGAACACAAAGGCGATCGCACTGCCGTACCGCAGTACCGATGCAGCGATGTACGCATTGCTGTACAGGATATGGCGCCCATCGTACGGGCCGCCTGGATGCGTGGCGTATCCGCATTGCCAAACGTCTTTAGCCATGAATCGTTCATTGACGAACTAGCGCATCAGCATGGCGAGGACCCCGTCGCATTCCGCCTGCGCTTCATGGAGGACCCGCGGGCTCGCACGCTGAGTATTGCGCTAGCCGAGCGCGCGGGCTGGCAGACAGGGCCGTCCCCCCGCTTGCATGCAGATCCGCAACGACCACACATACGCAGAGGACGCGGATTTGCCCAGCATCAATACGTACATGGCACCTTTCCTGGCGTAGGGTCGGCTTACTGCGCCTGGATTTGCGATGTCGAAGTAGACCTAGACCGCGCCACCGTGCGCGTACTGAAGGTATGGATAGGCTACGACTGTGGTTTAGTGATCAACCCGGCAGGTGTTCGGCATCAGATCCACGGCAATGTGATCCAGTCGGTCAGCCGAGCACTCATGGAGCGCGTGGCGTTTGACGATACAGGCGTCGTATCACGTGAATGGGGTGGGTATCCCATTATCAGGTTCGGGGACATTCCAGATATCGATATCTTGATCATGCCGACCCAGGATCAACCTCCATTGGGAGCAGGCGAATCCGGCTCGGTCCCCAGTGCCGCGGCAATCGCCAACGCCGTCTTCGATGCTACCGGCCTGCGATTGCGTCGAGTGCCGTTCGACTCAGCGGAGGTCAGGCGAGGGTTAAATTTAATTGAACGTCAAACCGAGGCAATCGGACCGTAAGGACGTCACGACACCGTCACTCGAGAGATCTTCCGTTTGCCACCAACGCCAAAGCCCTCGCATACAGATCACGAACGCCATTCATGGGCGCGCCCGTAGGCGCCCACGAATGGCAGCCCTGCAAGATCTTCATCCTTGCAAAAAGCAGTTCCTACGAAGCCTACGAAAACCACCCGTCCCAGCGACGAGGGAATTGGAGATTCTGCGAGTCGACGCGGGGCAGTGACCGCGTTGGCGCGCCTCGGAGTCGAGCGAGGGAAACCGAAGGAGCGTAGCGACGAGGTTGACGAAGCGGTGTCGGCCGCGCAGGCGGCCGACCGACTCCGTGAAGCGCCAACGCGGTCACTGCCCCGCGTCGACGTCCAATAGAACTCAATCCCTATCCGCCAATAGGCTGGCCGTCATCACGCCTCCCCCACCCACAGATCCCAAGCCCGATCTATAGCCGCCGGCGGCACTTTAGCAGCAAGCTCAATCTCCCCATCAGTAAGCCCCGTCACCGTCCCAATCGCCATAGCACGATACTGAAACTCCGCATTCTTGCACGCCGAAACAGACCGAAATACCAGCTCACGCAAACCAGTACCCACGACAGTCGCGCCATGATGCCGCATTAACACCATCGAAGCGGAACCCAACGCACGCGCCAAAGATGCCCCCTGCTTTCCGTTAGTGACGAGCAGATTCGTATCGCCAAATTCGTCCCGACTATCCCACATAGGCACATGCCGGCCAATCAACGCACCGTGCTGATATACAGGAACAATCGATACGCCAGCCACGCAAAAAGGCAGCACCGACGGACTGTGATGATGGCAGATCGCCATCACATCCGGACGCGCGCGATATATCTCGTTATGGATAAAACGCTCGCTATACTGCGGCACTCCTACACCGTCCACGGGCACAGCTTCACTGTCATATTCGAGAATGTCCGCATCGCTCACCAGCTCAGGCGCTTTCGATTTCGACAATAGAAAATTATCGGGCCGATCTGGATGCCGGATACTCACGTGACCGAACGCGTCCAGCACGCCAGCCCTGGCCAGAATACGATTAGCGAGAACAAGCTCCGTACGGCAGATGTCGATATTGGTTGTCATGGCGGCTCTAATCAATATGGTGTTTGAATACAGTTGCAAAACTGCCGCGATGACACCGCGGCCACTATTTCGACGAACGCGCAGCGCGCTTTCGGCCGGGTTTCGGATCGGGTTCTACAGCGTCCGTGGCGCTCTCCGTTGCCGCAAGCAACTCACGCAAATGTGCCGCCGCGGCCTCACCTTTGATTGCCGTCCGCCAAGCTTCTTTCACGATCTTTTCGTGCAGTTTCAGTGCCTCCGGGGCCGAAGTCAGCATCGCTACACCCACCCGGATATTGGGCTGTTCCCCCAAGCGGAACGGACTGATCGTCAAAGTACGACGCTCCGCTTGACGGAAAATCTGGAATCCGTTGTGCGGCAAAATGTCAGTAGCCAAACCGATTTGCACGCCCAGATCGTCGGCCTCCAGCAGCGTGGCCAGATGCTCGATCTCGGCACGCGCCTTCTCCTGCCGTTCCCGGCGCACTGTCTCCGGCAAATCCCGTTTCCCCATCAGCCCCATCTTGAGAAAACGCTCGATCGAATCAGCCGAGATCAAATTCACGATGCTGGGCCGCCGGCGCCGGTAGGTCTGTTTACGCGCAGCGAGTATGTCGATGACCTGGCTCACGTCAGTCATATATTTGGCGCGGTGCGGGTAATCCTCGGGCACGGACTCGCGCAACGACTGGTCGAGCACAGTAATAAAGTCATCCGACGCCAGCAGGAATGACACAGGGCTGGCCAGCACGATGATCTGATCCGCCCGTTCCTCCAGCTGACGGGTACGCTCGAAATAGCTCACCGCGGAAGCCAGGTATTCGATACCCACCCCCATCAGCGTGGGCATCGAAACGTCAAGCAGCTCGGAAAGCCGCTCCAACGTATCAATTTTTGCAATATCACCCTTTTCTACACGGTACAGGGCGGTACGTGAAATCCCGATACGTTGTGCGACCTCGTCGGCACTGAACCCCGAGGCCATCCGGAACGCCCGGACCCGTTGACCGATTTCTTCATACTGCGAAGGCATTTTGACTCCCGTAGTGTCTTGCCGAGCATACAAACGCATCGACGAAAGGGACTGAGATCATACAATGTTGACCCAATTTTGGAACATTCCCCCCTTTAGACACATGATGCTGCAAGTTCCATGCACCCGCCGGCAGCTTGGCATCAGCCCTGAGGGACCAGGATCAGCCGCCCCCCTGCCGTACGCGTTTCCAGGGCACGCAATGCTTCTCCAACGGATTCGAGGGAATAGGTGTGGCTCGGCGTCTTTACCAGCTTTCCTTCACTATAAAGTCGGAAAATCTCGGACATGCAGTGCGCCATTTTTTCGGGCGTACGCTTGCGATAGTCACTAACCTGAACGCCACTGACCTCGATGTTCTTCAACAGCACGTAATTGACCTTTAACGTGGGAATACGCCCCGCCGCAAACCCGATCACCACCAGACGTCCGCACCATGCGACCGCCCGAATGGCGCCGTCAAAATAATCCCCGCCTAACGGATCCAGCACGATGTCAGCGCCTTTACCGTCGGTCAGGGCATAGACTTGCTCGCGTATGCTGTCGCGCGGGTTGTCGCGAGAGAGGTCGATCCACGCGTCGGCGCCGGCCTGCGTCACGAGATCGGCTTTGCCAGGTCCCGATATGCCGGCAATGACCTTGAGCCCGTAGGCCTTGGCCAATTGCAGCGCAGCCAGGCCTACCCCGCCCGATGCGCCCATCACCAACACGGTCTCGCCCGCTGCGGCGCGGCCACGGTCACACAGCGCGAACCAAGCCGTGTCATACGCCAGCGCCATACTGGCAGCTTCGACAAAAGGCAAACCCTCCGGCATACGGAAACAATCCGCGGCCTTGACGACCGCCTTTTGTGCATATCCCCCGTGTTCGGCCAGTGTGAGCACGTGGTCGCCCACCCGCGGCTCCGTCACGCCCTCGCCCACCGCACGCACGATACCCGTAGGCAGTTTCCCGGGCACGAACGGCCGCTCAGGCAAGAACTGATATTTCCCCGTGACGACCAGGGTGTCGACGAAATTGACAGCCGTCGCCTGGACGTCGATCAATACCTGGCCGGGCTGAGGCACGGGATCCGGGACTTCCTCTACACGCAAGGCGTCTACCGGGCCAAACTCGCGGATCAATACGGCTTTCATCACTGCTCCTGTGCGTTCATATTCAAACTGCTGAAGGTCCCACGGCCTGCGGCGATCAGCTTGTCATGCTGACTCCGGATCTCGATGTCGACGCGCGATACGGCCTTGCCTACCTTGAGCGTATGGGCGGTCGCAATCAGATCGTCTGCAGGTGCTGGCCTCAGGAAATCGATGCGCAGATCAATGGTGGGGGCCATCCTGCCAATCTGCACCGCAACGGCTGCGTGCCCCGCCAGATCGATCAGCGCGGCGATCACCCCGCCATGAACTTCCGGGCTGTTTTCCGCTCGGCCGAATACGGGCTTGTACGGCAGCCGGATCACTACTGTGCCGTTATCCGCGTCGGCCGAGATGGCTTGCGGTTCCAACACGGTATGAAACGGTGGGTGTGCCAACTCGTGGCGCAGCCGATCCAGGGCATCGCGCTGGCTCATGACGCCACCGTCGCGCTCGCCTTGAAGCGGACAGGCTCGATTGCCAAACGCCCCTCGCGTACGTCGTCGACGAGCCCGCGTTTGAACATTTTTCCGCTTGCTGTCAGGGGTATTTCATCCAATGCGATGAAATACTCAGGCATGTCATAGCGCGACAAACCCGCCTCGTCCAAATGCGCCAGCAACGTATCCGCATCGACAGACCGGCCGGGCTTGAACATGACAGCCAGGCAGACCTTTTCTCCCATTCTCGAATCCGGCACAGGCAGTGCCGCGGCGCGAGCGACGGCATCATGCTGCATGGCCAGGTTCTCGATTTTGGCCGGATAAATGTTGTGCCCGCCACGAATGATCAGGTCTTTCTTGCGGCCGGTGATCACCAGATAGCCGTCTTCGGTGAGCCTACCCAGGTCACCGGTCATGAACCAGCCAGAGGCGTTGAACGATTCTTCGGTGGCCTGTTGATTATCGAAATAGCCCAGCATGAGGCTGGCACCTCGCCCGCCAATCTGGCCAATCTGGTCAGGACCGATCTCAGTATCCGGATCCTCTGTGGAGAAAATACGTACCTCATAGCCGGAGCACACGCGGCCAGAGGTGTTGATGATCCGGTCGGCACTATCGTCGGGAAGCGTGTAGTGATGCGAGCAAGCCTCGGTCATGCCGTAGCCGCTTTGCGGCTTCACGCCGTGTTCGATCAAGCCCGCGACCACCTCTGGCGGAGCAGAGGCGCCCGAAATCCGAAAGCCCTCCAGGCGGCCCAGTTTTTTGAGGCCCCTTTGGCGTAGCTCATTCAAAATATCGATACCGTGCGTCGGCACGCCAAAGAGAAAAGTCGTATTGGTTTCAATCAACCGGTCAACGAGGCTCGCGCCACGAGCCAGATCGTGCACCACCAATTCGCCACCCGTGGCAAAGGCGCTGATCATGGCACCCAAGCCGAGGTTGTGGCTGAGCGGACTCATCGTATACAACACAGACGCAGGCCCAAAATTCCAATCATGGGCAATGGCACGGGCATTGGCCAGCAAGGTGTTATCGCTGTGCATGACACCCTTGGGCTCGCCGGTCGTGCCCGAGGTAAAGGCCAAGTACACGACGCGATTCGGATCCGTGCAGACAGGCACATCGACCGCACCGGCCTGTACGTCGCTGGTGGCAGCCTTTCTCGAGGCCAGCAAATCCCCCGATCCCGTATCGGCGAGATCAATCACCAGCTTCAGATTTTCCAGATCCGCCAACATTTTAAAAATGTCGTGACGCGCGACGTCCGCGCCCCAGCCTTGTTGGCCGATGAATGCCGCGGCGCGCACCCGGCGCATCAATACGTTGACATCCCCGACCGTGTGATCGCGATGCAATGAAGGGCAGCAGGTATATCCATTGCGCGAGCATGCCAACCACACCACTGCGGTCTCTACGCGGCTGGCGGTCCACAGACCCACACGCTGACCAGGCTGCACGCCTGCATCGTGCAGACGTATCGCCAGCGCATCCGCGCAAGCGATCAATTCTTTGTAAGTCAGCCGATTCGCGCCATCTCGAATCGCATAACTATCCGGATTACGCTGCGCCTGCGCCAATGCGGCCGCATAAATCGTCTGATCGCGCCAATGGCCCGACGCATAGTAGCGCTCGATCTCCTCTGCGCTCAGCATGGTAAGTACCGTGCTTTTTTTGATCGACATGAATGACACTCCTGATAGCGTTGGCTGCACGACTCGCAGCCCATGATTTGTATTAATGCGTACGGCCGCCGAACCACCCTCGAACGGTGGCCCACAGCGACGAAAAGATGAGCGAGATGCCGCCTATCGGCTTGGCAGGCGTGACGGGAGGCAGTGCGCCAGGTGTCCCTGCAGGCGGTAGACCGGATCGTTGCAACGCGGCGGCTGCGGCGAGGCCTGCAGCGTGTCCGGCATTGAACCCGGCGCCAAAGCCATCGCGGTAACCCTGGGCATAAGCAGGCTCCGTCGCGACCGCGCGAGATGCGGTCTCGCCCACGGCAGAACCTGACATACTGGCGGCCGGTGCAGTCTCCTCCTGACGAGGGGGACCCGATACGCCATACACCTTTTCGTGCTCTTTGATTTGCTTGATGCGCGCCTCGAGATTGCGAGCGAACTGCGCCACGATCTGGTTGGCCACGTTCTGAATCAGCCCTGCTCCGCGGCCATACTGCGCCACTGCGCCTGCCAATGTCAGGTCCGTGGTGATCACAATCTCCGACCCGGCGGCGCTAGGCTGACAATGAAACTGAATGCTGGCCTGTGCAGTACCGCGCCCCTTCGCGTCGGCGCCCTCGGCCTGCACGATTGCCCGCCGACGTTCGTCATCGATCTCGGTAAAGTTGGCATCACACAAAAAGACCAGACCGACCGGCCCCAGCCTGACCGACACCTTGCCCTTGAAACGGCGCTCATCAATACGCTCGACGATCTCCGCCCCCGGCATGCAGGGAACCACCGCCGGCAGATCCATCAGCAGCGGCCATGCCTCCTCCGGTGGAAGCGATACCTGGAAATGATTCGTGAATTGCATCTTGTCCCTTACTTGGAGTCCGCCGCATTGCCAGCGGCTGCGTCACGTTGTGTCTGCGTCGATCGACCTTGGGTGAGATAACGCAAGATATCTTCAGGCAATACCGGCAGCCGATTGACCGTACCGGGCATGCCCAGTGCGTCGTCGATGGCCGCGGCAATCGCGGCGCCTGCGGCGTTGGTACCACCCTCTCCTGCGCCTTTCAAGCCCAGAGGATTCAATGGGCTGGGCGCGTCTTCGGTAATGAGGACATCGACCGGAGGCATCTCATGCGCCGTGATCATCAGATAGTCGGCAAACGTCGTCGACTGAGGCTGCCCATTGGCGTCGTAGGTGAACTGTTCATAAAGCGCGCCGCCCAGCCCCTGTGCCAGGCCCCCGACGATCTGCCCCTCGATCATTTTCGGATTGACGGCGCGGCCCACGTCATACGAAACCCAGTAGCGTTCGATATCCACCAGCCCTGTTCCTTCGTCCAGACGGACCTGGGCAACGTGTACGCCATACGGGTAATTCATGTGTTCGCTATAGAACCAGCCTTCCGCGGACAGACCGGGCTCATGGCCATTGCTGGTTTTCTGACTGGGATGCAGATAAGACGCCACCTGCGCCAGTGTGACGCCAGGCTTTTCATCGTCGTCCAGCGACTTGATCACCCCATCACGCACGTACAACCGGTCTGCCGCAACGCCCAGCATCGCCGCCGCAATGCCAAGAGCCTTGGCACGGATTTTTTTCGCCGCGATCTGCGTGGCAGATCCTGACATCACCGTGACGCGCGAGGCATGGGCACCGTTACCAAACTCGATCTGGTCGGTGCGGCCTTTGATCACGCGAATCTTGCGGTAGTCCACACCCAGCTCGTGCGCGCAGATCTGCGCCAACGCGGTCTGCATCCCTTGGCCTACGGAGCCTGCGCCGGTAACGAGCTCGATAGAGCCCCCACGATCGACCGTGAGGCGAACCATATCGGAGGGCCCCAAGCCGGATTTTTCCACGAACATGGCCAAGCCCAGGCCGACACGTTCTCCGGCCTGACGGCGAGCATGCAGATTCTCGCGCAACGCCTTCCAGTCTACGCGCGACAGCGTCTTGTCCAGCAGCCCCGCGTAATCGCCAGAGTCCAGCAACACATCGACCCCCAACGCATCGAGCGGACGTGTGTACGGCATCTCTGTTTTGTCGATCAGATTACGGCGCCGGATATCGACGGGATCAATCCCGGTACGCGCAGCGATGGCATCCATCAGCCGCTCGCGTACGAAGCTGGTTTCGTAGCGCCCAGGCGAGCGATATGTCGCGGCAGGCGTCTTGTTCGTCAATCGATAATGGCCAGCGACCTCATAGGCCGGAACGCGGTACGGTCCCAGCAACAGTCCCGCAGACATATCCGCTACGCGCGGCCCGTGCGTGCGCACATAACCGCCCTGGCTATGGAAAAAGCGATTGCGTATTCCCAGAATATGCCCGTGTTCGTCGATAGCGGCATTGATAGAGTGGTACTGTTCGCGCGAGTGATTCGTCGCCAACAGGTTTTCGCGCCGGTCTTCGATCCACTTCACTGGCCGCCGCAAACGCAATGCGCCGAGACAAACCAGTACGTCTTCAGGATAAAGCTCGCCGCGCACACCGAATCCGCCACCTACATGGCCCTCATACAGATGAACCGTCGCGGGCGCGCGGCCTATCATCTTTGCCATTTCGTCGCGGTTCCAGTGCGATTTCTTGGCCGCGCCATGCATTTCAAGCACATCCCGAGACGCGTCATAGCGAGCAATAGCGCCTCGGCATTCCAATGGCACCCCGCTGTGACGACCGATGGACAAATCGAGTGACACGACGGCCCACGCAGCACTGAAAGCCGATTCCAAATCGCCGTATCCTTTGCGGATCACGGTAGGTTCGGTATTCAACCCCGGCAAGAATTCCTGCGGCGGGTCACGCGCATCCATCAATGCCGGCAACGGCTCGATATCCATGCGCACGAGTGCGGCAGCGTCTTCTGCGACATAGGGATCAGTCGCAAAGACAACGGCGACGGGCTCACCCACGTAGCGTACGTGGCTTTGCGCGAGAATGGGTTGGCAGTACGGCTCCAAACCCTGGACTGTCGTGGCACGAAATGGAATGGGCGGAATATCGGCCACATCCGTACCGGTCCACACCGCAATAACGCCCGGGATCTGCAAGGCCTCGCTCGCGTCGACATCCCGCACGCGGCCATGCGGCACCTCGGAGCGAACCACCCGCATATGCAATTGACGCGGGAAATTCACATCCGCGGCAAAGCAGCCCTCGCCTCGCACCAGCGCGTCGTCTTCCAGTCTGGTGACCGACTTGCCGATCACCGCATCCGCGGTCTCTGCCCCCTGAGCGATCGCGCCGGTACCGGGATCCACCATGGTGGAGTCACGCGCATTCATGATGGCCCTCTTTGTTCAAGATGTCTCGCGCCTGCTTCACTGCGGCAATGATGTTGTGATAGCCCGTACAACGGCATAGATTGGAAGACAAGGCATCGACGATTTCCGCATCGCTGATGTGCGGGTTACGCTCCAGAATGCCCTGGGCCAGCATCAAGAACCCCGGCGTACAAAAACCGCATTGCAGCGCATGTTGATCGACAAAGGCCTGTTGCAAAGGACTCAGCTGCTCACCACAGGCCAGACCTTCGACGGTGCGCACAATTCGCCCGTTCGCCTGTACCGCAAACATCAGGCAGGCACGAACAGGATCACCGTCAACCAATACGGTGCAAGCGCCGCACACGCCGTGTTCACAGCCGATATGTGTGCCAGTCAGGCCACATTCATCGCGCAGCACATCCACCAGGCTCTGGCGAGGCTCGACCCGCAGATCCTGAATCTCGCCATTTACATTGAGCGTTATATCGAGTTTGTCCATGATTTATTCCCCCTTGTTCGTGGCCAGGAAACGGGCGCATGCTTTTGCCAACGCTCGACGAACGACGGTATTGACCAGATGGCGTCGATACTGCTGCCCCTCCTCGCTGATATCGGAGGGGGTTGCATCTGCGCTGGCACGCTGGGCAACGGCGTCAATGAGGTCCTGCGTCACGGACCGGCCCTCGATCATGGCCTCGGCATCGGTCATCCGGCGAGGCGTGGTCTCGACCGCGCCCAAACCAATCCGGACATTGCGCACGCGATCGCCGTCATGCTCGACCACGACCAGAGACATCGCCTGAGCAAAATCGCCCGCACGCCGGCTGACTTCTTCGAAACCAAAGGAACAGTGTTGAGACAGCATCGGCAGCGATACCGATTCCAACAGCTCATTGGCCGCCAGCGCTGTCGTCATGTAACCGAGGAAAAACGAAGCGGCCGGCACCTGCCGTGCCTCGTCCTGGCTACGTACCTGCATCGTCGCATCCAGCGTGACGCTGACCAGACACCATTCAGAAGCCGGATCCGCATTCGCCAGACTCCCACAGAAGGTGCCACGATTGCGTATAGGCAAATGCGCGATATGGCGCACGACAGTACTGAGCAATGCGCCAAGCGGCCCATCAACGACCGGCTGATGAAAAGCCGCATGGCGAACACAGGCACCGATTTTCAAGGTATCCCCCTCGGCGACAAGCTGCTGCAGGGAGGCGATACCGTTGATATCGATCAGATAGGCCGGCTGCGCGAAACGCAATGCCATCGCAGGCACCAAGGTCTGGCCGCCAGCCAGGATGCGGCCGTCCTGATCCGCCACATCGGCCAGCATCATGACCGCCTGCTCGACGGAACTGGGTTCGTAATACGTAAATTTGCCGGGCTTCATTGGGTCATCCGTTTTACGCTGAATTGTCGCTATATTGGAATCATAACCAATTTTGGTACACTCGTGCTACCGAATTTTGTTCGATGCAGTCCTCTTCCCAAAGGAACTCTCATGCAACTGCCTCACCACAACCGTTACGCCTACCGCCCGATCACAGAACGCCCTGCCTACACGTGGCCAGAGGGCAAGCGCCTGGCCTTCTTTATCGGGCTGAACATCGAACATTTCGCCTTCGGTGCCGGGTTGTCCCATTCTCTGTCAGTGCCACTGCCGGCGCCGGATCAGCGTGCCTTCGCCTGGTCGGATTACGGTAACCGGGTCGGCGTCTGGCGCATCTTTGACATGCTGGACGATCTGCAGCTGCCGGCGTCTCACCTGATCAACACCACCTTATTCGAATATGCGCCTCAGATCCTGGAACGCATCAAGGCGCGCAACGACGAGGTCATCGCCCATGGCCGCACCAACGCAGAGCGCCACGCCGGCATGTGGGAAGCCGATGAGGCCCGCTTCATCGCCGAAGTGCGCGACGACATCCGAAAACATTGGGGCCAGGCTCCGGCAGGCTGGATGGCGCCATGGATGTCGGTGACCCCCTCTACCCTGGACCTGCTGGACGAAGCGGGATTCAAGTTCGTCATGGACTGGCCAGCAGACGATCAACCCCTGTGGATGAAAACGCGTAAAGGGCGAATCATGTCCGTGCCCTACCCCTTTGAACTCAATGACTCTCCGCAAATGCTCGTGCGCCATCAAAGCCCGGATGATTTCAGCCAGGCCATTATTGATCAGTTCGACGAAATGCTGGAGCAGAGCGAAAAGCAACCGCTGGTATTCAGCCTGGCTCTGCATGCCATGATCGTGGGGCAACCCTACCGGCTGCGCGCCTTGCGCCGCGCGCTGCAACACATCGTCAATCATCCGCAGCGCGACAAAGTGTGGTTTACCCACCCCGGCGAAATCTATGCGCATTGCACAGGGTTGCCGGAAACGACAATGCCGGCTCCCTGACTCAGTTCGTCAGGCGGCGGATGGAATATTCATAGCCGTAATTTCTTTCGATCAAGACCCTTGGTGGCGGGAACAATTCAAGCAGCAGAGATCGGTCTGCAGAACCGCTGATACTATGGCGTAGACGCGGCACGCAGAAACCTGTTGCCGCGCCTTGAGTTTGGGTAGCCAACTACTAGGCAAGCCCATAAAATCAAGGCGCAAAAACCCGCCAAACAGTTGAAATAAAAAGAGTTTTGATACGGAATGAAATTAGCCACCTGGAACATCAACTCCCTGAAAGTCCGTCTGCCTCAAGTCCTGGACTGGCTTTCAGCCAACCCCGTCGACGCCCTCTGCCTCCAAGAACTCAAACTCACCGACGATAAGTTTCCATTGGACGCTTTCACCGAGCTCGGCTATCAAGCCGTCTGGGCCGGGCAAAAAACCTATAACGGCGTCGCAATCATCTCGCGCGAAACGGGCTCTGCCATGGTGCGCAACATCCCGACGATGGACGACCCGCAACAGCGCGTACTGGCCGTCACCCTGCCCGCGCCGGGCGGCGACGTGCGCGTCATCTGTGCCTATTGCCCCAATGGACAATCGCTGGATTCCGAAAAATATCCCTACAAACTAGACTGGTTCCAGCATCTGAATCGCTGGGTTGCGGAAGAACTGAAAAACTATCCGCGCCTGGCCTTGCTAGGGGACTACAACATCGCCCCTGCCGACGAAGACGTGCACAATCCCGCCAAATGGGTGGGTCAAGTGCTGGTCTCAGAGCCGGAACGCGAGGCCTTTCGCGCACTGATCGATCTCGGCCTGGCCGATTCATTCCGCAAATTCGAGCAGCCCGAAAAATCCTTTACCTGGTGGGATTACCGGCAATTCGGCTTTCGGCGCAACGCGGGTCTGCGGATCGACCATATTCTGCTGTCCGAGCCGTTGATCAAGCAGTGCACCGCCTGCGCCATCGACAAAGCGCCGCGCGCGAACGAACAGCCCTCGGATCACGCACCGGTGATCGCTACGTTGAATCTCGAATGAGGTGTCCCACGGCGTGGAGGTGAGACGTTGCGGGATTAGTCCGATTCGAGGTTTATGCTGGTCGAATATCCAGGTTTTTGGTGTGCTGAAGCTATATTTTTGCCATTGACGTTATGTCTAGAGTCCGTCAGACGAGCTTGTCTGACTCTCAATAGATAGCTGAGGAAAGGGCAATATCATATGGACAGTACCATGCAGCTCTTGAATGCATCTCGATTGAGATACATAATTGAAGCATCACCAATCAAGAGAGATGCGACGATGGCCGCTCAAACATCCATGCTGCACGTCCGTGTAGATGAAAAACTCAAGGCAGATGCAACCGAGACACTCGCCAGCTTTGGGTTGTCTATCTCGGATGCTGTACGCATCCTGTTGACGCGCGTGGTAAAGGAGGGAGGGCTACCGGCAGGGCTGACCTTTGATCCAGACGCACATGATGCGTGGTTTACTACCAAAGTCCGCGAGGCGCTGGCGAACACTCAACAGACTGTACCGCATGAGCAGGTACTGGACGAGGTACAAGCGCTGATCGACCGGAAGCGCCGTGCCAGAAGTTGAATGGACCGAGTTTGCCCGCGCAGACCTGCTGGCAATTGTCGACTACATTTCGGACGATAACCTGGATGCTGCACAACGTTTAAAGGACGACATAGAAACCAAAGCCGCGAGCTTGCGAGAGTATCCCCGGTTATATCGTTGCGGTCGAATCCCTGGGACGCGCGAAATGGTGGTGTGGGGCAATTATGTCGTTGTTTACACAGAGGATCCGTTCTTCGTGCGCATCTTGCGAGTCCTTCATGCCGCGCAACAGTGGCCACCGGCGATAGAATAAAAAAGCCTTTTTATTGTGTAATTTAGCAAGGCTAGCCCCATGGTTTGATACTACAAAACCCCGTCCGCGGCAAGACTCCGACCGGATTTCAGAAGCATGGTGAATCCCTTCATCGGCCACAAGGAGGCCGCCGGATATGCTATATTTGTCGACTAAACGGGGCGGTAGCTCAGCTGGGAGAGCGTCGCGTTCGCAATGCGAAGGTCGGGAGTTCGATCCTCCTCCGCTCCACCAAAATTCTTGCTTTAATACAAGAACTTATGTGCCGGGGCTTCGTGCCAGTCCGGTGACTCTTGTTGTCACCACTTGCCTTGAGCAAGTTCACATATTATCTCACGAAAACCTATCCTTGCGGGTAGGTTTTTGCATTTAAACTCCTGATTTTTAACGATAAATATTGAGCGATCATCGCTCCTGCGAGACCTAACTACGTCTTTGACCCAGACTGGCCCCACCTCCGCGTTTGTCACCATGGTGTCACCACGACTGAGGCTAAGTGTGAGCGTACTAATTGCTCCTGCCGACACTCGTTTACTACCGCTCCCAGGTAGGGGCCGAGGTCGATGCGTCGAGTGACGGGGTAAGTTTCTCTACACGGGTTTTCACATTGGGCCGGCCAAGTCCCTCAAAAAAATTTTTGGATTTTTGAAACTTCGGATGCTCCTAACGCTAGTGCCTCTCGGGTAGTATGTGCACAAGCAAAGGCCAGCATTAAGCTCGTAGTGTTGGCGTACGCCAGTAGAATCATCGATTGGCCCTGAAAGCGGAGATTAGAATGGGAGTTTCCGGTTATTCCAAAGATGACTTCGGAAAA
Source organism: Bordetella tumbae (assembly GCF_054780995.1). NCBI lineage: Bacteria > Pseudomonadati > Pseudomonadota > Betaproteobacteria > Burkholderiales > Alcaligenaceae > Bordetella > Bordetella tumbae. The sequence continues at coordinate 74,939 of NZ_BAAGVG010000007.1, forward strand.
AAGGTCGCAATGGTCGTCAATGCCGCCACGCCGATACGCTCTGTCGAGCATCTTAAGGGACGAGACCAAAAGCTTGAAGAAATTCAAAGAGCTCTGTATGCCGCAGGACGCCACATTTTTGTTTATGGTGATCGTGGCGTAGGAAAAAGTTCGTTAGCTGCCACCGCAGCATATCAATACCAAAGCTCGGACGCTGAGCCAATATTTGTCTCTGGATCCCCCGACGATACCTTTCAGTCAATCATTGCCAATATAGCAGTACAAGCTTTGGGTCGGTCAAAGGTACAAAGTAAAAACAAAAGAGAAACAGCTTCGATCTCGTTTCGAGGCTTACAGTGGTCTTCAACCAACGAAATTAGCGCTACCGATTTGATAGGCCAAGTCAAAAGTATTGGCGACGCGTCTGAGCTTCTTAAACAGGCATCGGCAGCGCATTCAGACAAACCTACTGTCGTGCTAGACGAATTCGACATGATTAAAAATGTCGACGAGCGAGCTAAGTTTGCTTCTTTACTAAAGCAGCTTGGCGATCAATCCATCAACCTAAAATTCTTCATCACGGGCGTGGGCCCTTCATGCCAAGAATTGCTAGGTGCCCATCCCTCAACCCATCGTCAATTGGCCACCTTCGAACTTATGCGCTTAGGTTTTGAGGGCCGCCGAGAGATAGTCCAGGAAGCTGCATCCGCGTTTGATTTCGAACTGGACGACGATGTGAACTGGCGGATTGCACTTATCAGTGACGGGTATCCATACTATATACATCTAATCGTCGAAAAAATGCTATGGGCTGCCTTCGACTCAAATTCGGACGACCCAAAGCTTGGATGGGATGAGTTCCACACAGGCCTAAGAGTAGCTGTGGAAGAAACCAATGCAGACCTAAAAAAGCCTTATATGAAGGCTGTTTTATATCGCCCTCCAGAACTAGAGGACATAGTCTGGTCAACTGCAGACGGAGACGATCTATTCCGCGACTCGAAATCAATGTTTTCTTCTTACGAACATGTCATCTCAAAGCGCTTAGACCGACCAACTGTCGATCGCAGCAAATACGGGGACTATTTGCGAAAGTTGCGCACAACGGTATACGGATCGATCCTTAAGCCAATAGCAGGTAGAAGCGGATGGTACGAATACAGTGAGAAAATGCTTAGGGGTTACGTCCGTATGCAAGCAGAAGCCAACGGTGTCACTCTCAACGGCGAAAGAGCTATTCCCCGCCAGCACATGTACATCGGCAACAGTCGTACCGGCAGCTACGGCCCGACTATACCTAAAGGCGTCAACCAAAATCGCCAAGTGTCCGAAGATACGTAAGCGGACTGCTGGTATACGAAGTGACGTTGTTCCATAGCACCATGGAGCGAGTAGACGGCTACGCTCGTAATGCGTCGGACTTCGCGCAGCAGTTGAACCAGCACAGTGAACGCCAACAGCCCGGTCTCAATGGATCAGGAACCTGTCGCAGCACGTCAATAACAAGCCCGTCTAATTGAGGACTAACCTCGGCTAGTCAAACGGTGCATTTCCGTGACTTTACATTTCTTAACTCATAGATAAAATAAGGTACTTTTATTAGAATGGCGGCATGGCTGATTCTGTCTCCAGTTACTTTGAAACCTCATCAGTAAGCGATGTGAACATTTCAGGATATGCAGCTTGGGGGACATTCATAGGTATGAATTAGATGGCAGTTTGTAGGACTTTCTATCTGTCAACGATTACCCCGTGAGGCTTTATCGTGAATGGCGTCCATAAAGTGATAGACGTTAGTTTCGGTAGCCAATGCCCCGCCTGTCGCGGCTCGACGCTGGTATCAATACATGAAGAGACAGTATGAAGGCTGTGACCCGCCGTTCGACGCAATGATCGATAAGAGACTCAAATATGCGCCTGCTACCGTCCGACCCCGATATAGAAACTATCGTCTCACGCATCAAGAGCGGCGATATCGATTTACAACCAGATTTCCAGCGGGGGGAAGTTTGGACTCGCGCAAAGAAACAGCGCCTGGTCGATAGCGTCCTGCGTGATTGGCACGTACCACCTATTCACGTTATCGAAGACGTGCAAACACGTAAACAAGAGGTACTCGACGGCCAGCAACGCCTAGCTGCTATCAGAGACTTTGTCGATGGCGAATTTGCGCTAGACGGTACGATTGAACCTCTCGACGATGGACTAACCCCCCTTCACGGGAGCAAGTATCGAGATCTGCCAGAAACGTGGAGAAGGAGATTTAACCAGTTCACAATCCGCCTCTTTCGAATCGTTGATTATCGCCCTGGAGAACCGGGGGAGTTGTTCTTTCGTTTGAATCAACCGACCAGCCTTACAGGCGCAGAACAGCGAAATGCATTTTTTGGACCTGTCCGCGCTCAAATAAAGAGCTTGGTAGAAGGCCTCAATGAAATGGGTCTAGGCAAGGACTTTCTCGGATTTTCTAATTCAAGGATGGCATACGACGACGTTCTATCTCGCGTTGCATTGTTCTTAGAGCGAGGATCCTTGGACATAAAAGTGAAGTCCTCAGACTTAATTGAACTCTATCGATCAGAGACTCCCCTGACCCCCGAGACGACGCGATTAATCCATGAGGCGCTGGAATTATTTGGCAAGACTCGAGAACATCTCATGGTGGACATGAAGTTCAACAAGGCGACTCTTTCCACTTGGCTGCTGTTCACAGTTCGATGTTTAACGCGTGATTACGATTGGATGTCTGCCAAAACGCTCGCAGATTTCATGGAATATTTTGAAAAAGCTCGCTTACTTGGCTCATCCCACTCCGAGCGTGTTAGTTCGACGGTTTCGACCGAGTGGTTGTTTAACGTATATGTAAGTCGGTCGACGGCCCGAGTCGCAGACGTTTCTTCAGTGTTACTCCGTGACGCGACCTTGTGGTTGGTGTTCGATGAGTTCATACGTGCGCATGCAATAAACACAGCGCGTCCCGACATCGACTCGATCCTATCAGCGTTCGCTTACGATCCAAATAGCAACCAACCACCGGAGGACGATTCGGTCGCTCGACGGCTAATCGAAAATGGTTGGGGAGATCTAGCATGAGTCTGCGAAGTGCTCGGTTTAATGACCATTGGCGTCGTACATTTGCTAGGAATTATCCTACCCGACTTGAAACTATAGGGTTCAAGCAACTCCTATGTATAGCAGATAATGAATTGTCTATCCCACGGGGAATTTGTGCCATTGTGGGCGGGAATGGTGTGGGTAAATCAGCATTACTCGCCGCGGTTTCTGAGCTGTTAGCAGATCCGGAGATGCCCCTTGGCGTAGGGCACCACACGAGACTGCGACACAGCGAGCTTGAAGGGACCGTCGTCGATCAAACGGGTCAAAAAAAAATAATTGTTCGCGAAGACGCTGCCGGAGTACGAAATTCTGAAGGAGACAAATTCCAAGCAGAATTCCACTGGCTCGAACCCTCCTATCTTGTCAACTTGGCACATAAGCAAATAAACGAAGACGCCAATTTTTCTGACTTACTAGAACCTCTTAGCCCCTCCAAGCTTGAGGACGAAGAACTGGAAATACTCCGGTACTTGTTGGGGAAAAAGATCGATTCATGCTTAATCTACGAAATTACAGAATATGGTGACCTGGACCCCTTTCCATATTTCGTCGCCGAGGCTGGAGGGCACCACTATGGAAGCGAGCGCATGGGCTACGGTGAACTTGCGCTCCTATTTGTAGTATGGAAATTGCGAACGATCGAGAAGAACTCAGTCTTAGTTCTTGAAGAGCCCGAAGCTCACGTATCTCCGCGATCCCAGCGAGCTTTGATGGATATTCTTGCAAAAGCTTGTGACGAAAGAGGTTTGTCGATAATTTTAACTACTCACTCGCCCACCATTATCGCCAAGCTGCCGAATAGAAACATCATCTTAATTTCTAAGAGTGCACACGGAACCCAGGCCTCCATTGGGCCAAGCAAAGTGCAAGTGAACGACCTGCTCGGCGCGACTACGCTAAAACATGCGATGGTCTTAGTGGAGGACAGGACAGCGACTCTGTTCGCACTTGCACTAGTAGGCGAGCTCAATTTCGACCTATTGTCCCACCTCGAGGTCATAGAAGCGCGAGGTGCCGCAAATATTGATTCGATTCTTTCAACACTACCAGCCTCCCAAACAGGTTGGCCGAAGGTAATCGGTATATATGACGGGGATATGCGCAAGCGTGTAGAGCCCCGTAACTTCAATTGGCCACACCTATTCTTGCCCGGAAACGCGTCACCTGAGCAAATGCTGCGTGACATGCTTACTTCCCTACAAGCAGGGCAAAAGTTGCTTGCAACGGAGCTACATAGTAATGAAGAGGTAGTTAGGACTGCATTAGATATGGTAGAAGGCCTGGACGCACACGACTGGTTCACAGAATTAACACGCTCGCTCAAATGTGAGCCTCAATCCCTTATGAAGGCACTCGTAAGAATCTGGTTACGCGATAACCAACAAACGGGGGAAGAGTTTTCTCAAAATATTGTCGATACGCTTAACTTGGTTGATTAGCCCTAGGGACTTCAAGCAAAAACGTCAACGGCTCAAGCGGTCAGAGAAAGTCCGACTTGCCCGTTTATTTGCAAAAAACTACCGAATCAGGTCTGCCTCAGCGGACAGATTCCCACAACTGACGCTAGCACTTTAAGCAGCCGAGGCATTACTACCATCTCACATATTCGCCTGACAGTGCCATCAGTTTCACTGGAAGAAGTAATTTGCCTAAGTGGATCGCTCATGCTTCTGCTCACTGAAAAGAATAATTGATAAATCAATAAACTGCAGGATAAAATTCTGAGGATTCATGCGGCTCGACGCGCAGTATGCCGAAAATTCCAACACAGAGGGCGAGACCGTGGAGTTGGGCCGTGAGCTCGTAAAATTTTCTAAAATTTTGGATTTCCGCCTCGATCAAGGCTTAGCCGTCCCGCCAATTGGTGATAGTGGTGATAATTAATCCCGCCAAAAGGTATCTTTTTTTAATAATCTATTCATGAGGATTTCATACTTTTTGAGGGATTAATTATCACCACTATCACCAATTTTCCGACGCATCACTTGAGCGATGATCGGCCTCGGCCTTTTAGTCGTCTTCGGCTATCGCCATCGCTGCGGCTGCATCCTTCTCCGTCCAGCTCTCCCGCACCGAATCCGGCACCACGTCGTCCCAAATTCGCCAACCGCGATAACTGACCCGTCCCCCAGAGCGGACTTTCGGCACCTTATCCACCATGTCCTCACCGAATACCCGCCCACTTGGGCACGGGAGTCCATTCCGAATGCACCAAGCGCGGAACACCTGAAACAATACCGCCGCTTCTATCTTGCCTCCGTTCTGGCGCCCCGGCTCGTCCTCGACCATGCATTCGTCAACGAACCGCTGTACCGTATCCAGCGATGCGCGATAGTCAGAAGTCTTTTTCTCGACCGATGCCGGCAGCCGCATCTCACGTCGCTGCACCATCTGGAAACCGCCAAGGCACCAATTTAGAATCCCGGCCATCTCCCGTGCCAGTTTTTCCTCTAAGTGCATATCCCGGCCCAACCCCGTAAACGTCGCAGAGAATGGCACCGCACGGACACGCCTCCAAGTGCCATGATCGTTCTCGGAAATTGTCGGTAGAAAATTACCGGGCATCACTACCTTGCACACTGGCCGCAACATGACAGGATTTTGATTGAGAAGCCGGACTGACATCGCGTCACCCGACACAATATCCTTGAACACCCCGCTATTAAGTTGCTGCCCCCGCGCTATCTCTGACGTTACCGCCATGCGAACACCGCGCAGTTGCGCCAAATCAGGAGTCGCCTGACCTGGCTTATGCTTCACCATCAGCGCATCAACAGGCAACGTCGCCGCATACGAACCCAACAACTTGCGCAGAGTGCCAACAAACACCGATTTACCATTGCCGCCAGCGCCGTGCATGAAATAGCTTTCATGTCGCGAAATATCGCCGGACAAGCAATAGCCAGCCACGCATTGCAGATACCGCACCAGCTCGGCATCGCCGCATGCAATTTCATTCACAAACTGTTCCCACCTTGGGCACTGCGCGCCAGCGTCAAAAGCAACATAAGCTCGTTGTGTCAGGAGCAACTCCGGGTCATGGGCAAACAGTTGGCCCGATTTCAGATCGAGTACGCCGTTGTCGACGTTGAGTAGGTACGGTTGAGCATCAAGCAGACCAGACCCAACACGCAGAGCCAACTCCGCCCGCATCAACTCCTTGACCGCTCGCACCGTTGACGCCTTTTCCATGCGTGCCACGAACGATGTAATAGCCTTCACGCGATCCTCGTCCATGTCCGCCGTGATATGCCGCACCAAGCCCCGCCCCTCGACCTTGAGCAGAGGATTAATCGACGCGCCATCAGATTCGAAATTCCACTGCTTGCCGTCCCACACGATCCAGCAGCCCGCATCCTCGACAAATCGTATTTGATGCGAATACTTCGCCGCGATGAATTCAGCCATCCCCAGCTCTGTTAGCTTCGGTCGCGCATCCGGATTCTGTTTTAGATCGGCCAGAGGATTCAACTCTGGATACGGATCGACCCATCCTTTTTCTCGCGCCCGCATAACCAGAGTGCCCAGCGCCACCACCTTGCCCGTCTTGGCGCTGCAAGCATCAAACATCGATTGCCATTCACGCTTTTTGAAAAATTCCTTGCTGCCGCTCTGCTTGGCCCACTCCCGCACCAAAGCCAAACCGTCATCGCGGCCCAACTCGAAATACACTGCTTGTAGCACCTGTAACCTCAGGGAATGCTTGCTCACGCCATCCGCTTCGTCGTCAGGGTGCAGCACTTTCAACAAGCTTTTCACGCGTGCGACTTTCTCGCCAGTGACTGGCGTTGCAGTTGCCGATACCGTATCCCGGGCCATCGCCTTCGAGCCTGCTGCGTCCCAGAGTTCGCCCAATGGCGGCTCATCCTCAGTAAATCGCTCTGGCGCCCACGTATCGCGGGGACTCGCCACCAAGGCGCGGTAACTCTCCGGTGTCATCGCCATGATTTCATCGCGACTGATCTGCACCTTGAACGTGCCCGTGTCCGGTCGCCTCACATTCACGCAGCGCCACATCCGGCCCTTGCGTGCCGAGTAAACGCGCATGTCGAGGCCGTCCACGTACAGCGATTCCGCAAACTTTTCGACAATGCTCGGCAACATTCGCCGCTCATCGTCTCGCAAATTCGCATACCCGCTCTCAACGCAAAACGCTAGCGGGACTTCGACGTGAAAGCCCTTTTTCCCTGTCGCGTACAGTCGCAACATATCCACGTCTACACCGTACCCCTGCAACTTGGACAGGAACCGTTGAACTGATTCGATAGCATCGCCGAGTTCGTCTCGATCAATATCGAACCATGCACAATCAGCGAGGTATTTCACCTCGTTTGGTGGGGTCTCCGTCTCATCATTCTTCTGATACGTGGTCGCACAGATAGTACGGAACAACGCATTGGATGGGATGTTGTCCGCGTTTTCCTCTGGCATAGAAAGCCATGCACTCTCCGCTTGTCGCTGGTAGTAGCGCACGAATTCCCGCCCAGCGTTTCCGCTATCTGTGAGGGCGCTAACATTGTCAGCGCCCTGTGTGTCGGCTTCAATGCCGATCTTGTTGTTTTGGTACATAGGACCTCATGAAACAAGGCATATTGATAGCCACAGCGCCAGCCCAGAGGTAAAATACACCTGTTATTTGTTCCCGCTGTGCTCAGGGCCTGACGTTATGCCGATGACGTCAGGCCTTTCTCTTTGGCAGCGGCCCAGCGCCGCCTACTTTTCCTTATCATCCGCCTATTTAGGCCTTCTGCAATACGCTCGCAGGTAGCGCCAACACGGCCAAGGCACCAGCGCCGCCCTGGCGTATATCTCGATGCCAACGGAAGGCACCGAGCGTCAAATCAGGTGTCCCAGCGGTTTATGTTGCGAACGGTCGTAGGCTTCGATCCCGCAAGCGCATTGGCGATTTCTCCCGTCTCCCAGCAACGCACGCCTGCCACCTTCCAGCACGGAATCGCGGCCAACCAGTTAGGGGGAGCGTTACGAACGGATGCCTCAGGCCTGCCCAGGACTCGAGCCAATTCAGCCCAACCAAAATAACAGTCTCGCGGTCGCTCGGAGGTTTGAAAAACGGTTCTCATGTCGTAGGTTCTTATCATTAATTATCGACACCGCTAATTCAACCAGACTTTTGACGAACGTGCAAACATCAGACGGCCCACCATTTGGACAGCCCAGGCGACGCAGACATTGACCTACTCGGCAAGTAGTTTCATAATGGCATCACTGAGTCCCCATAACTATGTCAATAAGGGCCCATTGTGAAAGCACTTCACACCATGCCGCCGAGGCCGATCATCGGTTACCGGCAACTATCTCAGGTACTACATCGTTCTATCGGCGCACTCAAAGACGCTGCATTGAACGAACGACTTCCACTATCCGTTTACCGTGTTGGCAACACCGTCATTTTTGATCGTGACGAGGTAGAGGCCTACGCAAAAAACTACGTCCCGTGGCGTCGTATTCGCAGCTAGTCACCCTGCACAAAACTGCTCACACAAGAGGAGAAAAATCCCAAATGAGCGAAGTCATCCAACCCACCGAAAAACTACGCACTATCCGCTTGTACGGCGACCTCGGCTCCAAGTTCGGGCGCGAACATAAGCTATACGTCAGCACACCCGCCGAGGCTATCCGTGCACTATGCAGCCAAATCGAGGGCTTCGACAAGCACATAAGCAATGAGGCGTACCGCTACGCCGTCCTGATCGGCAAACGTCGCGTCAACTTACACACGAAGCCTGAAGAGCTTCACGAGCCCCCCGGCGATGGCATCGTCAGGATCGCACCAATTCCCGCTGGCGCAAAACGAGGCGGACTATTTCAAACAATCCTTGGCGTTGCCCTGATCGCAACCGCCTGGTTTAACCCGCTGGGTCTAGCCGCCGGCTCGTCGCTGCTTACAGGCATGATGAGCGTCGGAGTCGGCCTCACCCTTGGCGGCATTGCCCAACTCTTGAGCCCACAACCCAAGCTCAACTTGGGTGAGGGTGCAAACAACAAGGCCAGCCAATACTTTTCAGGCCCCGCTCAAACTGTGCCGCAGGGAAATCCTGTGCCGATCTTCTATGGCCGCGGCCTCGTAGGTTCAGTTCCGATCAGTGCCGGCATTTACGCCGAGAACAGCCAGTAATCCCGTCAACCACGCAGAGGACACACAATAATAATGAAAAAGCTCGACTCACTCATCGGCGGATTTGACGCCAATGTTTACGGCAAGAGTCCCAGTCGCTTGCATGAGCACTTCTGTAAACACACGCGACACAAAGGGTTCACTACCATGCCTCGCAGATCGTTAAACAGCGCCAAAGAAGAGGCGTCTCCCCTCCTTGTCCAAACGATTCAAGCAGAAACGCTGGCCGTCCAACGCTTGAATTCTTCGGAATGTGCTCCGGCTAGCATCGGAGGGCAAGATCTCAAGCGATACCGCCTGGGCTTTCAGGTATGCCATCTCGCTTGGTCCCGCGTAATGAGTGCATGGAAACGCATCCCCGGCTCAGAAATCAGTCGGACCCCAGGCATTCAGTTTCTCGAATACTCGAATTTTTCCATGCACCCCGAGGCCTTAGACCTGCTTCGCATGTGGCATGGCGTATATCCAGGGACAAATTTTGAGCAACGCACTATCACCCTCAATGGTCCGGTATGGGAACTCTGCAAATGACCGAACAACAACTCATCGCCACTCTTGATCTGTTGCGGCAAGCGCCCGAGAGCAACTTCCCTATCAACCCCGCGGCAGCGATACAAATGAATGTACGACGGGCAACATTCGATGCGCACTACCGGTCCTGGAACTCGCTGACCTTAGACGATCCCGAATGGCTTACAAACCTAGGCGGCCGTGCGAAGCTGCCTCATATTCGACGCGAACTCCGTCGCCGAGGTTTCGATATCCGCATCCTTGAGGGCGATACAGGCAAGGACCCAGAGACAGGGGCTCCATACACAAGGCAGTGTCTCACCCTTGTGCATAACGCCGTCTCGAAAGAGCAGACCACGGGCGCTGTCGGCATCGATCCCTCCGAGCAAATCGCAAGAGTCGTACAACGCATAGAATCCGCTGCCCAACCCATTCAGCGTGAGTGGGGCTCGTCCACGTATCGACATGAAACTGACATACGCCGACCGTTTTATGGATGGCACTCTACAAATTTCTTCGCCAAAGCCGGGGCCTGCGATCTAGAGTTTCTAAAGCCCCACTTTGAACGGGCTAATTATCACTTAGTGCTGAGTTCATTTGAGCGCATTCTGCAAGATGGCACCACATACAACCTTGAGGGACTCGATCACCGCCTAAATGCCCAATACGACACCGCTTGGGCTCGCCTCGATACGCGTGGAGCGCTCGCTGGTAAACACGGCCCATTGACGGAGAATGAATACCACCTACATAGAGCAGTTCGCCAATTCAAAATAGACCAATGGCACGAACTTCGGCCACGAGACCTTGAACGCATGCAACGTGCAGGCATGTTGGACAGCCATGGCTGGCCCACTGACCACACAGTCTGGACTGATGTTGATTCAGAACTTCTGGCGGCTTGGCGCTTAGGTTGGAGTACCGCCGAATTGCATACCCTCGAAAAGGGTGAGCAGCAATGGGCTGGCCAGACCTTCAACGGGCAACGTCGTTCGCTGCCGTTTCGTATGGCACCTATGCCGCGCATGTAATGCAGGCCAGCAGGCTCGGATTCGAGCCTGCTGATTGCCGTTTTTTAAAGAACACGCTAGGCACCTCGCTGGAAGTGGCTAGCGTGTTGGCTCTTTCGAAAGAGCCAACCGGAACCGCGCAACTTGCCCTCTTGTCAGTTGTCCCTCTGCAAGTCAATCAGGTTCGCTATCGGAGTCGGCCACAGTGCGATAAGTCAGGGGGCTCTCCAGCCAGCGACTGATATCTGCGGAATACCACGCCACTGCTCTAAGTCCGATTTTTATTGGGTGTGGGAATGTACCCAATTTGATCCGCCGGTATAGTTCGGATCGTGACAGACCGGTGATCCCAGGAAGATCCCGCATCCGATACAGTCTCCGCAAGTGCTTTTCAAAGGGCATGAGATTACCCTCAAGCGTGGAAATTAGGCTTCGGCTCTTTCGCGTTTTCATCAAGCGTCCAGCCGAGACGGAACGTCTCACCCGCAAGCTCGCCCAAATCCTTGTGTAATCCTTTGATATGCTGCCGAGCCATCCAAGCGATGTTGGCTAATGACTTGCTCGCGTCCTCTTTCCCGAGACTCGCAATCACTGCAATTTCAGTGCACATTGTCCGGTACTGATCTAGCAAGTCGCTCAAGTCTCTGAGCGAGTGCTGCACGGCCTTGTCAACTGTTTGGCGGCGCAGTGTGCGCAGTAGTTCGTCTGCGGCTTCCAGGCTGAAACGCGCTTGCGGTGTCTCTGGCTGTCGAACATGCTGTGTCCAAGTCAGCGCGCCTTCGCCGTTCAATTTTGGTTTTGCACCCGGGTTTAGTAGTGTCGTCATCTCGAACATCCTCTAACTTGAAGGTGGAGCGGCTGCGCCGCCCCGGCGCATTACAGCGCGGTAAGTGTGTAATTCACCCAACAGTGGTCCAGGTATAGCGAGAACCGAGTATCAACGGTCGTCACTGGCCTTGCTATTGCAAACCAATTGGCTCTATCAGCACCCAACTTACGCCCATACAGTTCCATCTGACGCCTCTCATCCCTCCCTATGCCGGAGTACTGACACGCCTCTTTCCACCGCATTAAATCGGGGTAATCGTCTGGAATCCCAAACCGAGCCAATCCAAATCGAGCAAGTTGCTCGCTGAATGTCATACAACCTCGTTGATTACCCTGCTCGAAAATCTTTAGCGCGGTAGGCTCGTAGTCTTGGCGAGCGGAGAACCATAAGAGAGGGGGCTCCCCCGGTAGGCTGTACGCTGCAACCCTTGGGCGCAGTTCGCCGCACTCCAGTATTCGCCCAGCGCGCACATGTGTTGTGTAATGCCAGAGCATCAGTTATCCCTCAATGAGTAAGCAAGCTGTAAACCCGGCCCCTTGGACATCTTGTGAATACGTAGTCGCACAATAGGCCAGAAATAACGTATGAATTGGGGGGACTCCGCCTCTGGCGGTAGTGAACAACGACACACATGCAAGAGCGTCTCCAGGCCCATGGCCGCGATAGCGGTATCATTCATGGCATGCCCCCTTCGAGTTGTGCTAGCTTGTTGACCAAGTGCGACGCGCGAACATGGCTATACCGTGCCAATTGGGTGAGTGTTCGATGTCCGCTAATCGCTTGAATCTCGCCCAGGCTCAAGCCTAATTCGTGCAGCTCGGAAACCCGCGTATGTCTGCTATCGTGGAACCGAACTCCCACAAGCCAATCAGGATCAGGCGTCACGCCTTCGCGTTTGCATTGCGCCTCGTATGCTGCCCTAGCACGCTTGGCCGCACGACTCCATGCCTTACTCATAGCATCAGCCCTCACATTGAACACGCGTTCACCTGTACGCGGTAGATTCCTCAGAATCTCCACTGCCTTAGCCGTCAACGGAACATCGCGCCCGTAGCCGTTCTTCGTCTCCACCAAATGCGCCACGCTGGCAGCCAGATCGACGTAACGCCATTGCAGGTTCACGACTTCGCCCAAGCGCATACAGGTCGCCAGTGCCAAGCCCGCTACGGCAGGTAGAACTGCGCTATCGCTGGCCTCGATGACCGCCTCGAACTCCCCCTCTTGATAACGACGGTCGCGCTGGTTGCGTATGGTCGGCTTACGAATGTCGCGCACAGGATTGCCACACGGCACACCCCAATCCAACTTGGACACCTGAAACACATGACCCAACACAGCCAGGTGGCGCGCTACGGTAGCCGGGGCCTTGTCTCGCGCAAGATTATTCCTTAGCTGCGTCACGTCGGACGCCTGTACTTGATCCAACGGCTTTGCAGCTATCGAGGCCGAGGCCAAGGCTCGGATGATTGATGCCTCCTTGTCGGCTGACCTTTTGCGAGCGCTGATGTCTCGCTGGTAACGACTAAGCGCCTTGGCCAGCGTCATGACGGCCGCAGTCTGCTCTGGTTGATACAAGCCAGCCCGCATAGCGTCCTCTGTTGCCAGAGCCCAGCGTAGCGCAGCTCTCTTATCATGGAAACTGCGGCTTGCTGCCTGTCCTGCTGCGCGAGCCCGAGCCAGGAACTTGTCGCCTCGAGAGATCACAGTAGGCATGCCGGCACCCATACAGCAACAAGCCACACTCCCGCACAACGTACCGAACGGTAAAACGGTTTAACCCAAGGCCTATGAGCGCGATCGCAGCGCCAGGCCCTACGAAAATAGACCGTGACTCCTCTTGCCGCTTTGCAAGCGAGTAGGTGGCGCTCGACCTCCTTAGACGCTCGGTCCACTGCTTGCGGGTTTGGGTCGTGTAGTGTTTGCATGAACAAATCTCCAGAGATTTGTCACCGGGCTGTCACCACGTCTAGCGAGTCTCCCGACCTTGCGCCTGTCAAGCCTTACGAGTAAAGGCCATTCAAGCGTTCGCTCTCGGGGAGAGCGTCGCGTTCGCAATGCGAAGGTCGGGAGTTCGATCCTCCTCCGCTCCACCAAAATTCCGGATGAAAAAGCCTTGGAAACACAACGTGTTCCAAGGCTTTTTGTTTCTACCATGACCGGCATCCTCACCCGTTCCGTACGCCTTGCTCCGGGCTGCGGCCTCCGGTCCCGCCCTTGACACCTCTTCCAGTCAGAACCGCCACGCGTACGCCGAATTATGTCGCTAGAAGGCGCAGATGACGGGTCAAGGAGAGAGCCAAGACAACCTCGACGACATCTACGGAAGACACTGCACCTTTGACACGGGCCTCCTCCACTCCGACAGCACGCTCCTAGACATCACGGCGCCGATGTCATTTCGCCAAGGGGCGGGAACTATGTGGGTTTTCCGCGTGGGCAAGCAGGCGGCCGCCCGCGAACTCGATGGGCGCCTATGGAGCGCGAGGCCTCGCCCGATGGCCTAGATGCGGGGGCAGGTCGACCCTGATTTCAACGCGTCCAGCTCCTGGTCGGTCATACCCAACGCCAGCGACGCCATCGCGCAGGTCACCGCCAGGGCATTGCGCATTTCGCCCTCCAGGATAATGTCCGGGACGTCGCCACGCGACAGGATGTGACGTACGCACGATTGAGGCTTGTCAAAACCAGCCACCAGGCGAAGTGCGGGAATGCCGTGCCTCGCGAAATTGGCGTGGTCCGAGTTGGGCATGAAGGGCAGCCAGTGCGACACCGGCACGCCAGCCCGCGTGGCGGCACTCTCGACCACGCCCGCCAACGCGGGATAGTCGCTGATCAGCGCGCATAGCGTGTCATCGCCCGCTACGGTGTCCAGGTTGATGTTGAGCTTCAAAGCGTGGCGTTCCGTGGCTGCCATGTCGGCCAGATATCGTGCCGAACCCGCCAGCGCCCACTCTTCAGCCGTGAAAAAGCATATACGCAGCCCCGGCGTGCCGGGTCCCAGCTGTCCGGCTAGGATGCGCGCCGCCGCCAGCGCAACCGCGACGCCCGTGGCGTTGTCCAGCGCGCTGCTTCCCAAGTCATGGCCATCCATGTGCGCGCTGATGACGATCCGGCTGTCGCGTCCGCCGGGCAGATCCAGGATGCCGGCGCAGGCCATCGAATCCCGCAGTTCTTCTCCTTGAATAAGCAAACGCACACGCGCCCGAGGCTGCGCGCACAATGCCAAGGCACCTTCGTGGTCGATATAGGCCGCCGGGATGCCTGCGCCATCGCGGGGCCGCCCTGACGATCCGGATAAAGGGCCCGCGCCAGGCAAGGGATTGGCTATCAGAAAGGCGGCGGCGCCGTGCGCCACCGCCATGTCGTATTTGCGGCGGCGATGTACGTGGCCCTTGGAAAACGGATACTCATGGCGCACCAGCACGATCTTGCCGCGCACGGCGTCGCCCGCGCGTTCAAAATCTTCCTGGCGGCCGGCCCCCAAGTCCAGAACGGTGCCTTCCAGCCCCAGGGCATCCGTCGATGCCGAACGCAGCAGGGGAACACATTCCAGGTTTACGGGCGTGTCGCCCAGCAAGGTCAGGCTGCCCGAGAGACAGCGCCAGCCATCATAGGGCACTGCTACCCGCCGGACGTCGGGTCCGACCTCCCGCAGGCGCGTCAGCGCCCACTCCATGGCTGCTTCATCCTGCCCGGTGCCGGACAAACGTCCGCCAAAACGGCAAATGGTTTGGAAATCGTTCATCAGGGCCGCGTCGTCGGCAGCCGCCTGTTGCCAGGATGTCATCTGTGTCTCCGGCGCCGCGCTGCGATGCGCGCGACGCATGCAAAGCGTGTTATTCGAAAGTGATATTGGCGCGCTGCACGACATCGGCCCAGCGTCCGAAGTCCTGTGCCAATAGCGCTTTCAGGGCAGCGGCGCTGGTATCCGGCGGAAGATCCATGCCCACACTGGCCAGCCGTTGCCTGACGGGCTCGGACTCCATGACTTTAGTCATCGCGTCCGACAGCTTTCTCTGTACATCCTCGGGTGTTCCGGCCGGTGCCACCAGGCCCCACCAGCTTTGCACGGTCAGGCCGTGGTAGCCCAGCTCCTCGAAGGTCGGGACATCAGGCGTATCCGCGTGGCGCGTGGGGGAGGACACGGCGATGGGCTTGATCTTCCCGCTCTGGTACAGCGCTACGGCCGTGGCCATGGTGGTAAAGCTGGCTTCGATCTGACCGCCTGCCAAGTCATTGACCGATGCGGACGCGCCCTTGTACGGGATGTGCGCGAACTCGGTCTTGGTGGTCAGCATGAACAGCTCGGCCATCAAGTGGGTCAAGGATCCATTACCTCCAGAACCCATGGAAATCGTTCCCGGCTTGGCGGCAGCCGCATTGACCAGGGACTTGACGTCCTGTACTTCGAATTTGGGATTGACGAACAGATACATGGGTGACAAGCCCAGCAGCGTGATGGGCGCAAAGTCAATCTTCGCGTCGTATTTCACGCGGTCCTTGTACAGCGCGGGAACGATGGTGAACGGCACATCGGCCAACAGCAGGGTATAGCCGTCGGGCGCTTCGGAGGATACGTAGGCCGTGCCCAGCATCGACCCTGCGCCGGCGCGGTTCTCGACAATGACGGACTGGCCAAGTTGGGCGCTTAGTTGATCGCTGATGGCGCGGGCCACCACGTCGGAGCTGCCGCCGGCCGAATACGGCACGACGATCTTGATCGGCTTATCGGGATAGGCAGCTGATGCCGTTTGCGCGCTTGCCAGAGTCGCGGGGACGGCCAGGGCGGCCAGCAGTTTTTTCCACTTGAACATGATTTTTTGGGTGATCCATGAATAATTTCATGTCATTGTGGTGGCTGCTCCTGCCCTGGGCAAAGGAAGTATGAGCATGGGATATTCCAATCCGGAATGCCGTCAGTCGGCATGCGTGGCGGCCGCTACGCCAGCCCTGCACGGCTTCGAGCCTGCGCATTCAGGCTCTGGCCCTGCGCAATGACCCAATCGCAGAAAGCCTGGCAGTACGGGCCGCCAACATTGGGGCGCGGCTGCATCAGGTGATAGCCGTAGCGGCCTTCGACTGTCTCTCCGAACGGGCGGACCAGCTGACCGGAGTCCAGTTGTTCCAGCACCATACACAGGGGCATGATTCCCGCACCCAATCCGTTCAACACGGCCGGCAGCAAGATCGAAAATCCTTCGTATTCGGGCGCTGTGGCGTCAGGTCCGGTCCACAACGGCACCACATCGGCTTTCCATTCGTCCCAACCATAGCCGCGCTGAGCACGCTTTAGCAACGGCAACCGGGTCACGTCATCCACGGATTGGACAGGATGGCGCTTCAACAGCGATGGCGCGGCGACCAGCGTCATTTCGCGGCCGCAGAGATACTGCGCGCTCATGCCTGAGACGTAGCCGGTATGGAGCTGGATTTCAGCGTCGAACCGTTCTGAACGCTCACGCCCATGCAGCAGGCGGGGGCGTATGTTGACCCGGATCTCGGGGTGCGAATCAAAAAACTCGGACAGCCTGGGCAGCAGAAAGAACTGTGCGAACGATGGAGACACCGCAACGTTCAAGGCGACGCGCGACATGGGATTTGCAACCAGGGCGTCCGCCTCATCGATCAGGCGTACAGCCGCACTCACGCGTTCCAGGTACAAGGCGCCCGCGTAGGTCAGGCGCAATCCTGTGGGCATACGCTTGAACAGGGCCGTGCCCAGGCGGCCTTCCAAAGCAGCCACGTGTTTGCTGACCGCGCTCTGGGTCAGGCTCAGGGCTTCAGCCGCTCGGCTGAAATTCAGGGTCTGGGCGGCGGTGAGGAAAATGCGCAGCGAAGACAGAGAGTTGCGGGTGCCTTTCATAGGTATTTTTTGGACTTGCGAGTGGGGAGTGATGTAGATGCGAGTCGTAAACTATTCGCTGCGGCATATTTGCGACCCAAATGGTACATAGCCAAATCGAATCAGGCACGAGTGCATCCCGCACATCGGCCCGAGCCATCGGAGGAATGATAATGAGCAACGAACGAATCTTCACAACACAGTTCGCACAGATTTATCCGATGTACATTCAAAAGGCCGAGCGTAAGGGTCGGACGAAAGAGGAAGTGGACCAGGTGATCTGCTGGTTGACTGGATACAATCCGGCCGAACTGAGCCAGCAGATTGAACAAGGAAACGATTTAAGGACATTCTTCGCCCAAGCGCCAGCCCTACATCCCAACAGTTCGATGATCAAAGGTGTGGTGTGCGGGATTCGTGTGGAAGACATCAAAGATCCATTGATGCAGCAGATCCGCTACCTGGATAAACTTGTGGACGAACTCGCCAAGGGGAAGGCGCTAGAAAAGATCCTGCGGCAATAATCGCATCGTGCCTGGCCAAGGCGTTTAGATCAGACTGCGACTCACCCGCAAGCCCAATCGATCTTCATCTGCTCCAAGTCCACCTGCCCCACGCCACCGCCGAAGTTAAAGCAGGCGAGCTCTTCCCCGAATTCGAAATAATACGGACTGAATGGCGGATAGCCTTGCACCGGGATCATCGTGCCGCCCAGGTGATGGGGCGTCTCCTGAAACCTATCCAATCCCAACGCTTGGCCTTGGTCGCTGAACGCCGGCACATAACCACTGCACTGATTCTCGTGTTCCCATTCTCGTGCCGGCTTGCCGGCGTTGGGATCCTCGCGTTCTTCAATGGTGATCGGGCGGGCCGATCCCGCCCCATAACTGGCCATGTCCGGTTGTGATCGCGAGAGCCAGTCAGGAGCCGATTGTCCCAGACGCCAACTCGGCTGCGGCGTCCCGTGCAGCCACGGATACTCGGTCATATCCGGTGGCGAGGCTAACGGACCGGCGAATTCCGCCTCGGTCAGCCACAGGACGGCGTATTCACATCCGAGAACATCGCGCATCTTGTAGCTGCGCGGATGTCGGTGGTGATGCGGTTGTTCAACCAGGCCACCTCCAGCCGGAATACCGTCGCGCCCTGATGACGACGTGAATTCCGGGAGTCGAGCCAGGCTCTTCAATTCGACGAATTGCTCATCCACGAACAGACTGAGGGCGACATACTCCGAACCTTGTGCCCGGTAGTCCTCCGGAACCCGCAAGGTAAACGCATGGCGCAATGGGTGACCATAGGTCTCGCTCAATGGCCATTGCGCCGCGGAGATACCTGGTGGCCGACCCAGGCACCATCCGTTACCCCAGAGAGCCGCCCTCTCGGTGACCGGCAATGGCGTCAGCTCGCCGGGAAAAACGTTGTAAGCCCGTGTCAGGCGTGGATCGGCGTACTTGTACGGACGCTCGGGCGTCGCTAACCCGGGGCGTGATAGTTCAATGACCAGTAAACGACCCTCCTTCGCCCGCAGTTCCATGACATCACCGGCGGCGGTCGTCTCCCGATAGACGGCGATCTTGCGCTGCGCCCACTCCTCTGCTTCGTCGCCATCAATGGGGCGCATGCCAGGCCTGGCGGCGAGCGCGGCCTCTACTGGCATTCCGATAGAGACGCCATCCAGTACCAAGTCTCCGGGGAAAGTCCGGTAAAAACTGATCTTGTGCAGCCGATTCTCGACGTCCAGATACGCGCTGCACACCGGCATCCCATCTGCGCCTTTGTAGCCCACATACCCTTCATCCTCGGGTGTCGGCGCCTTCCAGGCGTCACCGGCCGCCTCGATCAAGGCTTGAACTGGCATCATGGGGCGCAGTCGGGCAAAGGCTTCGAAGTTCAGAGTCATCGACTTGCTTCCTTGAAAGAACCACACACTCAGGCGGAAGGAGTTTACCGCCAGTAAATGGTCGCTCGCCCCAGCCAGCGCAACCAGACGGCCCACACGTGCATGTTCATCGACTATCTGGTCGAGGCCCTGCAGGCACCTTCGTCCGCGCATCCGGGCAGGTGATTAGCCTGGCTAATGCCCATGCCAAAAAAAACGGTTTGAATGAATTTGCTGCGCCACAGTAGGCTGGCATCAACGCACCGGAAAGACCAGTGCGTAAAACAATCAAGGGGAAGTCCATGTTCTGCTCACGTATTGCGCCCGCGGCGCCGATCCCACGCACCTGCGCTTCGGCCATCCTGGCGGTGGCCGCCGTCCTGTCCTGCACGGCCGCCGTGGCCGCCTATCCCGAGCGGCCCATCACGGTGCTCGTGCCTTTCCCCGCGGGCGGCATCAACGACACCATCGCACGTCCCGTCCTGCAAAAACTGGGCGAAGCCCTGGAAACCTCCATCGTGGTAGAAAACCGCCCCGGCGCCAGTGGCGCGATCGGCAGCAGCCAGGCCGCACGCGCCAAACCCGACGGCTATACCCTGCTGCTGGGCGCGGCCAGTACCCTGGCGGTGGTGCCGCAGTTGAACACCAACGCCGGCTACCATCCGCTCGACGATCTGGTGCCGGTGGGCGGCATCGCCTCAGTCGCCAGCGTACTGATCACCGGCCGCAAGGACACCTACAGCACCCTGCCCGCCGTACACGCAGCGGCCAAGGCCAGACCCGACCTGCTTACTTACGGTTCGGCCGGGCCGGGCACCTCGCAGCACATGCAGATGGCCCAGTACAACCTGGCCCAAGGACTGCAGATGATGCACGTGCCCTACCGGGGCGGCGCGCCCGCCATGACTGACCTCGTGGGCGGGCAGGTCGACCTGATGATGGAACCGGTCGCCACGGCGCTGCCGCAGATCCGCGGCGGGCGGGTGCTGCCCCTGGCCATCTCGCAAAAGACCCGCTCGGCGCTCCTGCCCGATGTGCCCACGTTTGCCGAGGCCGGCGTGCCGGGATACGAAGTCAGCACGTGGTTTTCCCTGATGGCACCAGCTGGCGTCGACGCCGACGTGCTGCAACGGCTGAGCGACACGCTCGTGCAAGTCCTGGCCGACCCGGAAATCGTCAAGGCGCTGGGCGATCGCGGCGTCGACGCCATGCCCCTGCCCTCGGCCGCCATGAAGGCCTACATGGCGCAGGAATACGCGCTGTGGGGCAAAGTCATCAAAGAGGCCGGGATCACGCCGCAGTAGAATCCCAGGTTCTTCCCGCAGCATGGTCCATGATCGATGCGTCGACGCCTTCCTCCACTGACAACGCTGCGGCCTTTCGAGGCCACGGCAAGGCTGGGTTCGTTCACACAGGCCGCCCGCGAACTCTCGCTCACCCAGGGCGCGGTCAGCCAGCAGGTGCGCAACCTCGAAGACTTCCTGGGCGTGCGGCTGTTCGAGCGGCACGCCCGCCGGCTCGATCTTTCCGAAGCCGGCCGGCAGTTCTACGCGTCGGCCCGGCGGGCGCTCGACGACCTCGAGCGCTCCACTGCGCGCATCGTCGCGCGCGGAGCCCGCGAAACCGTCACGCTCACCACCATGCCCACGCTGGCCACAGTCTGGCTGATGCCGCGCCTGTCCTCGTTCACTTCGCTGCACCCCGACATCGACCTGCGCCTGATGACCTCGATAGAACCAGCCGACCTGCATGCCGGCGGCGTGGATGTCGCGATCCGGGTCGGCAAGCTGCCCGGGCGCAGCTATCGCCGCGACCGCGCGCATATCGATCTCGTCATGACCGAGCGTTGGGACGGCATCGTGGCCGACCCGCTGTTCCCCGACGCACTGGTGCCAGTGGCCTCGCAGGCCTTGCTGGCGGCCGGTCCGCCGATCGCCACGGCCGCCGATGTATTGCAGTATCCGCTCATCCACACCGTCAGCCGGCAGCGGGCCTGGCAAGACTGGTTCCAAGCCCACGGCCTGGCCTTCCATCCGCGCGCCGACGCCCCGGAGTTCGGTCACTTCTTCATCTCGATGCAGGCGGCGCTCGAAGGCATGGGCATTGCGCTGGTTCCCGAGCTCATCTACCACTACGCCCGCCAGCAGTCCACGAACCTGACCGCGGCCTGGTTGCCGGCTGTTCGCAGCGCGGGCGAGTACTACGTGCTCACCCACGAATCACAGGACACCTCACCCGCAGTGCAGGCGGTGCGGCAATGGCTGGGCGAGCAGGCCGGCGCTACGCGCGCGCAGCATGGGCTGGACGACAGCGTGTGAGCCTGCACAGGCGCCAGAAAGGCGGACACACCCCTTGGGGGACGGCGCGCAGCGCCGCTATTACTTCTGCTAATGACAGCCGGCAGAATTAATCTTTTGCATGCTCCCGCCTTTTTACGTAGCCTTGCCCCCTCATTGCTTCATCCAGCTTCAGGAGTCATCCATGCACGCAGCACAACCCATTCGTGTCGGCATCGCCGGCCTCGGCGCCATCGGCAAATCCATAGCCCGCAAACTGGATGCCGGCATCCCCGGACTGCGCCTGGCCGCGGTGGGCGTGCGCGATGTCGGCAAGGCGCAGGCAGCCTGCGCGTTTGCCACGCCGCCGGTCTATACGGATATCGACGACCTGGTCAATCACTGTGACGTGGTCGTCGAATGCGCACCGGCCGCCTTGCTGCCGCAGATCGCCACGCCAGTGCTCAAAGCCGGCAAGAAGCTGCTGGTGCTGAGCAGCGGCGCCCTGCTGATGAACCAGGATCTCGTCGAGCTCGCCCGTGAGCACGGTGGCCAGATCATCGTGGCCACCGGCGCACTACTCGGGCTGGACGCCGTCACCGCCGCCGCCGAAGGCAAGATCAATACCGTACGCATGGTCAGCCGCAAGCCGCCGATCGGCTTCGCCGGCGCACCCTATGTGGTGCAGCACGGCATCGATCTGGACGCCATCAAGGAACCGACACGCATCTATACCGGCACGGCGCGCGAGGCGGCCACGGGTTTCCCGGCCAACCTCAACGTCGCGGTCTCGCTGTCGCTGGCCGGTATTGGACCGGATCGCACCATCCTCGAGATCTGGGCCGATCCGACCATCTCGCGCAATATCCACCGCATCGAGGTGGACGCCGACGAAGCCATGCTGAGCATGGAGATCCAGAACGTGCCCAGCGAAAACCCGAAGACCGGCCGCATCACGGCGCTGTCGGCGGTGGCAGCGCTGCGCAAGCTAGCCGCTGCCCTGCGTGTCGGAACCTGACAACAGAGCCCCCGCATCCATGCCTGTCTGCCTCATCGCCCAACCCATACACGAAGCCGGCACTGACGCCTTGCGCGCGGCCGGTCTGGAAGTTCGTCTGGCCAGCGCGCCCGATCTCGACACACTGGCCGCCGAGATCGCCGAGGCCGACGCCGTGCTGATCCGCGATGCGCTGCCCGACTGGGTGATCGACCGGGCGCCGCGTCTGAAAGTCATCGCCAACCACGGCACCGGCACCGACGCGGTAGCCGTTGCGCACGCCACGCAGCGGGGCATCCCGGTGGTCTACACCCCCGAAGCCAACGTCCAGGCGGTGGCCGAGCACGCGATGATGCTAATGCTCGCCACCGCACGCCAGGCCTCGGCGGCCGACGTCGCCACACGCCGCGGCGACTGGCGCTTCAAGTACCACCACGATACTTACTCGCTATCGGGCAAGACCCTGGGCGTGATCGGCTATGGCCATACCGGCAAGTGGGTGGCGCGCATGGCCGCAGGCGGTTTTGGCATGCGGGTACGCGTCTGGTCGCCGAGCGCCGATCCGGCAGGCATTGAGGGCGTCGAAGTTGCGCCGACGCTGCGCGACCTGCTTGCGCATGCCGACGTCGTCAGCATGCACCGGCCGCTGCGCCCCGACACCCGCCATACCCTGAACAGCGAGTCGCTGGCCTGGCTGCCCCCACATGGCATCGTGGTCAATACCTCGCGCGGCGGCCTGATCGACGAAGCGGCGCTGGTGTCGGCCCTGCGCGGCAAACGGCTGGCCGGCGCCGGGCTGGATGTCTTCGAGAACGAACCGCTGGCGCCCGGCCATCCGCTGACCGAACTGGAAAACGTCGTGCTCACGCCGCACATGGCCGGCTCGACCGTCGAGGCGCTGAAGGAAACCGCGCTGCAGTGCGCACAAGGCATCGTGGCGGTGCTGGCAGGCGAGCGCCCGCCGAACCTGCGCAACCCCGAGGCCTGGAAAGCCTGACGCGCGACGTTACCGCTGTCACACGTTCAAGGAAAAAAGAAAGGGGCGACCAGGGCATCATGGCATTCTTGAGTTGAACAGCCGCGCCTCCATCCCAAATGAGGGCAGAAACTCACGGCCTTCCAATACGGGAGGAACTGGCGTGCTTCGTGCCTCTACCGGTCTCAGAATGCCGGCTTGCGCCCCCGCCAGGGTGCCGCCCGTTCGAGTTGGGCTGATACCCGCAATATCACGTCTTCGCGACCGAATAGTGCCGATATCACTGATCACGTTGGCCTGGCAGTGGAAAACTCTACCTCGATGCCCGCTGCGGCACACGCCCCGGGCATCAGCAACGCGTTCAAGGTGTTCAGCTTGTTCAAACGTCCAAGCGTCGCCGTAGGCATGCTGGCCAGCAGCTTGCTGTTCATGAGGCAGTTCGGCCTATTCACCTACGTGCGGCCGTTCCTTGAAAGCGTCACGAATGTCGATCGCGCTGGGCTCCACAGTCGGCGGCCTGCTGTTCAACTACAGCGGCTATCGCAGTACCTTCATCGCAAGTGCAGTGCTGCTGGCGAGCTGCGCTGTGTTGACCGTGGTGACCGCACGCCAGTCCTCGGTTCATACAGCCTGATACCTGCATCCTCGTCAATGAGCAGTTGCGGTGCGACGTCCCGGACTGCGCATCAATACCCATCGGGCCGTATCGAAAGAGTATGGACAAGTCATCAAGTCCTGTCATACCTCACTCGATGAGCTAGCCAATGCGCTAGCGGCTTCATCGAAAGAATTTTTTCCTTTAATTCAATAAACGTTGTATTATTGAATAATGAATGAAACCCAAGCTATTGCCGCCCTCTCAGGCCTTGCTCACCCCCAGCGGCTGCGCACGTTCCGCGCTCTGGTGGTGGCCGGCCTTCCCGGGCTTACCCCCAGTGTCCTGGCCGATCAACTCGGCGTGGCCCGTAACGCGCTGTCTTTTCATCTGAAGGAGCTCGCGCACGCCGGCCTGGTCAATGTCGAGCAACAAGGACGCAACCTGATTTACCGCGCCGATTTCTCTCAGATGAATGGATTGCTTGGATATCTCACGGAGCACTGCTGCGAAGGAGCCTCCTGCGAGGTTTCCGACCCAGGCGGCTGCTCGACCTGCTAATCAGGAGCTTTCGATGAAGCGCTTTCATGTCCATTTGCATGTCGATGACCTCGAAAAAAACGTCAGCTTCTACTCCCAGTTGTTCGCCCGAGAGCCAGCCCGTGTCGAATCGGACTACGCAAAATGGATGCTCGACGACCCTCCCGTAAATTTTGCGATATCGACTCGTGGCGCTGGCCACGGAGTCGACCATTTCGGCATTCAGACCGAGAGCGCCGAGGAGCTCATCGTATTGAAGTCCCGAGCGGAGGCTGCGAGTTTGGTCCTGGAAGACCAAGGCGAGACCTCCTGCTGCTACGCCCGCAGCGACAAGTACTGGATCACCGATCCCCAGGGGTTGGCATGGGAGCACTTCCACACGCCGGGCGCCATTCCCGTCTATGGCGAATCGCACGGTGCGTCTGCCAACGAGTCTGCAACGTCCGCCTGCTGTTCGCCATCGATCGAAACCTCAGCGCCAGCCAATTGCTGCGCTCCGACAACCACTTTCCCCACTCGTTGCTGCTAGGAACTTCCATGTCGCCCCCCCCTTTCAACGTGCTTTTTCTCTGCACGGGCAACTCCGCCCGCTCGATTCTGGCTGAAGGGCTGCTCAAAGGCCTGGCTGGTGATCGCTTTCAGGCGTATTCCGCCGGCAGTACACCTAAAGGCGAAGTCCACCCACTCGCTCTCGCTACCCTGAAGTCTTATTCGCTGCCGGCCGACGGCTATCGAAGCAAGAGTTGGAACGAGTTTGCAGCCCCTGATGCACCGAAAATGGACTTCATCATCACGGTGTGCGACAACGCCGCTGGTGAAGTTTGTCCCGTCTGGCCCGGTCATCCAACGACGGCGCATGGGGGTGTGCCTGATCCCGCCGCGCGCGAGGGAAACGACGAAGAGCGCCTGAAGGCTTTCCATGACGCGGCTCGCATGCTCAAGCGCCGGATCGAACTGTTCCTGTCCTTGCCGCTCGACCGTCTGGACACCATGTCGCTGCAGACCGAGCTGCGTGGCATCGGCCAGTCTCGGGAGTGAACCGATGTCGTTCAATACACAGGTAGCGTCGGCTCCGCGCCAGCGCTCCGGGATGAGTATTTTCGAGCGCTACCTCACGCTGTGGGTTTTCCTCTGCATCGTGCTGGGAGTGACGCTTGGCCAGCTTATGCCGACGGTGTTCCAAGCCATTGGGGGCTGGGAAGTCGCCCAGGTCAACCTGCCGGTAGGGATCCTGATCTGGGTGATGATCATCCCGATGCTGCTCAAGGTGGATTTCGGCGCACTGGGCCAGGTCAAGCAGCATTGGCGCGGCATCGGCGTGACGCTGTTCATCAACTGGGCCGTCAAACCGTTCTCGATGGCCTTTCTGGGCTGGCTGTTCATCCGCCAGCTCTTTTCCCCCTGGTTACCCGCCGATCAGTTGGACAGCTATATCGCGGGCCTGATTCTCCTGGCCGCTGCTCCGTGTACCGCCATGGTCTTCGTCTGGAGCCGGTTGACTGGCGGGGACCCTGTGTTCACGCTGTCCCAGGTGGCGCTGAACGACACCATTATGGTGTTCGCGTTCGCGCCCGTCGTTGGATTGTTGCTAGGTCTGTCGGCCATCACCGTACCTTGGGATACATTGCTGGTGTCAGTGGGTCTATACATCGTGATTCCGGTCATCCTTGCTCAGCTATGGCGGCGCGCGCTGCTGCGCCGCGGCCAAGCCACTTTTGAGGCAGCGCTGGAGCGAATCGGGCCGTTTTCGATGGCTGCGTTGCTGTTGACGTTGGTGCTGCTGTTTGCGTTCCAGGGCGAAGCCATCATTGGCCAGCCACTGGTGATTGCGATGCTGGCCGTACCTATTCTCATCCAGGTGTTCTTCAACTCGGGCCTGGCGTACTGGCTCAACCGCCGGGTCGGTGAAAAGCACAACATTGCGTGCCCGTCCGCGCTGATCGGGGCGTCCAACTTTTTTGAGCTCGCCGTGGCAGCTGCGATCAGCCTATTCGGATTCCAGTCGGGAGCCGCGCTCGCAACGGTCGTAGGCGTGCTCATTGAGGTGCCCGTCATGCTGCTTGTCGTGCGGATCGTCAATCGGAGCAAAGGTTGGTATGACGCCGGCGTTAAGCGGAGCTGATGCATGCCAGGCGCCCCTGCTCGCGTAGTCGGCACATTGGGAACCACCCAGACGCTGGCCTGGGCATCGTCCTATTACTTGCCGGCGATGCTGGCGGACCCAATGGCTCGCGATCTGGGCGTATCCGCGCCGACGGTTTACGCAGCCATCTCGATCGCCATGGTCGCATCGGCGTTGGCAGGCCCATGGGCAGGACAAGCGATCGACCATCGCGGTGGTCGTATCGTCCTGGTCGGCACCAGTTTGCTGTTTGCCCTCGGGTTGGGGATGCTCGGCGCCGCCCAGGACCTCTGGATGATGGTGACTGCCTGGCTCGTCATTGGTGTGGCAATGGGTTCCGGGCTTTACGAAGCCGCCTTCTCCAGCCTGGTGAGACTCTATGGTCATCATGCGCGCGGCGCCATTACGGGAATCACCTTGATCGCCGGATTCGCCAGCACTGTTGGATGGCCGCTTTCCGCCTGGATGGAAACCGTATTCGGTTGGCGCGGTGCGTGCTTTGGCTGGGCAGTCATGCATCTGTTGATCGGCTTACCGCTGAACGCCGGGTTGCCCAAAGTGCCAGCGGTCACGAAAATGGAAAGCCTGAATGCCGCCAACGCGGAACACGGCGGCGCATCCCCAGCGCCCGAATCGGAACATCGCCAGTACGCCATTGCCCTCCTAGCATTTGTGTTCGCGGCAACATGGTTCATCAGCACAGCGATGGCGACACACCTGCCGAGGATACTGGAAGCGACAGGAACCACGCTCTCCACAGCCGTAGCGGTGGGCGCACTCATCGGTCCGGCACAGGTAGCTGGCCGATTGTTTGAATTCGGCCTTCTGCGACAAGTTCATCCATTGCTGTCAGCGCGGCTGGCCGCTGTCGCGCATCCAGCCGGTGTCGCAGTGCTGCTGACCGTCGGTCCAGCGATGGCTCCGGTGTTTGCCATCCTGCATGGGGCGGGTAACGGCATATTGACCATCGCGAAGGGCACTTTGCCACTGGCGCTATTCGGCCCGATGGGCTATGGGGCACGCCAAGGCTGGCTCATGATGCCGGCGAGAGTCGCTCAAGCGCTGGCCCCGTTTGCCTTCGGTGTGGCGTTGGATGCCTGGGGAGCCAACGCGCTATGGCTATCCGGAGGCATCGGCCTCGCTGCCTGTGTGGCGCTACTCCTGCTGCATGCACGGCCTGTGGCGCATTGAAATCTAATATTGCTTCAACAGAGGTATCTCATGAGTTCCATCACGATCTATCACAACCCTGCCTGCGGGACATCGCGTAATGTCCTTGGTTTGATCCGCAACAGCGGCGAAGAGCCGACGATTATCGAATATCTGCAAACTCCACCTGATGCCGAAATGCTGAAGGCGTTGATTTCCGCTATGGGTATGCACGTGCGTGATGTGCTCCGGCAGAAGGGCACGCCGTACGACGAACTAGGGTTGTCGGATCCGAAATGGACGGCGCAGCAACTGATCGACTTCATGCTCCAATATCCGATCCTGATCAATCGCCCTATCGTGGTTACCCCCCTCGGTACTCGCCTGTGCCGCCCGTCGGAGGCAGTCTTGGATATCTTGCCGCAACCACAGCGCGGCGCATTCAACAAGGAAGACGGCGAGCCGGTGATCGACGCGGAGGGCCATCGTGTCTGATCTGCTCGGCGACCTGTCCAACATTGACGCCACGCTATTGCATACACCGAGTCCCGCGGAACTGTTTGCACCCAAGCGGGCAACCCATGCGCCACGCTTCTTGCTGCTGTATGGATCGTTGCGGGAACGTTCGTATAGCCGTCTGGTCGCTGAAGAAGCGGCGCGACTACTCCAGGCGCTAGGAGGAGAAACCCGCTTGTTCAATCCCTCCGGTCTGCCGTTAGTCGATGACGCCAGCGACAAGCACCCAAAGGTTCGCGAGTTGCACGAACTGGTGCAATGGGCGGAAGGCATGGTCTGGAGCTCGCCTGAACGTCACGGCGCCATGACGGGTCTGATGAAGACGCAGATCGATTGGATTCCGCTGTCGGTAGGCGCTGTGCGCCCGACTCAGGGCAAGACGCTGGCCGTCATGCAAGTATCGGGCGGGTCGCAGTCGTTTAACGCCGTGAATCAAATGCGGATGCTGGGCCGCTGGATGCGGATGCTGACCATACCCAATCAGTCATCGGTGGCCAAGGCATACCAGGAGTTCGACGATGCGGGTCGCATGAAGCCCTCGCCCTACTATGATCGCATTGTCGATGTCGTCGAAGAGTTGATGAAGTTCACCTTGCTCACGCGCGATGTCACACCGTATTTGGTGGACCGCTATAGTGAGCGCAAGGAAACGGCAGCCGCCCTTTCGGCTCGGATGCAGCAACAATCCATTTGAGGTAAAGCTGATACCAAATGCGCCACACGACCAGCGGCAATGCGGGATGCCGCGCATTCTGGCACCGGCATCATTCAACCTACGGGAGACCCCTGGCAATCAAGAACCCCCAGCGACACAATGATACCGTTGGACTCGAAGACTCGAACCAAAATACATGTATTGGTATACGCGCACCTTATCTTGAATCCACGATTTGTCCTGGTGGCAACAAGACGCTCGAATCCTACATAGCATTGAGCGCGAGGCGATATCAACTTAATTGCCGCCTCTTTCGCCCCGAACAGGAGAGCCGCAGACCTCGGATCGCTAGTAATCTCCGACGGTTCACCAGCTGCCCTAACTAGGTGGGAAACCTCCCAATATCGCGCCAAATCGGAAGTGTCTATCAGATCAATCGATAGGGCCGAGGTGGAGGCCTTGATGGGGTGAACGATGGCTGCTGCGAACGGGTCATCATGGCTGATCGACCCGCCGTACCCTGTCGGCCATATCGGTTCTCCGAAATTTCCCTTCGGTATCGCTTGATCAGGCACACTCATTTGCCCCAACGCCCGCCTGGCGGCGGATCGTCCCGCGGCAAACTCCGCCCTCCGCTTCCAGGCAGCGTTCCTGACAACTGACATTTCCTCAGGAAACAGGCCCTCGTCTCGATCAATGAGTTCAACGGCGCAAGCGACAGGCTGACAGGTCAGCTGCAAGAGCTCGCGCCTCAAGTCGGCCTCGAGTCCCAGAGCACAAGACATTGAGCCATGCACGACCGAACGTGAAAGACTCATGGAATTGCAAACGGATAGGCGGGTAGCGCGATTCTGCGGGCACCCTGGGCAGAGCACTCATTCCATGGCACATCGCCGCCGTCGACCCACCATGACGCCAAGTTTAATAAATCACTTTCATCGGCATGATTCCAAACCGGACACTGCGGACCTGCCCCGCCGGACATTTCTCTGCGTCGTTGCGAGAGGTCGGCGGCACAACCGAAAAATACGTGGTTTGTCGGCGCTTGTTCGGGACGAAGCTTTTGGAAAGGGTCGGCCAGCGTATCAAGCAAATCATCGTAGCCCGTCGCAACGGTGGCCCAACGATAGAACATCGCCTCTCGCCCTATTTGCAGGGTGTAGGCAAGATCATCCATTGAAACTTCCGGATTCCCCTTCAAATATTGGGACAGTTGGTTTAGCTTTACCTCGAGGTCACTCTTGTCGTCGGCCGATAGAACAATTACCTGCGGCCCGGGCCCGCCGGTGGAGGAACGAACATTCCGCTGGGTATCATTCTGCTCGATGTATTCCTCTACAATAGCGCCTGCGTAAAACCCGCCATAACCGAACGAATTTATCATGGCTCGCCTCGGAATTTCGTGCTCCGCCCCATCGACCGTGACCCGCTGACGCGGCCATGGTTGAGTCTCGCTGCATAAGAAGAACGGCGAGGATTCCCGACTCAAGATCGGGCTGAACGCCGCGGAATTCATGAGCGGCGCGAATTTTCCGTTTCTCATCTGCATGATCACTTTCAGCAGTTGGGACATTCCCGACGCCGGCCCGAGATGCCCTATGTTCGGTTTAACAGAGCCGATGGAACAGTAATTCCTGTCAGACGTGAAAGCGTCCAGAACCTTGCTCGTAGCAACATATTCGAGTTCATCGCCGAAAGGCGACCCATTCGCCGAGCATTCAACATGAGTTATGGTCCGAGGCGGTACTTTTGCGCGAAGGACATTGTCAGACATTGCCCTTGACAAGGTCTCTACCGAGCCATCCCCAAACTGCGATGTCGTCGACTTTATTGTCGCGAGAATAGTGTCCTTATCTTTGATCGCCTGAGACAGCGGTTTGAGCACCACAGTGGCAGCTCCCTCGCCGAAAAGCGCGCCGTCTCTTCCTTCCGCGAAACTTCGCCTCTCTATTCCGCTAGCCATATAGTTTGCCTCGCATACCCGGCGATACAGCCCCTCGTCCAGAAGCATTACACCGCTGACAACGGCAACATTGCAATTACCATAGTGAAGATCCAGGCAAGCCATATGGATCGAGGTCGCAGACGAGGCACTGAGTGTGTCTACCGCAATGGTCGGCCCAGTGAAATTGAAGAATTTCGAGATATGACCGACAAGGGCACTTGAGCTGCCGGACGACATTGGCTGCGCCGCAGCATCGGAGCCTGGCCCTCGCAGCTCCCCTATCATTCCCAGATATAGGCCAGTTCTGGATTGAGTGCTTTTCTTCAAGGCCGATCGCGTATAGCCGGAAGATTCCAAGGCGCTCCAGATAGATTCTACGGCCAGCCGGTACGGTGTGCTGTCTGGCTCATCGCTCCCCAGAACGCCGGATAAAAAAGATTTCGGACTTCGGCCATCGAATTCAATGAAACCTCCCCACTTGCAGTAGCTCATGCCTTTTTTTATGGCTTCTTCTCGATCGGAATTAAAAAAACCATCGAGATTCCAGCGGTTTTCAGGAATCTCTACAATGCAATCTCTATTGTTAATCAGGTTGTCCCAGAACGCATTCACATCCGGTGCCCCTGGGAAGCGCCCGCTCATACCGATCACGGCGATCGGTTCCAATTGCGGTGTCAGTGCAATTGGCTCGTCGGCATCGAGGCGATCCTCTTGTGGAATGCTTACCACCACTTTGCCTATATTCCTGCGGTCCTGCAGCCAGCGGTAGGCGCTTTGGATATCGTTGAAGTTGAACGTCCGGCCTACCGTCGGACTGATCACTCCGTCGGCCAACAGCCTCCCCATCTCGAGCACGGAATTCTGGAGGATGGCGAGTTTACCGTGGCTAAGCTTGTTCACATCGACGCTGTATAGCGCTTGGTTGTCGGTCAGACCCGACAGGTCGATCGACCGCGCGGATTTCAACGCCGTCATCGCAATCTCAATATAGCGACCGCCGGAAGCCAGACAGTTCAGCCCCTTTTGAACGGCATCCCCGGGCAAGGTATTGATCACCACATCCATCCCCTGACCGTCCGTCAGCCGTTCAATGGCCGCCTCGAAGTCCTCTTCCTGATAGTTGATCCGATGCGGCACACCCAGGGATGCCAGATAATCGAGCTTCGCCTCGGACCCAGCCGTCGCATAGATCTCGGCCCCAGCATGTTTAGCCAGTTGCACCGCGATCAAACCGACACCGCCAGTCGCCGTCTGAATCAGGATCCGCTCGCCAGGTTTGAGCTGCGCCTTCTTGAAACATTCGATCATCGTCAGCGCCACGCCAGGCACTGCGCAGGCTGCCTCAAACGACAAACCGGTTGGACAAGCAAACACCCGGGTCTCGGCGCAGGTCAGCGCCGTCGCATGCGCTCCGAATGTCGATCCCGCGAGCGCAATCACCGCGTCGCCAACTGCGACACGCGATACTTTCGACCCAATCGCGACCACCACTCCGCTGGCCTCGAAGCCTGGCGTGAACGGATAGGCGGGCTGGGTCGGATACAAACCTTTCACACATAACAAGTCGCCGAAGTTCAGTGAAAAGGCTCTTACCGCAATCCGTACGTCGTGTGCGCCCAAGGGAGGCAGGCGGTCCTCTCTGATGTGAAGGTCGTCAATCGTGCCGGGCCTCTCCAACCATACGCGCCGATATAGTGGCCCTGTGATCTGCGCGCCTCGCTGCGCAGCGAGCGGCGGCGCGGCAGTAAACTCCCCACGCCGGCGGCGCCCTCGTCCGATCGGGACGGCCTTGATTTTCTCCACCGGTGCCTCGGGCGTGGGCATCGCCGTCGCAACAGATAAGGCCACCGGACTCGAAGGCTCTTGAATGGTCGGGCTGATCGCACTGATATGCGCACCAAGCTCCTCGATCGTGGCGTGATCGAACAACACGGTGGTGGGCAGCATCAACCCAAGCTGCATATTGATCGCATTGATCAGCGCCACGCCGGTTACCGAATCAATACCGTATGTCGAGAACGGTTGATCGTCCTGCAGGTCTGCCTCGCTCACCTTGAGAGTTTGAGCAATGCTCGTGCGGATTGCGTTCCGTGCCTGCGCCGAGTCTCGTCGGGGTGCTATCTCGGCTGATACACGCATTGGTGCTGGCGTCGACGCCTTGGATTCGTGCGAAGGCATCAATACACGAGGCTCTTCCTGCAGCGTTTTCGTCTCGCTTTGGACCTGTACCAAGCCGTCGCTCGTGGCCACGATGACCTGTTGGCCCAACTCATGGGCGGCCTGCGCTGGCGCTTCGATCGCGCCAAAGCCCTCCGCCGTCAGCACTTCGCGCCAACCTTGCAGACTCAAGGCCGGCGTCCCGGGAATCCGCACCTCCTCGTCCTCGGCCAGCCACCAACCTTCCAACAACCCAAAGCTCAGATGCAAGAACAGACTCGCCGCACTCAACTCGTTGAGCAGCAGCAGACCATTGCCTTTGAGCAGCGTCTTGACGTGCCGCAAGGTGCTCCGCATATCCCGCGTCGCGTGCAGCACGTTGGCCGCCACCGCCACATCAAAATGACCCAACGCAAACCCCTGGGCCACGGGCGTATGCTCGATGTCCAGACGCTTGGTCTGCAGATACGGCGCTTGTGCGGCGTAGTGCTCGCGAGCGTGCAGCAGAAACGCCGGCGATACGTCCGTGTAGCAATACTCCTCGATGTGCTCAGCGTAAGCTGCCAGTTGCGTGAACAACCCCGCACTGGTCCCCCCGGTGCCTGCCCCAATCTCCACGATCCTCAGCTTCGCCCTCGGGTCGTGACTCACGCGGGCACGGACATACGCATCCAGCCGTTCTCCCAACACACCATTGAAGTAGTCCGCCACCGGATGATCTCGGTAGACACCTTCTACCAGACCCAGCTGCCCTTGCGGAAACAACACGTCGGTCGCCGCCCGCTCTCCCCGCAGAATCGCTGGCAGCGCCGGCAGGACGACATCGAGCAATCGCAACTGCGCCGCCACCACCGCGTCGTCGCGGGCCTGTTCTCGATAGGTCTGCCACTGCGACCATGACGTCTCCCAATCCCACTGCGCCGAATCCTGGATCACGCCCTGCTCCCGCAGCATCCGCAGACCCGCCTCGTGCCAGCGCGCATAGCGCGGCGCCAACCCCGCGGCTGCCGAAAGCCAACCCTGCTGCGCCAATAGCGCGTACAACAGTCGACTTAGGTGCTGCTCAAGACCGTACTCCTGTACAGCAACTTCAGGTTCGTCTTGTACCAGTACTGACATGGTTTTCGGTTCCTCATTCGGCAGCCCAATGACTGCGAGATTTTCTGCAGAAGAAGTGAGTTATGCCGCGCGGGCGTCAAGTCTGCGGCGCGCACTGAGCAAGGCTTCCGGCACGGCAGTCACCAACGGTGCCTGCAGCGCTACCCTGGGCGCATCTGATGCCGTCGTGATTGTGACCTTCTCACTAATGCCCAGGCTGCGAGCCGCCGAGGCTTGCGTCGTCTTCACAAACACCACTTGATCCACCGGTCCC
>NZ_BAAGVG010000008.1:0-122935 GCF_054780995.1 Bordetella tumbae
GGCTAGGGTCAATGACCCTATCTACGTGTCCACTTACATTAGACCAGGACAGGTCATGGGCCGAGTCGCGGCGATAGGCCCGGTGTGGCTTCCAGGCGCCCGACAGGGACGTCTTCACAGAGAAGACCTATGCATCTAACTGACTGGCAGATTCGAATCGCATAAACGCATACAAAAAGACCCAAGCAACGACTCGCTCGGGTCTTTCTTTAATACACAAAGCCAAGACTACTTAACTTCTTCGATGGTCTTCACATCGTCCTTGTTAACTTGCACTCTCTGGCCGTTTTTATCGTACTCGTAAAAACCAGTGTCCTCGTTATATTCAGGCTTGTCAGAAGTCATAACCTGACTGCCATCGCGCTTTTGGATCACTGAGGGCGTTGAGCATCCAGCCAGAACAGCGATTCCGGTAATGGTCGAAGCGAGCATCAGGGTCTTGAATTTCATAAAGCGGTAACTCCGTCAATCTTGAACGAAGCTTCACTTTAGGCCGTAACCCCGCCCATTCCGTGACCGGATGTGGCCAAAATGCATAAGTCTGTAATGACACCGCCCCTGACACGCGGCGTCATAAAACAGCCTGCAACGCCTCTTACACCTTGGCGTGCGCCTCAATGTAGCGTCGCACCAACTGTGCGTCGCAATCCATGACCTCGACTCGCTGGGGCAAGGACTCCAGATCGGCCAGGGCCGCCGGGGGATCGACCCTTTTTCCCAGAGCTGCTTCGATGGTTTCGGAGAATTTTGCGGGCAAGGCAGTTTCAAGGACCAGCATCGGCACGCCCGGTTCCACATGCTCGCGGGCGACTTTCACGCCGTCGGCCGTATGGGGATCAATCAATACGCCGGTTGCTGCATGCGTGGCGCGAATCACGGACAGGCGATCGTCGTGCGTGCTCGTGCCTGCGACGAAACCATACTGCGATTCGAATGCGGGTTTGAGCGAGGACAGATCGAAATGGCCATCGCGTGCGAGATCGGCCCACAGTGCTTTTACGCGTTGCGGATCGCGGCCCACCAGATCGAACACAAAGCGCTCGAAGTTCGATGCGCGCGAGATGTCCATGGAGGGGCTGGAAGTGGCGTAGGTGTGCTCTGCGCCGCGAGGACGGTAGATGCCCGTGCGGAAGAATTCTTCGAGCACGTTGTTTTCATTGGTGGCCAACACCAGACGGCGTACGGGCAAGCCCATGCTGCGCGCGATATGGCCCGACAGGATGTTGCCGAAATTACCCGAGGGCACGGCGAAGGAGACTTGTTGGCCTCGGCCTGTCGTGGCACGCAACCAGCCGTGGAAGTAGTACACGACCTGTGCAGCGATACGCGCCCAGTTGATGGAGTTCACCGCGCCCAGGCGATATTGGTTCTTGAATTGCAGATCGCCGGCCAGTGCCTTGACGATGTCCTGCGCCTCGTCGAACACACCACGCACAGCGATGTTGTGAATGTTTTCGTCTTGCAGCGAGTACATTTGCGCGCGTTGAAACGCGCTCATGCGGCCATGGGGCGACAGCATGAATACCGATACGCCGCGTTTTCCGCGCAAGGCATATTCTGCAGCCGAGCCGGTATCGCCGGAGGTCGCACCCAGGATATTCAATGTCGCGCCGCGTTGCGTCAGGACGTATTCAAAGACTTGGCCGAGGAACTGCATGGCCATGTCTTTGAATGCCAGCGTGGGGCCTTCGGACAAACCCAGCAGTTGCAGACCGCCATCCAGCGGCCGCAAAGGCACGATGTCTGCGCTGCTGAAGACGCCTTCGCGATACGCGGCACGCGTCAGGCGACGCAGGTCGTCGGCGGGAATATCGGTCGCGAACGTCGATAGCACCTCGAAGGCCAGATCGGCGTAGGACAGGCCGCGCCAGGATTCGAGCGTGTCGGCAGAGATCTGCGGCAGCGTTTCAGGAACGGCCAACCCGCCATCGGGCGCGAGGCCCTCCAGCAGGATATCGGTAAACGCTTGCGGCGCCATGCCGCCACGGGTAGAGATGTATTTCATTGCAAGGTCTCCACGCGCAGACGCGTGACGCTGGAACGTACAAACGGCAGTTGTTCGATACTGTGGATGGCTTTATCGACGTTGCCTTCGGTGGCTTGATGCGTCAGGAAAATGATGTCGGCGCCACCGATGTGCGAGGGTTGCTGGATCATCGAGCCGATGGAGATCTCGAGATCTGCCAGGACACGTGCGATATCGGCCAGCACGCCCGGCTGATCGTCGACACGTAAACGCAGGTAATACGAGGTGCTGATCTGATCGATAGGCAGAATGGCCAGATCGGACAGCGCGTCGGGTTGGAATGCCAGGTGCGGAACGCGGTTGCCCGGATCGGCGGTATGCAGACGCGTCACGTCAACGAGATCGGCGACCACCGCAGAGGCGGTGGGCTCCTCACCCGCGCCCTGGCCGTAGTACAGCGTCGGGCCGACGGCGTCGCCACGGACCAGCACGGCGTTCATCGCACCCTCGACATTGGCCAGCAGGCGCTCGGCGGGCACCAATGCCGGATGCACGCGCAGCTCGATGCCATCGGCACGGCGCTTGGTGATGCCCAGCAGCTTGATGCGATAACCCAGGCGCTCGGCGTGGGCGATGTCTTCTTGGGCGAGCTGCGAGATGCCTTCAATGTGTGCTTTGTCGAATTGCACCGGTACGCCAAACGCCAGCGAGGCCAACAAAGTGAGTTTGTGGGCCGCATCGACGCCCTCGACGTCGAAGGTCGGATCGGCCTCGGCATAGCCCAGGCGTTGCGCTTCGGCCAGCACATCGGCAAAAGGCAGGCCACGCGAGCGCATTTCGGACAGGATGAAATTCGTGGTGCCGTTGATGATGCCCGCCACCCATTCGATGCGATTGGCCGTCAGCCCTTCGCGAATGGCCTTGATGATGGGGATACCACCGGCGACAGCGGCCTCGAACGCCACCATCACGCCTTGGGCGGATGCAGCGGCAAAAATCTCGTTGCCATGCTTGGCCAGCAAGGCCTTGTTGGCGGTAACGACATGCTTGCCGTTTGCGATGGCTTCGAGCACCAGTTCGCGCGCGAGTGTGTCGCCGCCGATGAGCTCGACCACGATGTCGACATTGGGGTCTCGCACCAAGGCCTGCACGTCGGTATCCACCGGGATGGCCTCGCCGATACGGCCGCGCGCCTTGGCCACGTCACGTACGGCAATACGGCTGATCTCGATGCGGCGTCCGGCGCGGCGGGCGATTTCTTCGGCGTTGCGGGTAAGCACGCTCCAGGTGCCACCGCCCACGACACCTAAGCCCAACAGGCCAATCTTGATGGGTTTCAGGTCGGCGCCCGGATGAACTGCCCCGGAGGCGGGCTGGGTACTTGCAGCGTTTGTCATTTCCAATTTCCAGAATGCGGTGGCTGGTCTGTGATGCCGGGATCGGCAACAACCAGGTTCATTTCAACAAGCCGTCCTTGCGGAACATTTCTTTGATACCACGCACAGCCTGACGCGTGCGTTGTTCGTTTTCAATCAGGGCAAAGCGCACATACTCATCGCCATATTCGCCAAAACCGATGCCCGGCGATACGGCGACCTTGGCGTCAGACAGCACGCGCTTGGAGAATTCCAGGGAACCCATGGCCCGGTATGGCTCGGGGATCTGCGCCCAGATGTACATGGATGCCTTGGGAATCTCTACGTTCCAGCCGGCCTCGTGCAGGCCGCGCGCCAACACGTCGCGGCGATTGCGGTATTGCTCGACGACCTCGGTGACACAGTCCTGCGGGCCGTCCAGGGCGGCAATAGAGGCCACCTGAATCGGCGTGAACGTGCCGTAGTCGTGATAGCTCTTGATCCGAGCCAGCGCGTTGACCAAGTCACGATTGCCCACCATGTAGCCGATGCGCCAGCCCGCCATGTTGTAGCTTTTGCTCATGGTAAAGAACTCGACCGCGACATCGCGCGCGCCCGGGACCTGCATGATGGACGGCGCGACATAGCCATCAAAGCAGATATCCGCATAGGCCAGGTCGTGCACGACCAGGATGTCGTGCTCCTTGGCCAGCGCCACCACGCGTTCGAAAAACGACAGGTCGACACATTGCGCGGTCGGATTGCTGGGAAACCCGAGAATCATCATCTTGGGCTTTGGAATCGACTCGCGAACCGCGCGCTGGAGTTCTTCGAAGAAATCCACGCCTGGCGTCATGCGCACCGAACGGATATTGGCGCCGGCGATTACCGCGCCATAAATATGGATGGGATAACTGGGATTGGGCACCAGAACGGTATCGCCGCGGTCCAGCGTCGCCAGCATCAGGTGCGCCAGGCCTTCTTTCGAGCCGATGGTGACGATGGCCTCGCTATCCGGGTCGAATTCGACGTCATAGCGGCGCTGATACCAGTCACAGATGGCTTTGCGCAGACGCGGAATGCCCTTGGACACAGAATACCCATGGGTGGTGGGCCGCAGTGTGGCCTCGACCATTTTGTCGACGATGTGTTTGGGCGTGGCGCCATCAGGATTGCCCATGGACATATCGATGATGTCCTCGCCCCGCCGACGGGCGGCCATCTTGAGCTCGCCAGTAATGTTGAACACATACGGGGGCAGACGCTCGATGCGGGAGAACTTCCTCATGGAAACCATTCCTTGATAGGGGGCGGGATGACGCGGATTTGCAGCGCAGCAAAACTTAGTAATCTAGCGCATGCAGGCCCCGTCGGCAAATTGACACGTTCTGTCCCTCTACTCGTAGATACCCGGCAACAAATGGACATGCTGATGCGCTATTATCGGAAGCATCAAGTTGGAGTTTTTATTGAAGCTGCACACCGACCCTGCATCGGCCCTGAATACCGTCACCGCCTACGGTGATGGGTACATTGAAGTCAACCAGGTACGATTTTCCCACGCCGTCGCCTTCGGCCCCGAGGGCACGGTCTCTGAATGGCCTGTTCAGGCCGCTGCGGACATCACCGCGCCCCTTTTGCAACAGGCTGCCGGACTCTCCGAGGCCAAGCGCGACCCGCTGGCCTTTCTGGACGAGCCGGAAACCGGCACGCTCGCCAAGGGCATCGGACCCGAGGTCCTGCTCGTCGGGACAGGAGGCCGGCAACGCATGCTGGGCCAAGACGTCCTGCGCCCGCTATTGGCGGCCGGCATTGGTGTCGAAGTCATGGACACCCAGGCGGCCGCACGCACATACAACATCCTGATGGCAGAGGGCCGACGCGTGGTCGTCGCCCTGCTGCCAACCCAAGGAGATCTCCCCACATGACCACGCTCATCGGCAAATCTGCCCCTCTTTTTACCGCTGAAAGCACCATCGGCCCGATCAGCCTGGAACAATGCCAGGGCCGCGCCGTCGTGCTGTATTTCTACCCCAAGGACAACACCCCGGGCTGCACGACCGAGAGCCAGAATTTCCGCGACCTGCATGCCGAATTCCTCGACGCCAGTACCGTCGTGATCGGCGTCTCGCGCGACTCGCTGAAATCGCACCAGAATTTCCAGGGAAAGTACGAACTGCCCTTTCCTCTCATCGCGGACACCGATGAGACCGTCTGCAACCTATACGGTGTCATCAAGCAGAAGAACATGTACGGTAAACAAGTACGTGGTATCGAACGCAGTACGTTTTTGATCGACGCTTACGGGCGGCTGGTCCAGGAATGGCGCGGGGTCAAGGTGCCCAACCACGCCAACGAAGTCCTGCAAGCTGCCCGCAGTATTGGTTAAGTCTGTCTGAGCATCATCGTCAGGCGCTAGAGCCGGCCCACCAGGAGAACCCCCTATATGCCGCTACCCAAGTTGCCCTCCCGACCCGCAGCTATCCTGACATTCCCCTCGGGCGAAACCGCCCGACCCAAAGCCCGCCCCAGCAAAGCTGCGGGAACGGCACCCTCGGCACGCCCCGAGGCGGTCAACACCCTCCCCGTACAACCCGAATTAGACGGCCTCAAATCGCAGGCCAGCGCACCGGCGACGGTGCCCAGTATTGCCCCTGCGCCTGTGGCGGCCAAAACGCGCGCTCCCCGTGCTGCCAAGCCCACTGCCCCGGCCCGCAAGCCCAAGGCACGAGCCCAGTCCGAGGGGCGCAAGCTGTTCGTGCTGGACACCAACGTCCTGCTGCACGACCCGAGCTCGCTGTTCCGTTTCGAGGAACACGACATTTTCCTGCCCATGATGACGCTCGAAGAGCTCGATCATCAAAAGAAAGGCATGTCCGAGGTCGCGCGTAACGCGCGTCAAGTCAGCCGTTCGCTGGACGCGCTGGTCAATGATGCCGAGCAACTGGACGAAGGACTGGAGCTCAGCGCGCTGGGCAACAAGGACGCCACCGGCCGGTTGATGTTCCAGACCACGGCGATCCACAGCACCCTGCCCTCGGACCTGCCGATGGGCAAGGCAGACAACCAGATCCTGGGCGTCGTGCGCGCACTGCAGGAAAAATTCCCGCAACGCGAGGTGGTGCTGGTGTCCAAGGACATCAACATGCGCCTGAAGGCCCGTGCCCTGGGCATGGCCGCCGAGGACTACTACAACGACCACGTCCTCGAAGACTCGGATCTGATGTACTCGGGCGTGATGCAATTGCCCGAGGATTTCTGGAATCGCCATGGCAAGGACGTCGAGTCCTGGCAACAAGGCGGCACCACGTTTTACCGTATCCATGGCCCGCTGTGTTCGCAGTTCATGGTCAACCAGTTCGTGTATTTCGAAGGCCAGATGCCGCTGTATGCGCAAGTGCGCGAGGTCAGCGGCAAGACCGCGGTCCTGGCCACCCTGCGCGACTATACCCACGGCAAAAACAACGTCTGGGGCATCACCGCACGCAATCGCGAACAGAATTTCGCCATGAACCTGCTCATGAATCCCGACTGTGACTTTGTGTCGCTGCTGGGTCAGGCAGGCACCGGTAAAACGCTGTTGGCGCTGGCCGCCGGGATCACCCAGGTCCTGGAAACCAAGCGTTATACCGAAATCATCATGACCCGCGTGACGGTTCCGGTCGGCGAGGACATCGGCTTTTTGCCAGGTACCGAGGAAGAAAAAATGCTGCCCTGGATGGGCGCATTGGAAGACAACCTCGACGTGCTCAACATGAACGACAGCGAGGGCGGCGCCGACTGGGGCCGTGCCGCGACGATGGATCTGATCCGTTCGCGGATCAAGGTCAAATCGCTGAATTTCATGCGCGGCCGCACGTTCCTGAACAAATATCTGATCATCGACGAGGCCCAGAACCTGACGCCCAAACAGATGAAGACCCTGGTCACCCGGGCCGGCCCCGGCACCAAGGTCGTCTGCCTGGGTAACGTGGCGCAGATCGATACGCCCTATCTGACCGAAGGCAGCTCGGGCCTGACGTTTGTGGTGGACCGGTTCAAGGGTTGGCCGCACGCGGGGCACGTCACGCTGCAACGTGGCGAGCGTTCGCGTCTGGCGGATTACGCGGGCGACGTGCTGTAACGATCAGGGCGTCTGGCGCGCATCGTGAAACAGCCCCCTCTACGTCGGAGGGGGCTGTTCCATTTCATGCCTGTCACACGCGCTGCCAAGCAGGCGTACTATGCACGGAGTGGGCTGCGGATGCCTGCTAGCATCACCTTCAAATTATCGTCTGCCTATCATGTCTGAATTGCTTCCTGTCGGCATTACCATGGGCGATGCCGCCGGCATCGGCCCGGAAATCATTGTGAAAGCCTGCGCACAAGGTTTACGCGCACCGGTGGTCGTCTACGGCGACGCAGGGACGTTGCGCCATGCGGCCGGCCTGCTCGGCGCCAGGATGGAAGTCGTGGACATTGCAAACGCCAGCCTGGCCAGCGGGACGCCGGGACGTATCGAAGTCATTCCCTGTAGCGCTCCCCTGCCGGCGGACTTACCCATCGGAAAAACCAGCGCGGCCGCTGGGCAGGCCGCCTACGACTATCTGTGCGCGGCCATCGATGATGCGCAGGCAGGCCTGATCCGTGCCATCGTCACCGCGCCATTGAGCAAGCATTCCATGCATCTGGCAGGAATTGACCAGCCTGGTCATACAGAAATATTGGCGGAGCGATCAAACACCACCGATTTCGCCATGATGCTGGCCAATGATGAGCTGCGGGTGCTACTCGTGACCATCCATATGGCGTTGGCGGACGTCCCAAAAGCCGTCACACCGCAAGCGGAGATTCGCGCCATTCGCCTGGCCGATCTGGCTTGCCGGCAAATGGGCATTGCGCGCCCCCGCATCGCGGTCGCCGGGTTGAATCCTCATGCAGGTGAAGACGGGAAATTCGGTCGCGAGGACCTGGATGTGATCGCGCCGGCGATCAGCCAAGCCCGTGCCGAAGGATTGGAGGTTTCCGGTCCGTGGCCCGGCGACACGATATTCATGCGTGCGCGGCGTGGCGAATTTGATATTGTCGTCGCGCAATATCATGACCAGGGATTGATTCCGGTGAAGTATCTGGGCGTGGATCAGGGCGTCAATGTAACGGTGGGATTGCCTTTCGTACGCACCAGCGTCGACCACGGCACGGCCTTTGATATTGCCGGCAAAGGCATCGCGGATCATGCCTCCCTCGTCGCGGCGTTTGACCTGGCGTTAGCCATGACGCCGTAGCTGTTGCCTGCTCACTCGGCCTACTTACTTTTCCTGATCTCGGATGCCAATCGGGTACGCGCCAATCTGCCCGCTGCGGCGCGATTCGATCCCTGCCAGTATTCCGCGTCGACGTTCTGTATGCGAGTCGCTGTGCTGAGCATGTGATGAAAGGCCGCGGTCCTGGCCGCCTCGATATCGCGCCGCTCGATGGCGGCACGTATTGCCTCGTGTTCGTTACGCACCTGATTAGCCAATTGTTCCTGGCGCGCTTCGTTGCCACGCGTCACGCGAATAGCGTCTTTCAGCGCGCGGGTCAGCATCCCCAACAGTTCCGGATAATGCGGGTTGCCGGTCGCTTGCGCGATCGCAATATGAAACGCCAGATCCTCTTCCACCCCATCGCCGTTTTTGGCGACAGCGTGATCGATTTCCGCCAATGCCTGATTGATGCGCGCCATGTCCTGCGCCGTGCGCCGCTCGGCGGCTAATGCAGCCATTTCTGCCTCCAGACCGCGACGCAGCTCGATGATGCGCAGCACCCCACGAGCGGGATCTTCGTCCGGCGTACCCAGCCGAAACACATCGCTGGACGCTGGATCCAGCACGACCGTGCCGCTGCCCTGACGCGTGTCCACCAAGCCCGCGGACTTCAGGCGCGAGATCGCCTCCCGGATCACGGTGCGGCTCACGCCATACTGCTCCATCATGAATTTTTCCGTAGGCAGCCGAGCATTGACGGGATACGCGCCACGCCGGATTTCCTGCGCCAGCATATCCGTCAGTTGATCGGATAGCGTTCTTTCATGAGTCGGTTTTTTTTCTGGCATGGCTGGGGTAACGGATTCCCTCTTGACAAATTTGTCGTACAAATTGATAGTACCAAAAAATAGACGA
This sequence comes from Bordetella tumbae, assembly GCF_054780995.1. Lineage (NCBI taxonomy): Bacteria > Pseudomonadati > Pseudomonadota > Betaproteobacteria > Burkholderiales > Alcaligenaceae > Bordetella > Bordetella tumbae. The sequence continues at coordinate 9,462 of NZ_BAAGVG010000008.1, forward strand.
AGGAGGCATTGCAGGCAATGGCAGTCACTACGATCAAACCCAAGGCATATCTGTGCCGCCGTTTTCCTAAAGCGGTCGAAGCCGCTTTGCATGAGCGCTATCAGTTGCACGTCAATGCGGACGACAGCATTCTGCAGCCCGAGCAGATCGCGCAATCGGCACAAGGCGCCGAGATCCTGTTTGCCAGCGCCACCGAGCAAATCAACGCCGAGGTGCTGCGCCAGCTGGCCCCTACCCTACGCTACGTCGCCACGCTGTCCGTCGGGTACAACCACATCGACATGGCCACGGCGCAGGCACTGGGAATTGGCGTCTTGCATACGCCCGACGTGTTGAGCGACGCTTGCGCAGAGATCGCCATGATGTTGATGCTCAATGCCTGCCGCCGCGGATATGAAGCAGACCGCATGGTCCGTACCGACAGCTGGCCCGGATGGAGCCCCACCCAACTATTAGGCCTGGGTTTGAAAGGCAGGCGAGTGCTGATTTTCGGCATGGGCCGCATCGGCAGGGAAATCGCCACCCGGGCGCGCGCCTTTGGCATGGAAATCCACTACCACAATCGCCGCCCGCTAGCCGACGATCTGGCACAGGGCGCGATCTACCATGCGGACTTCGATGACGGGCTGCGCAATGCCGACGTATTGATCGTTGCCGCACCGGGCTCGCCTGAACTGAAAGGCGTCATCAATGCCGAGCGCCTCGCACAACTGCCCCAAAACGCCGTCGTGATCAACATTTCACGCGGCGAACTGGTGGACGACGACGCCCTGATCCAGGCCTTGTCCTCAGGCAAGCTTTTTGCTGCAGGTCTGGACGTCTTCGCCAACGAACCGAATATCGATCCGCGATACCGTGAATTGGACAACGTGTTTCTGTCCCCGCATATCGGCAGCGCCACTCACGAAACCCGTGACGCCATGGGATGGCTGCTGATCAATGGCTTGGATGCCCTGTACCAAGGCACGATCCCCGACAACTTGCTCAGCCCACGCTGAGATACCCTTTTTTCATGAGGTTTTCCGATGAATTTGCAACGACCCTCTCTATTTCGCCAACAATGCTACGTCGGAGGAAAATGGATCGACGCCTCCGGCGGCAAGACCATTGACGTTACCAACCCCGCCGATGGATCCGTCCTCGGCACCGTCCCCTCGCTGACGCAGCAAGACGTACGCCAAGCAGTCGAGGCGGCAAACAAGGCACTGCCCGCGTGGCGATCCATGGCTGCCAAGCAACGTTCACAGCTGATCCGCCGCTGGTTCGACCTGTGCATGGCGAACCAGGAAGACCTGGCCAAGCTGCTGACCCTGGAACAAGGCAAACCGCTGAAAGAATCGCGTGGCGAGATTGCCTATGGTTCGTCGTTCCTGGAATGGTTCGCAGAAGAAGCCAAGCGCATTTATGGCGACATCATTCCTGCCGCCTCATCCGATCGCCGTATCGTCGTGATCAAACAGCCTGTCGGGGTCGTCGCTGCCATTACGCCGTGGAACTTCCCCAATGCGATGATCACGCGCAAAGCCGGTGCGGCGCTGGCCGCCGGTTGCACTATCGTCATCAAACCAGCCACGGCAACGCCCTATTCCGCCTTGGCCCTGGCCGAATTGGCAGAAGAAGCAGGCATTCCCGCAGGCGTGCTGAACGTCGTGACGGGCAACTCGGGCACCGTCGGTGGTGAACTCACCGGCAACCCATTGGTGCGCAAACTATCCTTTACCGGATCGACCAGCGTCGGAAAACTGCTGATGGAGCAATGCGCCGGCACCGTCAAAAAGGTCTCGATGGAACTGGGCGGCAATGCGCCATTCATCGTGTTCGATGACGCCGATCTGGACTTGGCCGTGGCCGGCGCCATGGCCTCCAAATTCCGTAACGCTGGCCAGACCTGCGTCTGCGCCAACCGTATTTTCGTGCAGGACGGCATTTACGATGCCTTCGCCGAACGCCTGAAACAGGCCGTGCTGGCGCTGAAAGTCGGTGACGGCCTGCAAGACAACATCGACCTGGGCCCGCTGATCGATCAGGCCGCTATCGAAAAGGTGCAAGAACACGTGGACGACGCCATCGCGGGCGGCGCCACCGCAATGACCGGCGGCCGCGCTCATGCGTTGGGCGGCCTGTTTTATGAGCCATCGATTCTGTTGAACGTCTCGCGAGATGCCAAGCTCATGCAGGAAGAAACCTTTGGTCCGGTTGCGCCGCTCATCCGATTCAGCACGGAACAAGAAGTCATCGACCTCGCCAACGACACGCCGTTTGGTTTGGCCTCTTATTTCTATACGTCGGACTATAGCCGCGCATGGCGCGTCTCCGAGGCCCTCGAAACCGGCATCGTGGGTTTGAACGAAGGCATCATCTCGACCGAGCTGGCCCCGTTTGGCGGCATCAAGGAATCCGGCGTCGGGCGCGAAGGCTCCAAATACGGCGTCGATGATTATGTCGAAATCAAATACATCTGCGCGGGCGGCCTGGGCAAGGCCTGAGCACTGCTCCGACACCTGAGCAAAACTCGACTCACCCTGCGGATACCACCCGCATACCACTCAAACCCGACGAGGTACGCAGCCTGATGGCTGCGCCTCGTTCCTCCCCGGCATCCAAGCCGGAGGTTCCCGGAGCAATGAATGACATCCACTAAACCGCATATCGGCCTGATAGGCGCCGGCCTGATGGGATCGGGCATCGCCGCCAGCCTGCTGCGCAACGGTTTCCCGCTGACGATCCTCGACCATCCGGGCAATCAGCCGCTGGACAAACTGCTCGCGGCCGGCGCCAAGACACTCCCGAAGGCGTCAGCACTGGCCGCCGAGGCCGATATCCTGATCATTTGCGTGACGGGCTCGCCCCAGGTAGAGGCCGTGTTGTTTGACGCAGACGGCGCGCTAAAGGGCCTGCGTCCGGGCAGCACGGTGATCGATTGCTCGACTGCGATCCCGTCTTCCACACGCAAAATCGCGCAAGCGGTCCAGGAGGCGGGCTGCGCCTTCCTGGATGCCCCGATGACGCGCACGCCCAAGGAAGCAGCAGAGGGCCGGCTGAACTTGATCGTAGGCGGCGATAAAAACGTCTTTGAAAAATGCCTGCCCGTGCTGCAGAGCTACGCCGAAAACATCGCCTACGCGGGCGGCGTGGGCAGCGGCCATCAGATGAAATTGCTGCACAACTACGTGTCGCTCGGCTTCTCCGCCGTCTTGGCCGAGGCCGCCGCGTGCGCGCGTCAGGCTGGAACCGATCCGAAAGTGTTCTGCGACATCCTGGCCGCTGGCGGCGGTGGCGGCGTGGTGCTCAATCGACTGCGCCCGTACATCGAGTCGGAAGACTCATCGGGTTTCGTGTTCTCTATTTCCAACGCGCTGAAGGACATGGGCTACTACTGCACCATGGCTGAAGAACAGGATTCGCATAATGCCCTGGCCAGCGGTGTGAAGCAGCTGTACGAGCAGGCCGCGGAGACGGGCCTGAGCCAATCCCCCGTGCCGACGCTCGTCAGCTATCTGGCGACCTCGCCGGCAGGCACGGCGAAATAGTCGCGACGTTCAACCGCAGTACCCGACAGGTCTGATTGACGTACCCCTGGCTCAAGGCACTATCAAGCCTCCAGCCAGGGATACCTCGATCATGCCGTCAACAATCAAAACGACATCAACGAGGAGACAATATGAAAATTACCCGCATTACTGCCATCCCCATTTCCTATCGCTTGCCAGAAGGCAAAACGGTGACGATGGGCGTAGGCAGCACCTTGAAACGCGACGCCATCATCGTGCGCGTCGAAACGTCCGAAGGCATCACGGGATACGGCGAATCGCATCCGGGACGCAGCCCCAGCGCGATCGTCAGCCACATCCACAACACCTTGTCGCCCTTGCTGGTCGGCATGCCGGCCACCGACGTCGTCGGTGCATGGCAACGCATACACCGCATGCAGTTCTCGAGCCACGGCCTGGGTGCAGGCGCGGCACTGGCACTGTCCGGTATCGACATGGCCCTGTGGGACATTCGCGGCAAGGCGGCCAACATGCCTCTGTACGAACTGCTCGGCGGCTCGCGTAAACGCTTGCCCGCGTATGCCGGCGGGATCGCATTGGGCTATCAAGCCCCGGAAACGCTGGCAGAAGAAGCGCTGTCATACATCGAACAGGGCTATCGTGCGGTCAAACTGCGCATCGGCGATACCGTGAAAGACGACATAGCCCGTTGTGTGCACGTCAGGAAAATGGTTGGAGACGAGATCGATATCCTGACCGACGCGAACACCGCCTACACCATTGCCCAGGCGCGCCGCGTATTACCGGCCTTGGCCGACATTCAAGCAGGCTGGCTGGAAGAACCCTTTGCCTGCAACGATTTTGCGTCTTATCGCGAAGCCGCCAAGATCACGCCGCTGGTCCCGTTGGCAGCAGGAGAAAACCATTTCATGCGGTTCGAGTTCGCCCAGATGCTGGAGGCAGGTGCGGTACAAGTGTGGCAACCGGACCTGTCCAAGACGGGCGGTATTACCGAATCGGTGCGGATCGCCGCGATGGCATCGGCCTTCCGTATCCCCATCAACGCGCATAGTTCGGCAACAGGGTTGAACCATGCCGCGACCTTGCACTTTCTCGCGGCGACCGAAAACGCGGGATATTTCGAGGCCTGCGTCTCTCACTTCAATCCGTTCCGGGACATGTTCGGGCCAACGTTCACCATCGGCAAAGACGGCTGCGTCGAGCCGCCTACGGGTCCGGGCCTGGGCGTAGAAGTCGATGAATCCCTGTTCGACAAGTTCCCCATGGTTGATGGCCCCGGCTACGTAGTGAAGTTCTGAATCAGCAACACCGGACGGGCATATCGCCCGTCCATTGCAGCACCAAGACACAGCCATGCCAGTCCGCACGACTGACTGTGCTGAATGACGATCGATCCACAACAACATCAACGGAGACAGATCGCCGAAGCGCTGCATAGCAGTTAGATGCGAAGGCAAATACAGGCTGGATCTGACGCTGCACCCCTTATCCCGCCCTGCCTTCCTCACACCGCTATGCCAGTCCCAAAGGCGGTCAGATAACACATCATGACGATTGGAAAACTGAGTGTAGTGCTGGGCAGCCTGAGCCTGGTTATCGCCGCGGCTGCCGCGCCGGCGGCCAAAGCCGCATCCCCTTATCCCAACCAACCCGTACGCATTGTCGTCCCCTATACGCCAGGTGGATTCAACGACACGCTTGCCCGGACTGCGAGCGAGTATCTGACCAAGACCTGGAAACAGTCTGTCATCGTCGAAAATAAACCCGGCGGAAACACCTTGATTGGCAATACGTTCGTCGCGGAATCCAAACCCGATGGCTATACGCTATTGATCACGCCGTTGCCGTTCTCGGCCCTGCCCGGACTGTATCGAGACAAGATGAAGTACAACGCGCTCAAGGATTTTGAACCCATCATCTGGGCGGGCAGCACACAGAACATCCTGACGGTACGCGCCGACTCCCCCTTCAAAGACGTCAAATCGCTCATCGCATACGCCAAGGCCAATCCCGGCAAACTCAATTATGGATCGACCGGCTCAGGTTCATCGAACCATCTCTCCATGGAGCTCTTTCTGGAACTGACCGGCACCAAGATGTCGCACATTCCGTATAAAGGCAGCGCACCAGCCGTGACGGCATTACTGGCCGGAGACATCGACGTATTATTTGATAACCTGCCGAACGTTTATCCCAACATCACGGCAGGCAAATTGACCGCGCTGGCGGCGACCGGTGCCAAGCGCCCAGCATTGCTGCCCAACATTCCCACGGTTGTCGAAGCAGGCGTTCCTGGGTATGAAGTCAATGTCTGGTTCGGCATGCAGGCACCGGCCGGCACCCCCACCGACATCGTGCAGAAAATCAACGCCGACATGGTGAAGATGTTGCATGAAAAAGATGTCGTCGACCGATTCGGCAAGCAAGGCGTTGAAATTGTCGCGAGCACGCCCGCGGAATTCAAGACACTGGTCAACGACGAGGTCAAGAAATGGACCGGTGTCATTGATCGCGCGGGAATCAAAATCGAATAATCCGCCCAGACATTCACCCTACAAATAGCTGAATATCGCACCAGACGTGGCGGTCTACAATAACCGCCTTTGACCGCCACGTCGGCGATCGTTTCGCAGCTACTCCCATGTCCCGCTACACCCGATTCCTGCCCGACCGTTTTACCCTTCTTCTTGTTACCACTGTCATTCTCGCCAGCCTGTTTCCCGCCCATGGGCAGGGTTTGGTTGCCTTTGACTGGATCACCAATCTAGGCATTGCACTGCTGTTTTTCCTGCATGGCGCGCGTCTGTCACGCGAAGCCATCATTGCCGGCGTCATGCATTGGCGCCTGCATCTGACCGTATTCTCGGCGACGTTCATCATGTTCCCCATCCTGGGGGTGGCGCTCAAACCGCTGCTGCAGCCATTAGTCACGCCAGAGCTCTACACCGGCATCCTGTTCCTGTGCTGCTTGCCGGCGACGGTACAGTCCGCGATCGCGTTCACGTCCATGGCGCGGGGCAATGTACCCGCAGCCGTCTGCAGCGCATCGGCATCGAGCCTGCTGGGTATTTTCTTGACGCCGCTATTGGCGGGCACGGTAGTGGTGGCCAGCGCCAGCGCGCCGATTTCTTTTGATGCCGTGGGCCAGATCATGCTGCAGCTATTGCTGCCGTTCATCCTGGGTCAAATCATGCGCCGCTGGATCGGTGCATGGGTCTACAAACGCAAGGCAGTACTGAAGTTCGTGGACCAAGGGTCGATTTTGCTGGTGGTATATACGGCCTTTTCAGAAGCGGTCAACGAAGGACTCTGGCATAACACGCCCGTGCCTGCCTTGGTGGGCCTGGTGTTTTCCTGCGCCGTATTGCTGGCCTTGGCGCTGCTGGGATGTGTGATTCTGGGCAAAATCTTCAAATTCAATATCGAAGACCGCATCACGCTGTTGTTCGGTGGCTCAAAGAAAAGCCTGGCTAGCGGAATTCCCATGGCGCAAGTGATTTTTGCAGGGCAAGCCGTAGGAGCTATTGTGCTGCCGTTGATGTTATTTCATCAGATTCAACTGATGGTTTGCGCGATGTTGGCCTCCAGGTTTGCCAAGCGGCCGCATTGATGGGCTTGCAACCAAGCAGATCTTCCACTCAGGCACCACGCCACCCCTTCCGCATGCCCGGACAGATCGCTTGAGGTGCGCGCGCAGGGCGCGCGCCGAAAGCAGCCCCGCAAGATTTTCTTCTTTGCCAACGCGGCTGCAAAAAAACGCCAAGCAAGAAAGCCATGCCAGCGATGCAGAGAATTCTAATTGCTGCTAGTCGAGCCGAGGCAATCGGCCCGGCCGGGCGCCTCAAAGTCGAGTGGAGCGGAAGTCGAAGGAAGCGCGAACGCGCGGACGAGACGAGCGAACACGGTGTCCGGCGCCCGCGCGCCGGACCGACTTTGTGAAGCCCGGCCGGGCCGATTGCCTCGGCTCGACGACCAACAGAACCCCTACTCCGCAGCCATCAACTTCCGCCACCCCTCCCAGCCCAGCCTCCTCAACGTAGCAATATTCTTCTCATAAATCTCCGCCGCATCCTCAAACGCCTCCACAGCACGATCTATGCTGTCTTCCCGCAAGATATGCAAAACCGGATAAGGCGACCGATTAGTACAGTTCTCAACATCATCCAGCTCAGTCTCCGCAAACTGAAAATCCGGATGAAACGTCGCCACCTGCAGATCACCCACCAACCGCATACGCTTGAGCAGCCGATCCGAATAATCCTCAAAATCGTTGAACTCATAAAAATCGTTCAACGCATCCGGCACGATCAACAACGTCGTGTCAGTCTGCTCCGGATCAGTCTCAGACAACAACAGCAGTTCGTTTTCCAAGTCAGTCAGCACGCCCTCCGCATCAGTAGCGTCACTGACCGCATAGCGAACTTGGTTTTTCACCTGCACAGCTTTGGCAAAGGGACACAGGTTCAGGCCGATCACAGCCCGTTCCACCCAGAGACGAGTCTCGTCGATGATGCGCTGATAAGCGCCGTCGATATGAATCATAAGAATGTACTCAACTGCCAGACATCAAACCGGCAACGCTGCCATGATTTGCGCCACCGACGCCGTCAGGCGTTTACCGTATGGCACATGTAGAAACTCGTTTGGGCCGTGTGCATTGGAACGCGGTCCCAACACCCCACAGACCATGAACTGCGCCTTGGGGAATCCCTCTTGCAACAGACTCATCAGCGGAATCGTGCCACCCTGCCCGATGTAACCGCAAGGCGCCTCGTAATACTGGCGCGATGCCGCGTCCAATGCCTGGGTGAGCCAGGCCTCTGACTCAGGGGCATTCCAGCCCGTAGCACCATGCTGCGCGTCGAAAATGACCTTCGCGTTATAGGGCGAGTCCGCCTCAAGCAACTGCTTGATTTCATCCGACGCCGCAACTGCATCCACCAGCGGCGGCAACCGCAGCGACAGTTTGAACGACGTGCGCGGACGCAATACGTTCCCGGCGCTCATCAGCGGCGGCAGCCCCTCCGCACCGGTCACAGACAACGTCGGACGCCAGGTGCGGTTCAGCAAGGCTTCTTCGGGCTCGGTCGTCATCGGCAATACGAAACTGCCGTCGGCGCCACAGCTCCAGGGGAAACGGCGCCAGACTTCGTCGCCCAGGATACGGGCGGTTTCCTTGACCTGCTCACGGCGAGCCGTCGGGATCTCGCAGTGCAGGCTCTGTGGTAACAGACGCCCCGTGCCGCTGTCCTCCAGGCGGTCCAGCAAATGACGCAAGATACGGAAACTCGACGGCACGACACCACTCGAATCGCCGGAGTGCACGCCTTCGTCCAGGACCTGGACCTCCAGCGTGCCGGCCACCATCCCGCGCAACGACGTGGTCATCCACAATTGATCATAGTTGCCGGCCCCGGAATCCAGGCAGACCACCAACGCCACATTCCCCAGGCGATCACGCAGCGCATCGACATAAGGCAGCAAATCGTAGCTGCCCGATTCCTCACAGGTTTCTACGATGCCCACACAGCGAGGACGTGGAATGCCCTGCGCATCGAGCGCCATGATGGCCGTGATCGACGCATAGATCGCATAACCATCATCGGCCCCGCCACGGCCATACAATTTGCCGTCCTCGTATTTAGGCGTCCAGGGGCCCAAATCCGAACGCCAGCCCGAAAACTCAGGCTGTTTGTCCAGGTGGCCATACAACAGTACCGTGTCGCCATTATCAGCACGCGTCGCCGGCGCATCGAAAAAGATCACAGGCGTACGTCCAGGCAAGCGCACGACCTCCAGCTTCAGGCCGGCGACCTTGCGCGACTCGACCCACTGCGCCGCATCGCGTACCACACGCTCAATGTAAGCATTTTTTTCCCAATCCGCGTCAAATGCCGGGCTTTTGGCGGGCACGGCGATGTAGTCGGTCAGGGCCGGGATGATTTCATCGTCCCATTGGCGGTCCACAAACGCCTGCAGGGCGTCGGGGTCTAGGGTAGGCGGCAAAGCGTCGTCGGGAATGCGAGCGTTCATGGCGCAGATCCTGTACGAAAAAGGGTAAATCTGGATTTTATGCCTGTCCCGCGAAAGATGCAGGAGGGTCGCGAGAATGCTATGGTGAATAGCCCCGGGTTACTGCCGACAAGCGCTTGCAATGCAATAACGACAATCCGAGCCTAACAGCCAGTACTCCTTTTATGTCGAAAAAATTTCCCCCCATGAATCCTCTCCGTGCGTTCTACGTCGTAGCGCGCACCAAGAGCTTGACCAAAGCGGCAAAAGAGCTTCATGTTGGCCAATCGGCCATTAGCAAGCAATTGGATGTGCTTGAGAAATATCTGGGCGTGAAGCTATTTCGCCGTGAACAACGTGGCATTAGCCTGACTCATATTGGACAGGGATACGCCGAGCGTATTATTCCGGCCTTTGAACAGATATCTGGTGCGACCGACAGTCTGTTGGAACATGGCAATGACAACAAAATCCGCGTACGTACCTACACGACCTTTGCCGCCAAATGGCTGATCCCCAGGCTCGAAGATTTTCACAAACAGCACCCGGACCTGTCTGTACTGATCACCAACTCTGTACACAATACCGATTTTGAAAAAGATCACATCGATTTCAGTATTCAGCTGGGAACGGGAGACCAGGCAGACACCGTAGCCGACTGCTTGTTCGACGATATTATCGAGCCGGTATGCAGCCGCGATTTTTTGCAAAAGCATGCGCCAGAAGCGCTCTATCCCCAAGCCCTATTGCGCACAAGATTACTGGTTTCTCATTATCGGCCCAAAGGCGAATGGGCCATGTGGGCCCAGGCATGCGCGTACGCGCCGGAAATTTCCGACACGCCGCAAATGAACTTCAGCAGCTCAGTGCTGACCTGGCAAGCGGCCATGGACGGTCTGGGAATCGCCATAGGCCAGACGGCCTTGATACTCGAAGACCTCCAGGAAGGAAAACTGCTCGCGCCCTTCAATCAACCCGTCAGAACGGGTCTTTCTTTTTATCTGCTACGACCCAAAGTCCGGCGCGAATCCAGGAAAATAGCCCTGTTCAGAGACTGGATCCTCGCACAGGCGGCGACGACCCAGTCTTTGCTGCCTGATTGTTAAAGGCTGCTTTTGGAATTCAACGACATCGTCTTATACATGACCGGGTAGTAGTTGTCTGCGTAGCCGGCATCGATCGCCTGCTGCAACTTTCTGGCCGTCACTGCCGTCAGTTCATTATCGACGTCCACAGAAGCAGATAGCGCCAGCGCCAGTTTCAAGTCTTTGAGCGCATAGGATGCCGAGAACATTTTCTCCGGGAACGTGTCTTTCGCCAGATAGTCCGCACCAGTGAGTTTCAAGGCAAACGAAGCCGCCGAGCCCAGCCCCAGGACCTGACTCAGCAGGTCCTTTGAAACGCCCGATCGTTCCGATATTGCGAAGGCGGCAGCCAATGCATGCACCGTATTGATCAGGACCATATTGTTCATGGCCTTGACCACCTGTCCGGCACCTGTCGGGCCACACAGCAAAACATCGCTGCCCATGCAGTCGAGATAGGGCTTCAACTGGTCGAATTGATCTTGCCGTGCACCCACGGTGATCAATAGCGTTCCGCTTTTTGCGGCGGCGCGGCTTCTGGCAACCGGCGCATCAATCAGGCTGACGCCACGCTCCTGCAGTGCAGAAGCCAGCCCACGAACACGCTCGACCTCGCTCGTGCTCATATCGACAATTGTCTTCAAAGAGCCAGGGTTCGCCAACAACCCCTGCTCTCCGAGGCACACCTGCTCCACTTCATTAATCGAAGGCAGCGATAGAAAGACCGTATCCGCTCTGCTGGCTATTTCGGCCATGCTGCTGGCGATGACACCAAACGAGGACAAGGCGTAGACATTTTGCATGTCCAGGTCAGTGGCCAACACCTCACACCCTGACTTCTGGGCGAGGTTCATACACATCCCGGCGCCCATGGCGCCCAAGCCAATAAACCCCAGGGTAGCCTTCATGCCAGCCCTCCTTGGCGCACGCACTTCACACGCAGGAATTCCCTCAGGCCCTCGATCCCTCCTTCGGAGCCCAAGCCGCTGTCCTTGTAGCCGCCAAATGGTGTTTCGGGCAGAGACGCCTGCAGCTCGTTGATGCAGACGACTCCGCTTTGAATGTCATTGGCGAATCGATGAGCCAGCTTCATGTCGCCAGTAAATGCGTATGCCGCCAAACCAAACGGCAACGCATTCGCTTCGGCAATCGCGTCGTCAGCAGTGTCTACCGGGATCAGCAATGCCACGGGCCCAAAGGGCTCGATTCTGCAGACGTCCGCCTTTCTGTCATGAATAGCCAGTACCGTCGGCTGGTAGAAATAGCCGGGTCCGTCGATGGCTTTACCGCCTGCCAGCAGTTTGGCGCCAGACTCCACCGCGTTATTGACCAATCGATCAATCGCATCCCGCCGCCGCTTGTTTTTCAACGGCCCCATCGTTGAGTCAGGATCAAACGGATCCTTTACCTGCAGACTGTTCGCGTGCCTGACAAACTGTTCGCAGAATTCGTCGTAGATTTCCCTTTGGATCAGAAACCTCGTGGGTGACGTACATACTTGACCCGCATTGCGGAATTTCGTCGCTACGCAGGCCTTGGCGACCTTCTCGACATCCACGTCCTTCCAAATCACCACGGGCGCATGCCCACCAAGCTCCAGCGTCGCTTTTTTCATGTGCAATGCGGCTTTTGCGCCGAGCTGTTTGCCCACGTCGGTGCCGCCCGTGAACGTAATCATGGAGACCAATGGCGATGTGCAAAGCTGATCGGCAATAAAAGCAGGATCGCCAAACACCATGTTCACCGTACCAGCGGGCAACCCTGCTCGCTCAATGGCCTGCGCGATCAACAGCGCAACCCCGATTGTCTCCTCAGAAGGTTTCAACACAATAGTGCAGCCCGCGGCAAGCGCGGCGCTGATCTTGCGAGCAGGCGTGATGGCCGGCGCGTTCCATCCCGAAAACGCGCCCACGACGCCATAGGGCTCTAATTGCACCAACTGTTGTATGCCGGGCGCCCTGGCGGGAATCAGCCTGCCGTACAAACGGCGCGCCTCTTCCGCCGACCATTCAAACATTTCGGCCGCGACGTCCACTTCCTTCTGCGCCTCGGACAGCGGTTTCCCCAGCTCCGCCGAGATCTGGCGAGCCAGATTGTCTCGATCACGACGCATCTCGTTTGCCACATTGCGCAGCAATTCCGAGCGCCGCGTTACCCCGGTTTTGCGCCATGCATCAAACGCACTCTGCGCGCAGGCGATGGCTTGTTCCACGTCATCTTGAGACGCACCACGATACCGCCCAAGCTCCTGCCCGGTTCCCGGTGATACAACGGTCAACTCTGCATTGTCAGTGCCGTCACGAAACTTGCCGCCAATATATTGTGAATACTGCATGCTATAGGCTCCGAGATTACTCAATCACTATGTTCGCTTTTTTAATGATGCCTTCCCAACGGGCGGACTGGTCCTTGATGCGCTCTCTGAACTCATCCGGCGTGCTCGAAAAAGGATACTGGTCCAGTTTTAGAAGCTGAGCTTTCACCTCTGGATCAGACAGGACTTCGTTGACTGCGGTATTCAACGTGGTCACGACTTCTTTCGACAAACCGGCCGGGCCCATCAAGCCATTCCATGGCTCAGCCTCAAATCCCGGGACTTTTTTCTGTCCGATGATTTCAATATCAGGTGCGCCTTTGTCGGGTGATGAGCTCGCCGACGCCAGAATCCGAAGCTTTCCTGCTTCGGCCTGCGGCAGCGCGACGATCCCCGCCAGCAATGCGTAGTCGATGCGTCCTGCAATCAAATCGGGAATCGCCGCCGAATCTCCCTTGTACGGAGCGTGCAACGCGTTGATCTTCGTTTCATCTTTCAGCCACTCGCCCGCCAGATGATTGACGGCCCCCGTGCCTGCGGAGGCGTAAGTCAATTGATTATTCTTGTCGCGGCCATAGGCGATCAGATCGTCAAAGGTCTTGAATTTCGAGTCTGCCGGTACCGCCAGGTAATACGGATAACTGGCGACCAAGGCGATGGACGTGAAGTCTTTCAACACGTCATACTGAATACCCTTCTGGACGTACGGGACGATAGACAGTGTGCTGCTACTGCCGAGCATCAATGTATAGCCGTCCGGCTTGGCCTTCTTTAAAAGATTGGCTGCGACGACGCCACTGGCTCCGACCTTGTTTTCGACGACAAATGTCTGCCCCAGCTTTTGGCTGAGCTTGTCCGCCAACAGGCGACCGACCATATCGGTGGGGCCGCCGGCAGAAAAACCGATATAGAGCGTAACGGGTTTCTCCGGATACGCGGCAGCATGAGCGACAGACGACACGCTGAGCGCGGCAGTACCCGCGCAAGCAGCGGCGAGGCCGAGTATGGAACGGCGATTGATGACCACAAAAGTCTCCTGACTAATTGTTGATTTATTGGCGAGACACACCATTTTTCCGGTGCAATTTCGCTGCAGTCTATCAATCAAGCGGCGACGCCTGCGCTCACATTTCCTCTGCCAAATATGCCTTTTTAGACTATCAGCAGCCCGCTCTCTCGACGAACGATTCCGCACGACGATTGATATTCCTTAAAGGACTATCAAAGAGAAAAAATGTCCCCTCAAGGCCCCGTAGAACGTCGATACACTTTGCGCCTCAACAGGAGGCAACATGAATATAGGGTTCGTCGGCTTAGGCAGAATGGGATTTTCATTGGCGCGTTCATTGGTCAACAAAGGCGAAAAAGTCTGTGTCTTTGACCTGAATGAAGACGCCGCCAAAAAGCTGGAAGCGCAAGGCGCCCAGCGTGCCCGCAATGTGGCCGACTTATGCAAACAATCTGACATCGTGTTTACGATGCTGCCAGGCCCCAAGCAAGTAAAAGAGGTCGCGCTGGGCGCAGAAGGGATCATCAATAACATCCCCCATGGCGCGATATACATCGATATGAGCACTGTCGACGTGGATACGGTGGACATGCTTTCGCAGGCGTTCACCGCAAAAGGAATCGCATTCGGCGACGCGCCGGTCGGCAGATTGGCCATGCATGCGGACACAGGAGAATCCCTCTTCATGCTTGGCATTGACGGTGAGCATCTCCCGCAGGTCGAACCCGTGCTGTACAAGATGGGCACCACCGTCTATCACTGCGGCGGCGCGGGAACGGGCACCCGCACCAAACTGATCAATAACATGATGGTCTTGTGCTATTGCCAGATCAACTCCGAGGCCTTGGTCCTGGCCCAATCGTTGGGACTGGATCTGAACAATACGTTCAATGTGCTGACCAGCACCACGGCCAGCAACGGCCAGTTGAAACAGAAATGGCCCGAGAAAGTATTGAAAGGCGACCTCTCGCCCGGCTTTGATCTCGCGCTAGGCTACAAAGACATTTCCTTGGCCTCCAACGCCGGAGCATCGAGCCAGATAGCCCTGCCGGTATGCGACACCACCAAGAACATCTTCCGCATGGCGCTGGCCGCTGGAAAAGCGGGCCAAGACACTTCATGCCTCACTGATTTCTGGGCCGAAGTAAACAACTGCGCCAAACCGCGACTGAGTTAAGCACCACCAAACACCAAAACAATAAGCACAAAACTTTTGTGGCGCGAGCCGAACCCGGGCCTCGCGCCGACACGGAGGAGACTACACATGCCTGCCAACAAACGACTTCCTTTAGCCAGCCTGCTCGTCGTATTAGGGGCTACGTCCGCCGCGGCGTCTGCGGCGATTTCGGACGATACCGTGAAAATCGCCGTCCTCACGGATCTCTCGGGCGCCTACTCGGGCAATGTGGGCCCCGGCTCGATGCTCGCCACCAAGTTGGCTATCGCCGAATTCGGCGGACAGGTTCTCGGGAAACCGATCGAACTTGTGGTCGCCGACCACATGAACAAGGTCGATATCGGCTCGGCAAAGGCCCGGGAATGGCTGGATCAAGACAAGGTGGATGTCATCACCGAGCTCGGCAACAGCGCCGTGGCGTTGGCTGTGATGAATATCGCGGAAAACAAACAACGCATGACGATGGTGACCGGCGCCGGGGCAACCCGGATAACCAGCGAAGAATGCAAACCCACCAATGTGCAGTGGGTATACGACACCTATGCCCTGGCAAAGGTAGGCACGATGCCGCTGGTCGAGTCGGGAACAAAGAGCTGGTATTTCATTACCGCCGATTATGCATTCGGCCACTCGCTGGAAAATGATGGTTCCCGCTTTATCAAAGAGGCCGGCGGCAAGGTACTAGGCTCGTCCAGATACCCTTTTCCAGGGTCTGATTTTGCGTCTTACCTGCTTTCCGCCCAATCCAGCGGCGCCCAGGGCGTCGCGCTGGCGAGCGCCGGCGCGGATCTGCAGAACGAAATCAAACAGGCCAACGAATTCGGGCTGACAGAATCGCAGAAAATCGTCGCCATGCTGATGAGCATCACCGACGTTCACGGTGTGGGGCTCGACGCCGCCAAGAACATGAACTTCGCCGAGACCTTCTATTGGAATCTCGACGACGAATCCAGGACATTTTCTCGTAAATTCTATAAAGAATTCGGCAAAATGCCGACGGCGCTACAAGCAGGCCAGTACTCAGCCGTTCTCAACTATTTGAGGGCCGTCGAAAAATCAGGCAGCGATAACGTGACAGACGTCATGAAAACCCTGCAGAACATGCCGATCCACGATGCCTTTGCCAGAAATGCCCGGCTCAGAAAAGACGGCAAGCTGCTGCATGATCTATATCTGGTTTCAGTCAAATCCCCTGCCGACTCTAAAGAGCCCTGGGACTACTACAACATCGTAAAAACGGTGGGCGGCGAACAGGCCTTTATGCCGCTCTCTGAAAGCAAATGCCCTTTACTCAAAAACTGAGAACCGGCATCCCATGTACGAAGTCTATGCAATCCGATACGCCACCGTCTCGCGCCGAGCCGCGGATACGCACATCATTCCCGGCCACGATCCGCTCGTCGCCAAACAATATCCGGTCATGGGCGGCGACGGCAGCGAGATTTACTGTCTGCACCAGAATCCCGCTCTAGTACACCACAGGTAGCGCAATACAGAGATTCTCGAACGGAATCCATGAGGAGAACAACGGTGATCGATATCCAGGATTCACTGGCTCATTTGCCAGAACGATTTAACAAGAAGCTCTATTTCGTACAGCATGCAAAACGGCTGAACACCCGTTTCTTGCTGATGTCGGGCGACGACAGTTTTCGCATTCAGATCGTGGAAGGCGAGGTAGCTGCGGTCCAGGCGGGGCCTTTCATCATGGGAGAGTGGGACTTTTGCATTCGAGCAGATGAGGATACGTGGCAGACATTCTGGTCACCCACTCCCCCGCCCGGGTTTCACGACGTCATGGCGCTGTCCAAAGCGCGCAGAATGTCGATTCAGGGAAACATCTACCCGTTTATGTCGAATCTGCTTTATTTCAAGGAACTGCTGTCCACCGTCCGGCTCCCGGGAGCAACAAAATGAGCACCTCTGGCGTTGAAATCGAACCCATCGTTGGCCGATATCTCCGAATCACGCTCAACGGCAAGCCGCATAGGATTTATTTTGAAGAGGCGGGAGAAGGCATCCCCCTGCTCTGCCTCCATACGGCAGGCTCGGACACGCGCCAATATCGTGCCCTCATGAACGAGGCCCAGGTCACACGGAGGTTTAAAGTGATCTGCTTCGATCTCCCCTGGCATGGGAAATCTTCGCCTCCCGCTGGCTGGCACGAAGAACGCTACCAACTCGGGTCCAAGGAATATGCAGACATTATTCTCGCCGTCACGAACGCGCTGTCGCTGGATCGGCCGGTGGTCATGGGGTGCTCGATCGGCGGAAGGATTGTCCTGCACCTTGCGCTACACCACGCGAAATACTTCCGGGGCCTGATTGGCCTGCAATCCGGGGCTCACGTCGATCCCTACTACGATCTGGACTGGCTGCATCGCCCCGATGTCCACGGCGGTGAGGTATGTGCCGGCATCGTTTCCGGCCTCGTCGGTCCCGCCAGTCCCGAAGAACATCGATGGGAAACGCTTTGGCACTACATGCAAAGCGGGCCCGGTGTTTTCAAAGGCGACCTGCATTTCTACACTGCCGATGGCGACATTCGAAAGGATCTGACTCGGATCAATACGCAGGAGTGCCCGTTATGGCTGCTGACGGGCGAGTACGACTACTCATGCACACCCGAGGATACCGCCCTGTTGGGAAAATCCATACCAGGCTCAAAGTGGCAAATCATGAAAGGCATGGGCCATTTCCCCATGAGCGAGGATCCAGAGCGATTCTTGAGCTACCTGTTGCCGGTCCTCGACGAAATAGCCTGACCTGATTGGCGCGGCGGGACGCCGTGATGCGCGATGCTGCGCATCACGGAATGCTTACATCTTCTCAATTCCCGCCTTCGTCACGATCTCCGCATATTTCTGCATTTCACTGTTGAAGAAAGCTTTCGTGCGATCGGGCGGCATCAGGGTAATGACGTTGCCCTGAGTGGCCATGGCGGCCTTGACCTCTGGGGTATTGAACGCCTCAGTAAAAGCCTTGTACACGCGTTGCACATTTTCCGCGGACAACTTTGCCGGCCCGACGACGGCAATCCAGCCCTCGACGTTGTAATTGGACATTCCCTGTTCGCGCAGGGTGGGAATATTCGGCAGTGCTGCGCTGCGCTCGGTGCCACAGTATCCAATGGCCCGTAGCGCGCCACTCTCGAGGTGCGAACGAATCGACGCCACGGACAGCACACCCAGATCCACTTGGCCGCTCAACAGGTCAGTCACCATGGGGCCTACCCCTTTGTACGGAATATGGCGGGCCCGAGTCCCGCTTTGCAGCAGGAACATTTCGACAGCCAATTGCAGGATCGTGCCATTACCGGACGAGGCATAGTTGTAATCATCCGGATGCGCTTTCAACAGAGCAATCAACTCCGGCGCGGTCTGGGCCTTGATCCGAGCGGGATTCGTGACCAGCACCAGGGGTGATGTGCCCACCACTGAGATCGGAGTAATGTCGGCCAGCGGATCGAACGGCAGCGACTTGTATACGCTGGGGAAAATCACGTGGTTGTTCGATACCACGCTGAGCGTATAACCGTCTGCTGGGGACCGCACCAACGCCGAGGTGCCTACGATACCGCCGGCTCCAGGTTGATTTTCCACCACCACGGTATGCCCGAACGCGCGCGATAGCGCCTCGGAGGCACTGCGCGTGATCGTATCGACGCCCGAGCCGACACCCACCGGCAAAATGAATTTGATTGGCCGATCGCCTTGGGCGCGCAGCAGTCCGGGCGCCGCCAAGGCGGCCAAGCCCGCACCCATATGCATCAATACGTGGCGGCGTGACCACCCGGTTTGCTGCGTAGAACAGATGTTGTTCGCGAGTTTGATGCCGTTATCGCCGATTCTACTCAGTATGTCTTTTGATTTTTTCATGTCACCTCCGTCGTTTTTCAACCCTGCAGTCCTCTCTATCGAAGGATCTTGCCACCCTATGGCTAGCAGGGCCCTGTCCTATGTGCCTATTCACAGAGCAAAAGCTTATCCCACTGCCTTTCGCGCTTTGAGCTCGGCGATTTTCTGTTTGTCGTAACCGAGATCTGTCAACAACTCGGCCGTGTGTTCTCCCTGTCTGGGTGGGTCCAGTCGCACGCCCAGACGCTGGCCATCCAGTGTCATCGGGAACAGTGTCGTACGGGTGATTTCGCCCGCCCGTTCACCGTCCGGCAGGCGGATTTCCGCCAACCCACCGGTCGCACGCAAATGCGGATCATCGTAGAGTTCTTCGGGTTTTACGATGGGAGCATACGGTAGACCCTGTGCTTCAAAAACTGCGGACAGCTCGCTGGCACTATAGTTTTTCAAGCGCTCACGCAGTTCAGGCAACAAGGTGGGACGTGCGATGACTCGATCATTATTGGTCGCAAAATGCGACGCAGACTTCAAATCATCAAAACCAAACGCATCGCAAAACGTGCGCCATTGCGCGTCACTGACTGCCGCCAGGAAGATCTGCTCATCGTCTTTCACAGTAAAGACGTCATAGAGCGCCCAGGCGGAGATACGCTCCGGCATGGGTGACGCCGCCTTGCCCGTGATCGCATACTGCAGCATGTGCTGGCCTACGAGGAACACATTATTTTCGAACAGGGCCGATTGCACCTCTTGGCCGCGCCCGGTAATACCGCGCTGGATCAGTGCGGCCATCGCCCCGATCGCGCCGAACATTCCGCCCATGATGTCGTTGACACTGGTGCCTGCGCGCAACGGATCGCCGGGCCGGCCGGTCATATAGGCCAGCCCGCCCATCATCTGCACTACTTCGTCCAAGGCAGTGCGCAATTCGTACGGGCCCGGCAAAAAGCCCTTGTGGCTCACGTAGATGATGCGGGGATTCACACGATTCAAGGACGCGTAGTCCAGGCCATACTTGGCCATCGTGCCCGGTTTGAAGTTCTCGGCCACGACATCGGCGCTGGCTGCCAAACGGCGCGCCGCCTCGGCGCCTTCGGGGTCGTGCAGATCGAGCTCGATGCTTTTCTTGTTGCGATTGAATAGCGGGAAAAACCCTGCGCCAGCACCCAATAGATGACGCGTACGATCGCCCCCCACGGGCTCGACTTTGATGACCTCGGCACCCAGGTCGGCCAGCACCATGCCGCACGTGGGCCCCATGACCATGTGAGTAAACTCGACGACCCGCAACCCTTGCAGCGGCAATGCACGCGCCGCAGCCTGGCGGCTATCCGAAGGCGCTCTCACTGCGTGGGCACCAGATGCGGCATGAGGTGGTGCCGTCGTACCAGACGACGCTGTCGTGTCAAAAGATGAAGTACCGCTAGGTTGCTGCATGTCTATTTCCGAGAAATTGCTGGCTCGTTCTGATCGCAACGGCGTATCAAATCAACGCCGACGAGGCTCCTGCCCGAATTGATGAAGGAAACGCCGGCGCCTGATGCGCAGGAATCCCCGCCCGCCACAATGTGCCGTGCAGCGATTCTCCGGCCAGCCAGTCCGCCACCTGCTCGCGCAATTCAAGCAAACGCGGCAAATCTATGCCTGTCTGGATGTGCATGGCCTGCAACATGTAGACGAGGTCCTCGGTCGCGGCGTTGCCGCTGGCGCCCGGCGCATGCGGGCAACCGCCAATACCGGCCAGACTGGCGTCATAGCGTTCAATGCCCGTTTGCAAGGCGGCAATCACATTCGCCAGAGCCAGCCCGCGCGTATCGTGAAAATGACCGCAGCACAGGCGGTCTCCCGCCACATTGCGAGCGGCGCTAAACAACGCCAGCACTGAGGCAGGATCGGCATGGCCTACCGTATCGGCCAGACTGACCTGATCTGCTCCCGCATCCAATGCGTCCCGCAGGAGCGCCAGCACATCGTCCGCCTCCACCCTGCCCTGCAAGGTACAGCCGAATGCCGTGCCTATGCCTACCTCCAGACGCGTACGGGATCCTCTGGCATCCCGCTCGGCACGCATACGTGCAACCTCGGCGATAGCCTCTTTCGGCGTTTTGCGCAGGTTTGCCACGCTGTGTGCGTGGCTGGCTGACAAGGGTACCAACATCATGTCGGCCTGCTCGTCCATCGCTCGCTGAGCGCCGATCAGATTCGGCACCAGCACTGATACGAACAACCCCGGCAAGGTCTTGGCAAACTGCACCAGTTCGGCAGTATCCGCCAACTGCGGCAACAGGCGTGCTGGGACAAAAGAACCTACCTCTATTTCCCGTTGACCCGCCTCATACGCCGCGCGTATCCACTGCTGTTTTCGCGCCGTAGGCAGGACTCGGGAAATGCTCTGGAGCCCGTCTCGTAACCCGACCTCCCGCACGATCGCATGGGTGGGCCATGCAGACGTGGAGCCGACGTGAGAAAGCGACGGCGGTCCTGCTTGTGAGCCTAGTTGCTGTTTAGTCATGAGGGCGTAACACCGTAAGGGAATGCCCTTCAGTTTAGATATTCCTTAGAATTAAAAAAGTGTTAATTTGGAACCCTAAAAATTCCAAATAAGAATATCTTAAAAGGCCCCACCATGCGCGACCTGGACATCACGACCCTGCGCCTATTCGTACGCGTCTGCGAAACGCGCAACATTGCCCGCGCGGGCGAGCAATCCAACATTGTCGGCTCGGCCATCAGTAAACGGCTGGCCCAACTCGAAGAAACAGTGGGAGTACGGCTCCTGACACGGCGGCGCCATGGCGTCGAACCGACCGTGGCCGGCCAGACCTTGCTCGAACACGCCCGTGATATGTTGGCCAGTGCGGAACGGATCGATCGGGATATGTCGGCGTATGCGTCCGGTATACGCGGCAATGTCCGCATTTTGGCGTCGGCCTCGGCGTTGGCGGAGTCGCTCGCCGAAGACATCGCCGTGTTTCTGCAGGACCCGCAACACCGCGACATCAAAATCGAGCTCGAAGAACGCGTGACCCGAGATTTGATACGCGGGATACGCGATGGCGTAGCCTCGCTGGGTATCTGTTGGGACGCCGCGGAATTTGATGAACTGCAGACCCGCCCTTATCGCAGCGACCGTCTGGCCATCGTCGCCCATCCGTCCCATCCGATCGCGGCGCATCACACCATCAGTTTTGCCGAGACGCTCGACTACGAACACGTCAACATGCCGCCGGCCAGTGCTGTCCTGCTCATGCTGCAACAGGCGGCCTCCCGCGCAGGAAAAGTCATGCGGCACCGTGTCACCGTCTCGAATCTGGACTCGGCCTTTCGGGTGGTGCGCGCCAACCTCGCTATCAGCGTATCCCCACGGGAGATTGCCGAGCCTTATGCCAAAACGAACGGATTGCGCATCATCGATCTGACGGATGATTGGGCCTATCGGCGCTTTGCATTGGTCACACGCGACGAAGCCTCGCTATCTGGCGCGGCCCGCTTGTTGTTGACGCATCTGGAGCAAGCCGCCAAAACGCCATTGAATAAGCCGGCTCCATCACGTCGCTAGACCAGAACGATGGGCAATATGGACGCTATTGAATGATCAGGGCCGACTCGGCGGCACCTGTTCCGATCATCAAGCCGGTATTACCGCAAACACCCGCAACGGCGATCCAGACCCGTTCTGGATTTTCAACGGCGCAGCCACGATCAACGCTCCCCGCACGGGCAGTTGATTCAGGTTGGTCAAACACTGCAAGCCTAATTTGTTCGCGCCATGCATCAATGTATGGCACGGAAACGGTACCGGCCAGGCATAGGATTGGCCGGCATCGGTATTGATGGTCTCTACGCCGAATCCTCGCACATTGCGCGCCTCGATCAGCCATTGGACGGCTTCCTGTGACGGGCCGGGCGTGTGGGCGCCGTCTTCGCGCACGTTCAAAAAGGCCGCAGCATCAGGCATGCGTTTGTGCCAATCCGTACGCAGTAACACCCATTCGTCTTCGCCTATCCGACCGTGCTGACTTTCCCACTGCTGCAGAAACTCGACCGTCAACACAAAGTCTTCGTTCTGCCCGGCCTGGGCACTGGCGTCGATCACGCAGGCCTGCCCGACAAAGCGCTGGGGATCCATCGTCTCGACCGTATTCGAGGGATAGTCTTTTCCCGTGACCCAATGCACCGGCGCATCCAGATGGGTACCCGTATGTTCGCCACAGGTGAAGTTATTCCAATACCAACCCGGGCCAGCCTCGTCATACTGAGAGATGCGTTCGATCTTGAAGGCGCTGACCTGGGCAAACTGCGCAGGCAGTTGCAGGGCAGGAAACTCGGGCGACAGCGTGTGCGTCAGATCGACGATACGCAACGCCCCACTCGCGACCTCTTGGGCGAACTGCGTCATTGAAACGGTCATGTTGAACTCCTATCCAAATATCTGCGATTCGTCTGCTCGTGGGCCCACATCATCAGCGCACGCACGAGCGGTTGGAAACCGGCGTCACGTTGCCCCCAGCGCGCTCGCCACGTGAAAACCGGATGTGCCTCCCAGTCCTGGCCCCGGATGCGTCGACGCACCAATGTGCCATAGCCCCCGGACTGATGTCGAGTGATTGCGATTCACGCGAGAGGGACGCCAAAAGAAGGATTGATCCAGGCCACAATCCCCGCCATAGGGATCGCCGCCAACCAGGTTGATATTCATCGCCGCCAAGTCTGCCGGCGACAGCACGGCACGCCCCAACAGACTGCGGCGCAGATTCGGAATATGCTGCGCCAACGTGTCGATGATGCGATCGGCATAAGCCTCGCGCAATGCAACGCTCCAGTTCCCCGGCTCGGGAATCGGCAATGCGCCCAATGCATCGCCCACGGGGTGACGAGGACATTCCGGCAGCTGAACCCACAAAATATGTTTGCCGGGTGGTGCCCGCGTGGGGTCCAGCACGGTTGGCTGTGCCACACAGATGGTCGGCGCAGCGGGCAGCAGACCTCGTTCGGCCTCGTTCACCGCCCTGGACACCGCATCGACGCCGCTGGTGATGTGGACATAGCCGACGTCTCGTAAAGCCTCGACGTTCCACTGTGGCGCCTCGTCCAACGCCAGATGAATCTGCATATTGCCTTTGCCATAACGCCAGGCCTGTGCCTCGGCCCGCACCGCGTCGGGCACCTCGGACTCATCCAACAGGCGACCATACAACTGGGTCGGTGTCACGTTGCACACCACGTTTGCAGCACGGTAAACGCGGCCATCGGCCAGCACCACCCCGGCGGCTCTGCCCTGTTCCACACGCACCTTGACGACATCGGCCTGTGTTTCAATCGCGCCACCCGCGTCACGGATCAGCCGTTCGAACGCACGCACCGTATTGGCATTGCCGCCTTTTACGATAGGCAAACCGACTCCCTCCAGTGTCATCGCCACGACCTGCGCCATCAATGAGGACAAAGGTGCATCCGGGCTCAGGCCGCAATGCAGCACCCATGGCGCCAACAATGCCGCCGTCAAATCAGATTTGAAGTCCTGGCGCAGCCATGACGACGCTGGGGTCAGGGATCTGCCCATAAATCCGACCAGATGACGTGGCCCCTGCTTCCACGCTGTCCCCGCCACGGTGCGCAGCGTCTGCCAGCGCCACAATTCATTGCCGAGCAAGCCAAAGACCAGCGGTGCGTTTGCTTGCACATTGGCCAGCGCCGCTGCATATGCCTGCCCGTCACCGGCATGCGCTTGCTCGAATGCCGCCCGATTTTGCTCGTGCGATGTCGACAACGTCAGATGCCGGCCATCCGGCAACAATACCGCCGTCGGCTGCGATGTGTTGCAGTATTCCAGGCCGGCCTCGTGCAGTGCCTTTCCCAGCGCAGCGTACGCCGGCCCCACCATGAACAGAGGCTGGGCGGTCGACAGCGTGTCATGGTGAAAGCCTGGCAAGGTCAACTCATCGGTCCGGATGCAACCGCCTAATTGCGCCTCGCGCTCCAGCATCAGTACTTTGCGGCCGCGGCGCGCGAGCAGCGCCGTGCACACCAGGGAATTCATGCCGCTGCCTACGACGATGACGTCGAATACGGGATCAGAGGATTGCGCCATCAGAGATTCCGAAAATACCCGGCCTGTGTGCCAAGGCTGAAAGAGGCATTACCGTCGGCGATGACGGCAGGCCTGATGCCCTCAATCATGGCGTCCTCAATCCACACAAACTATCCGCAAAACGCAATGAGTTATCCAGTTTTGCCCTCACGAAGGCATGGCAGCATGGCGCTGTGTGCCCAGGCGTGGGGCCTGGGCACATTGTGCTTCTTTCAGCGCACGCCCCGTTTGCTTGGGCAGTTCTCCAAAACGTTCACGGTAATAGGCAGAGAATCGGCCCAGATGCCCAAATCCATACTCCATGGCCACCTCGGTGATGCTGACTGGCAGGCCTGATAGCAGACGCTGGCGGGCCGCATCCAGCCGCAGATTGCGCACCAGCGTCATCGGCGCGACACCACGATGCCGATGACACACTACGTTCAGCGTCCGCGTGGTGACGCCCGCAGCGCGCGCCAGATCTGCCAGAGAAAGCGGCGCAAACAGCCGGCTGCGAATGTAGTCCTCCAGCCGATCCAGTTGCGGACATTGTCCAGCGCGATATCCCGATACCATCTCGTCTGGCCCACCATCATTGAACCGCTCGGCAGCGTTCAACACTGTCGGCTGATGGGCGTAGACAAACCCTGCCAGCGTTTGCTCGAACTGGTTCAGCCATGCAGGATGCAGCACGTGCGTATTCCCCGCCGGCAACAACGCCACCGCCTGCTGCAACATCCCGATCCAGGGATCAATCAGATCCGCTCGGATCTTGTAGACGGGGTCAGTCCAGTTCAGCTTTGAGCCGCCCGTGCGAGGAGTTGCCATACCGCTGCGCGAGCTGAGGGCCTCTCTCACCAGCCCTCGAGGCCAATAATCGGAGGGCGTACAGGTGCTCGGCAATGACGCCGCACCGTCAGGGGTTTCACCACCATCGGCTAAAAGGCTATCCGGCAAACGCAGAATGAGCTGCTCACATCCGGGCTCCCATAGCAAACGCACCGGGCATCCACGCGGGACCACCGCGACCTCGCCAGGAACGACCCGGATACAGGTACCCGCGGACTCGATCTGCACCGCGCCCTTGAGCGGCATTTGCACCAGCGTAAAGTCCTCGAACGCCAAGGGCGAGACCTCGACCTCAGTGCCATACTGCAGAATCATCAGGCTGATGCGATTGAGTTCACGGCGATACAACGAGGCCGATACCTCGCCCGGAAACCACCGCAAACCATGATCGACCAATTGCCGGCTGAGCTGGTACTGCGCATCTCGGGCCGAACGCGTCTGGAATATCGGGGCACGATAAATCTTAGATAAATCCAGATTCCATCTGACGTCCATCATGCGTTCCCCCCGGATGCATAAAGTCATGAGTCACGTGGTACGTGCCATCAAACATCCGACGATAACGCTTCGTTTAGCCCTAAACTATTCGTGCAAATCCCTAGTCCCTGTTTGCGGCGCCGTCTCGAACCAACGTCTGGCGGACATCCCCTGATCGGGCCCCAGGCAACTGAATCCCCCATCGACGGCCAGGTCCGTTCCCGTCATCCACGAGGCGTCGTCGCTGACCGCGAAAACCACCGCTTTGCCGATTTCCTCGCCTCGGCCAACACGGCCCAAGGGATGCAGGGCTGCTCCGACCTGATCAGCCCGTTCAATAGACCCCTGGCTCATCTGGGCCAACATCGGCGACCAGGTCCAGGCGGGAGAGACCGACAACACCCGGATTCCCGCCGGCGCCAAGGTAACCGCGAAATTTTTGGTAATCTGCAGCAGCGCAGCTTTCGAGGCGGGGTATATGGCTCGCCCTGCCGCGCCGAATTTCCCGCCGATGCTGCCCATGTTGATCACGACGCCACCACGCGGCATATGTGGTGTGACCATCTGTGTCAGTACGGCGGCCGAGATCAGGTTCACGTTCAAGGTACTGAGCCACTGGTCACGCGTCGACGCCAGTCCCGCATCGTCATACGCGGCAGCGCAGTTGACCAGGATATCGATGCGGCCGGCATAGTCGGTTGCAATCCGCACGCATCGCGCCAATGCCGTGTCGTCCGTGATATCGGCCTCTATCGCCACGCCAGCCCCGCCCAGCGAGGCAGCCACCTCTTCTCCTGCCTGTTTGCCACGTCCCACGACAAAGACTCTCTCTGCGCCCGCAGCGGCGAGTTCGCGGGCCACGTCGGCCCCGAGTCCTTGCGTACCGCCGGTCACCAGTGCCACTTTTCCAGCCAAGCGGGCGGGGATGTTGCCAGGTGTTTGTGCAGACGCGATGTGCTGCTGCTCCATGATCACTCCTTTTCCGCTGACGCGATCAGCTCTTGAACCGTAATCACCTGCGCCATCAGCGCCATCGACGCCAATGCAGCCTCGTGCGTCGCACGCTGTGCTGCGGCACAGGCATCGGCGACAACGGTGACCTCGTAGCCCGACTCCGCCGCCTCGCGTACGGTGCCCTCGACCACTGAATGCGTGGCCACTCCCGCCGCCATCACACGCACAATGCCATGCGACCTCAGCAGTTGATCCAACGCCGTGCCACGAAACGCACTGATGCTAGTGTGCCTCAAGGCAAACTCACGCAGGCTGTTGAGCGGCACCAGTGACGGATAAAACTCGGCGCCCCACTCCCCGTCCTTTACCGCGCCGAGAGCTTCGGTGCGCAAAAAAATGGGCATATTGCGCGGCATATCTGCATAGTCAGGCCGAAAGGCGATACGCACATGCACTATCAACCAATCGCGGCGCCGCGCCTCAGCCAACAACGCCGACGCCCGTTCGATCAACGCCGTGCGCACCTCGTCATCAGCAATCCCCACACGAATCAGCCCGTCGGGATGCAATACCTCGTTCTGATAGTGCAGAGCCAGCAACGCCGTCGGGACTCGGCTCATATAAAGACCTCGAGGTTCGCGAACACGCTATCGCAATTCACCAGATCGACACGTTTGAGACGGATGCGCCATCCTCCCTCTCCATCGCGCGCCAACTTGTGATGCACGGCCCCTGCCAGGTGCCGCTGCTCACCGCGCCACTCGGTATGGTGCACGCTGGAACGCACAATCAAATGCCCTGCCGAGTCCCAGCCCTTGACCGCCACGTTGCCCACCAGATGCGAACATCGCGTAGGCGGCTGCTGCGACCAGTTTCGGGCGTTGCTCAAGCGCTTGACCCGCACCTCGCGCAGCATTTTGTCTTCCCAGAACAGCGACACCTGTTCAAAGGGATTCGCCTGGTGTTCAAACCGGGGAACCCAGTACCGGCCATCCTCATCCCACAACGCAAGCCACGCCTCAAAATCACGGTCATCCAGATACTGGACTTCCTGAAACAAGAACTGCTCCACACCGCGTATTTCGTCGGCGCTCAACGCGGCGGACGACACGGGCGTTACCGACACATCAAAATTACGATCAAGCAACAGCACGGCCCGCTCCTTGGATATGTTCCGATCCCGTCTCCAGCATGTACTGGCGCCATGCCTTGAACTGATTGCGCATGGGCAACTCGCTGGTGCCATTGGTAGACACCATGCCATCCGGCAGCACCTTGTCGGTACCCATGTAGCGATGCAGGCTGACCCAATCGCCACCGTCGTTCAGGTTGCCCTCCTGGCAGCGTTTGTAGACCTCGACATCATCGGGCATGACGTTGGATGAGGGGGAATTGATCACGTTCGCATAGGTCAGCGCTCGGTCAAACACGCCATCCGGCGCACCTTTCAAGCGAAAGGTCTGGATTTCTACCATCGTACGGTTGACCGCGACCGGGCGTATCACCCGAAACTGCTGAAACACGGTATGCGGCGAGCCGCTGCCATAGATGATGGTGTTATGTCGGTTCATCCCCAGGATTTCACGCGCACGCGTCTCGCCATGCACCGACGACAATGATTCGAAATGCGCCCGCGACACAGGATCACGCGTCGCTGCGGCCGGATCGAAAATACCCTCCATATAGCCATGACCGTTGTCATAGGCACGCAGCTCCAGCTTTTCCCAGAACTCATAGGGTTCGCCATTGCCGTCCATGATCAACAGCTCAAACGGCATCTCGCCCAACACCGCAGCCTCGTCGCGCGCCGCCTGAAACGAGGACTCGTGCGTCACCCGCGCATGCATGGTGTCGTGCAGATTCTCGTAAAACACCTTCCAGTTTGAGGGCTGCAGTACGCGGAACACGCCGCCTGCCACCTCGACCTCGCCCACCGGCGAGCGGTCGCACAGATTGTCGATCGACGAGATCACGCCCCCGAGAAAACTGCGCAGATCCGGCCCCTCGGCCGACTGACTCGCAAACACAAAGCCACGATAGCTCTCGACCCGCGCGACTTTTCTCATCGAAAAATCGGGATGCGCAGGATCGTAGCAAGTGCCCTCCATGGCATTCTTTAGCGGCACCGCCAATGACTTGCCATCCAGCTTGTACGTCCAAGCGTGGTACGGGCAACGAAAGAACTTGCCGGTATTACCATCCCCATCGGCCAGCAGTTTTGCGCCCTTGTGCGGACATCGGTTGTACAGCACGTGCACGGCGCCGCCCGTACTGCGCACCATGATGACATCCTGATCGCCAATGCGCGTCGTGTGATAGTCACCGGTATTGGGCACCTGGCTTTCGTGCCCGACATATATCCAGGCCTTGCCGTAGATACGCTTCATTTCCAGGTTAAAGATGTCCGGGTCCGTATATACCCGCTTGTTTACGCTATCCGGCCGGACCAACTCGGCCAGTGCTTCATTGGAAAGCGTCATCGCAATCTCCCAAAAGGTCCAGAGACCTAACACCAGATACCTGACAATCTAGAGACATCCCGATCGACAAAATAGCCAGAGTTCGCAATCCGGTATCCACGTTTGGCAAAAATGCGCCTCGCTGCACGATACGGATAAGACTGAGCTCACACCCGCCAAAATCGGATAGTCCGCCGCCACGGGTTTGCGCACAATCTGGACGAGGCTTGGCGACTTCCGCCAGCGTATTGCAGTGCCACAAACCTGGACCCGACACCATGAGCAAAGCTGCCTCCTTTCCACGCGTGCGCGCCACAGCGACCGCTGCCGCCCTGATCGCCAGCCTGGCATTCTGTCCCGCCCAAGCAGAAGACGCCGTCAAAATCGGCCTGCTGACCACGTTGTCCGGCCCCGGCAGCGCATTAGGCAATGAAATACGCGACGGCTTCAACCTCGCCGTAGAGCATGCAGGCGGCAAACTCGGCGGCGTGCCTGTCGAACTGGAAATCGAAGACGATCACCAAGACCCACAGACCGCACGCCGCGCGGTCGAGCGCTTTCTCAAACGCGACAAAGTCGATGTGGTGACCGGCATCGTATTCTCGAACGTCCTGTTACCCGTACTCCCCGAAATCCTGCGCAGCGACACGGTCTATCTATCGGTGAACACCGGCCCCAAAGACTACGCCGGCGCAAAATGCGATCCGCGCTTTTATGCCGTCGCCTGGCAGAACGAGGACATCCCCGCCGCCATGGGCAAATTCGCCACCGAAAAAGGCTACAAAAGCGTCGCCCTCATCGCCCCCAATTACCCCGGTGGACGCGAATCACTCGATGGCTTCAAACGCCTGTACAAAGGCACCATCGCCGACGAGGTCTACACCAAACTCAGTCAGCTCGACTTTTCCGCCGAACTGGCGCAACTGCGCGCCACCAAGCCCGACGCCGTATTCCTGTTCTTGCCCGGCGGCCTGGGCGTGAACTTCATCAAACAGATGGGCGCGGCCGGCATGGACAAACAAATGGCCATTCTCACCCCGGGTTTCTCCGCCGACGTCGACACCATCCGCGCCGTCGGCGACGCCATGGAAGGCCTGTACAACGCCTCACAATGGGCAGCCGACCTGGATAATCCGGCCAACAAAAAATTCGTAGCCGACTTTGAAAAATCCTATGGCCGCTCACCCACCATGTACGCCGCCCAAGCCTACGACACCGCCATGCTCATCGACAGCGCCGTACGCAAAGTCGGCGGCAAAATGGAAGACAAAGCCGCTTTCAGGCAAGCCCTCAAAGCCGCAGACTTCCAATCCATCCGCGGCAGCTTCAAATTCAACACCAACCAGTATCCGATCCAGGACATCTACATGCGCCAAGTCCAGCGCACCGCGGATGGCAAACTGCAAAACAAACTCGTCGGCACCACGCTGACCCAGCACGCAGACGCCTTCGCCGCCGAATGCAAGATGCCGTGAAGCACGCTTCGGATATAGACATACAAAAGCCGGACGAACATTGCCGAGACCATTCGCCCCCCTTGATCAATACCAACCTCAAGAAGCGAAAATCGAGCCTAATCCGTCCACAAAACTCGGACACCCGTGCATTGTGAGACGCTGCGAGTCGAGGCTGGGCAGTGGCCGCGTGAGGGCGCCTTGGGATCGAGCGAGGGAAACCGAAGGAGCGCAGCGACGAGGTTGACGAAGCGGTGTCGGACGCGAAGGCGTCCGACCGATCCCACGAAGCCCTCACGCGGCCACTGCCCAGCCTCGACGTCCAATAGAACACCAACGTGACCGCCTTTACCGGCCCAACAACCGACTCTGCACCGTCGAATTGCGGCCCTAAAGAGGGCATTTCTGTTTTAGGTCATCCTGGCAAAAAAAAGCCCAGCTAAAAAGCCAGGCTCTTTCCTTCACATCAAGCAGTAAAGCTCATCCTACCCAAACCCGAGCATTACGGAACATCCGCATCCAAGGGCTATAAGCACCACCACTATCCGCATCCCCCCATTGCTCAGGCGCCCAAGACATCATCACATTACGCGTCACACGCTCAGGGTGCGGCATGATCACAGTAAAGCGCCCATCCGCCGTCGTCACCGACGTCTGCCCATCTGGACTGCCGTTCGGGTTAAACGGATAAGCCTCCGTCGCCTTGCCATGGTTGTCGATAAACCGCGCAGCGACCAGCACCTTGCCCGCGTCGCCTTGCTTACTGTAGTCCGCATAGCCTTCGCCATGCGCCACCGCCACAGGCACTCGCGTTCCTTCCATTCCCTGGAAGAAAATCGACGGCGAAGCAGCCAACTCCACCAGCGACAAACGCGCCTCGTACTTCTCCGATTGGTTACGCGTGAATCGCGGCCAGAACTCCGCACCAGGAATCATCGGCGCCAATGCCGCCATCATCTGGCAACCATTGCACACACCCAGACCAAAGGTATCCGAACGCCCGAAATACGCCGCGAACTGATCCGACAAACGGCTATTAAAGCGAATCGTGCGCGCCCAACCCTCACCCGCGCCCAACACATCGCCATAGCTAAAACCGCCAACAGCCACCAGACCCTGCATCGTGCTCAAATCAATACGGCCCGATAGCAAATCGGTCATGTGCACGTCGACCGCATCAAAGCCCGCCGTATCAAACGCCCAGGCCATTTCGACCTGGCTATTGCAACCCTGCTCACGCAGAATCGCAACACGAGGACGCTTGCCCGTCGCGATGAACGGCGCAGCGACGTCCTCTTGCGGGTCGAATGCCACGCGCGGCGACAGACCCGGATCCTTGACATCGTTCCACGTATCCAGCTCTGCCTGTGCGCAAGCTGGATTATCCCGGCGCGACATGATCTGGTAGCTGACCTCGCTCCAGGCACGACCCAGATCGGCACGCGGCTCGCTCCAGATCTTTTTACCGTCACGATAAAACTCGACCGTATCGGTATCGTTCAGCCCGCCAATCACATGCGAATGCGCCGACAAACCCGCGCCGCGCAGAACCTGCATCACCGCATCGCGCTCGGATGCGGGGACTTGAAGCACCGCGCCGGCTTCCTCGGTAAAGAGCGCCTTGAGCGTCAGTTCATCACGTTGCACCGCGACCTGCTCGGGACGGATCTTGTAGTCGCCCCAATCCGCCGAGTTTGCATCAAAAGTCAACATATCCAGGTTGACCGAAATCCCGGTGCGACCGGCAAATGCCATTTCGCACAGCGTAGCAAACAGGCCACCGTCGGAACGGTCGTGATACGCCAACAACACCCCGGCCTCGGCCAACGTGCGAATCGTCACAAAGAACGCGCGCAAATCCTGCGGCTCGTCGATATCCGGCACGCTTTCGCCAACCTGGCTGTAGGCCTGCGCCAGGATAGAGCCGCCCATGCGATGGCGGCCACGACCCAGATCAATCACGATCAGCACGCTGTCGCCCACCTCGGCACGCAACTGCGGCGTCAGGCTGGCACGCACATCACTCACCGGCGCAAACGCCGTCACGATCAGCGACACAGGCGCCACGACCTGGCGATTTTCACCATCCTGATTCCATGAGGTCTTCATGGACAGGGAATCCTTGCCGACCGGAATCGACAGGCCTGTTGCCTGGCACAGCTCGCTGACCGCAGACACCGTGTCGTACAAGGCAGCGTCCTGACCGTCGACACCGCAGGCAGCCATCCAGTTAGCCGACAGCTTGATGTCCTCCAGACGCGCCACATCGGCGGCGGCCAAGTTGGTCAGCGCCTCGGCAACAGCCATACGGCCCGATGCGGGCGCATTCAGCACCGCCAGCGGCGTGCGTTCGCCCATCGCCATGGCCTCGCCACGGAAGCCTTCGTAATCCGCCAACGTAACCGCGCAATCCGCCACCGGGATCTGCCACGGCCCCACCATCTGGTCACGGCTGGACAACCCACCCACGGTACGGTCGCCAATGGTGATCAAGAACGATTTGTTGGCCACCGTCGGATGGCGCAGCACGCGATAAGCGGCCTCGGTCAAATCGATACCCACCAGGTCCAGGGGCTCCGACACACCAGGCAAGCGCTGCACATCGCGCGTCATGCGCGGAGGCTTGCCCAGAATCACATCGATCGGCACATCGACTGGCCGCGCATTGGCATCGCCTGCGGCCACACCCACCGCGCTCTCACCGGCCGCAGCCGTATCAACACCCGGCAGGCCTTCGCCATCGACCACGCGCAATTGACGCTCTTCGGTCGCCACGCCCACCACCGCATACGGGCAACGCTCACGACGCGCAATCGCATCGAAACGCTCCAGGTCCTGCGGCAAGATCGACAGCACGTAGCGTTCTTGCGACTCGTTGCTCCAGATCTCCGCCGGCGACAGACCGGACTCTTCCAGTGGCACACGCTTCAAATCGAACACCGCACCGCGGCCGGCATCATTGACCAGCTCGGGGAACGCGTTCGACAAACCGCCCGCACCCACGTCATGGATCGCCAGAATCGGATTATTCGTACCCTGCTGCCAGCAACGATCGATGACCTCTTGCGCGCGACGCTCGATTTCCGGGTTGCCACGCTGCACCGAATCAAAGTCCAGCTCGGCGGAGTTGCTGCCCATGCTGATACTGGAGGCCGCACCACCGCCCATCCCGATGCGGAAGCCCGGGCCGCCCAACTGGATCAGCAAAGCGCCAGGAGGAATGATTTCTTTCTTGGTCAGCTCGGCATCGATACTGCCCAGCCCGCCCGCGATCATGATGGGCTTGTGATAGCCCCAGCGCGTATCGCCTGCGGTTTGCTCGTACGTGCGGAAATAGCCCAGCAGGTTCGGCCGGCCGAATTCGTTGTTGAACGCAGCGCCGCCGATGGGGCCATCAATCATGATGGACAGCGGCGATGCGATACGGTCGGGCAAGCCATGATGGTCGGCTTCCCACGGCTGCATGGCATCCGGAAAACGCAAATGCGACACGGTAAAGCCTGTCAGGCCTGCTTTGGGCTTGGATCCACGGCCAGTCGCGCCCTCGTCGCGGATCTCGCCACCCGCACCCGTCGCCGCCCCTGGGAACGGCGCAATCGCCGTGGGGTGATTGTGCGTCTCGACCTTCATCAGGGTGTGCACGGTGGCATCGCGCCGCACATAGCGGGCAGCCTCGCCGCCCTGCCCGTCAGACGACGGCACACCGGCTTGGAAACGTTGCGCAGCACCGCCTTCCATGACGGCCGCGTTATCCGAATACGCAATGACCGTGCCCTGGGGCTGGGCCTTGTGGGTGGCACGAATCATGCCGAACAGCGTTTCCGATTGCGGCTGGCCGTCAATCACCCACTGGGCGTTGAAAATCTTGTGGCGGCAGTGTTCGCTGTTGGCCTGGGCGAACATCATCAGCTCGACATCCGTGGGATCCCGCCCCAGGCTGGTGAACGACTGTGCCAGGTAATCGATCTCGTCCTCGGATAGCGCCAAGCCCAGTGTCGTATTGGCCTCAACCAATGCATCACGCCCCTGCGCCTGTACGGCGACCGTACGCATGGGTTTGCCCGCCAGGGCCTGAAACAGCGCCTGTCCGTCGAAATCCGCGCCCACCACCGTTTCCGTCATGCGGTCATGCAGGCAATCAGCCGCACGGGCCAACATCGCATCATCCAGCGTTTTCGCGCCCAGCAAACCGCGCTCGGGCACCAGGAAATAACGCACGCCGCGCTCGATACGCCGCACTGCAGCCAGGCCACAGTTGTGAGCGATGTCGGTGGCCTTGCTGGCCCACGGGGAAATCGTACCCAGGCGGGGGATCACCAGCAGTGTCAGGCTCTTGGCCGGCGCCTCGCCCGCCACGGGCGTGCCGTAGTCCAGCAACTGCGTCAATTGCAGCTGTTGAGCGTCATCCAGGGCCGTATCCGTATTGATGAAATGTTCGTAGCGGGCGGAAACGTCTGCGACAGGCAGGCCCGCCTCTTGCAGCTGTGCCAGGAGACGCTCGCGGCGAAAGGCGGAAAGGACAGAAGAACCGGGCAAATGCTGGACGAGAGACACGATGCGGGCGCCGTTTGGAAAGTGGAAAGAAGCAAAACGAGCATTTTACCTTTTCAGGGATTTCCCGAGCGAATCCCCCTAAAGTCGGGCAGAAACCCTCCCCGGGTGGAGTTACAAAATAATTCAAAATCACGCTGCCGCATGATGCCGCTATGCAGCAAACGACGCTCTTCCCTGGAAATTGGACCAGCCAAACGCCCCGTTTTGACCCCAAATCCCGCGCAATTTCCGTACCGCAACATGTTGCAAAAGCCCTTCACCCACGGGAAAACACGCACTAACGCGAGCCGCCGTCAACGGTAGGATGCTGCGATCCTGGCCCGCTTGGCCTGCTCGTTCTGGCTTTCTGCCCGCTTGCCCCGGTTACCCGCTTTCTCAGTTTTCTGATCACCGCCTTATTCCAAGCTGCTGCTGCCCATGTCCCACCCAGACGTTCCCGTCGACTCGGCTACTCCTGCCGAACCCATCATCTCCGCCACTCCCGATCCCGACGTCAAGGTCCCGCTAGCCATCGAAGACTGGCTCGCCGTCGGCGTCCTGGCCATCCTCGCGCTGATCACCTTTATCAATGTGCTGGTGCGCTACTTCACTGATCAGTCCTTTGCCTGGACTGAAGAAATTTCGGTGTTCCTGTTGATTGTGCTGACCATGGCGGGTGGCAGCAGCGCCTTTGTCCGCAACCACCATATCCGTATTGAGGCGGTCGCCGATAGCGGCCCCCCCGCCCGCCAACGGCGCCTGGCTATCATTTCGCATACCGTGGTCTTGTTGTTCTTTATCTTGCTGACGGTATTGTCTGTCCGCTTGGTGCTGGACGAGTACATGTACGAGGAGACCTCGCCCGCCATCGGCGTGCCGACCTGGTGGTATTCGATCTGGCTGCCGGCGATGGCGGCGGCGATTGCGCTGCGCACGCTGGGTACACTGCGCCGCCTCTTGCAGGGCAAAACGCAATGATCGCCGCCCTGCTTTTTATCGTCTTCGCCATCCTGATGGTCATCGGCGTCCCAGTGTGCGTGTCGCTGGGCGTTGCAGGCACGCTGGCCATTGCGATATCCAATCATGATGTCGCGTGGTTTGGCCTGCTGGCCGTCCCCCAGAATTTTTACGCTGGCTTGGCCAAATATCCCTTGTTGGCCATTCCCATGTTTGTGTTGGTCGGCTCGATTTTCGACCGGTCTGGCGTAGCTCGCCGGCTCGTCGATCTGGCCATCGCCATCGTGGGACGCGGCCCCGGCATGCTGCCGCTGATCGCCATTGCCGTTGCCATGTTCCTGGGCGGTATTTCGGGCTCGGGCCCGGCCTGCGCGGCAGCCGTCGGCGCCGTCATGATCACCGCCATGTCGCGCGCGGGTTATCCCGCGCCGTTTTCGGCCTCGGTCGTCGCAGCTGGCGCCGCCACGGATATCCTGATTCCACCGTCTATCGCATTCATCATCTATTCGGTGCTGGTACCAGGCGCGTCCGTGCCCGCGCTGTTCGCCGCCGGCATGGTGCCCGGCATTTTGGCCGGTATTGCCTTGATCGTGCCCGCGGTATGGCTGTCCCGCAAACACAAACTCGGCATCCAGGAAGCCCACCTCCCCCGCCCGCCCTTGTGGGCCAGCCTGCGCGAGGCCAGCTGGGGCCTGGCAGCGCCCGTCCTGATTCTGGGCGGGATGCGGATGGGCTGGTTCACGCCGACCGAGGCTGCCGTCGTCGCTGTGTTCTATGGCCTGTTCGTCGGCATGTTCATCCATCGCACGATCAAGGTCCGCGACTTGTTCATCATCTTGCGCGAGGCTGCCGAGCTCTCGGCCGTCATCATGATGGTGGTCGCCCTGGCCGGTATCTTTGCCTGGGCGCTGTCCACCCTGAGCATCATCGACCCGATCACCCATGCCATCGTCAATTCGGGCCTGGGTGAATGGGGCGTACTGTCCTTGTTGATCCTGCTGTTGATGACGATGGGCATGTTCCTGGACGGGATCTCGATCTTTTTGATTTTCGTACCGCTGCTGATGCCCATCGCCGATGCCTATGGCTGGGACCCCGTCTGGTTTGGCGTCATCCTGACCTTGAAAGTGGCGCTGGGCCAATTCACCCCACCGCTGGCCGTAAATCTGATGGTATCTTGCCGCATTGCCCGCGTACCCATGGAATCTACGATCCCGTGGGTACTGTGGCTGTTGGCGGCGATGTTCCTGGTACTGGTCGCGGTATTGGTGTTTCCGCAACTGGCGCTGTGGCTGCCGCACAAACTGGGGTATTGATCATCACACCCAGCCGTTGCATTAATAACGCATAAATTTCACAAACACGAGGAGATAACCCCATGAAGCTACGCAACCTGATCGGCGCTGCCTTGTGCGCGGCAGCCGCATTCGCGTTGACCCCAGCGCACGCCCAGAACTACAAGTCGGAATACAAACTCTCTATCGTCGTAGGCACCAGCTTCCCTTGGGGCCAGGGCGCGGTGATCTGGTCGGACCTCGTGCGCGAGCGCACCAACGGCCGCATCAACATCAAAGTCTATCCCGGCACCTCATTGGTCCAGGGCGATCAGACCCGTGAATTCACCGCCATCCGCCAAGGCGTCATCGACATGGCCGTCGGCTCGACCATCAACTGGTCGCCGCAGGTCAAACAGCTCAACCTGTTTTCCCTGCCCTTCCTGATGCCTGACTACGCCGCCATTGACGCGCTGGTACAAGGCGATGTCGGCGCCGAGCTGTTCAAAGTCATTGAAAAATCCGGCGTCGTTCCGCTCGCCTGGGGTGAAAACGGCTATCGTCAGTTGAGCAATTCGCGCCACGCCATCTCCAAGCCCGAGGATCTCAAAGGCCTGAAACTGCGTGTCGTCGGCTCGCCGCTTTACATCGACACCTTCACCGCGCTGGGCGCGAACCCAACCCAAATGAGCTGGGCCGATGCGCAGCCCGCGCTGGCCAGCGGCGCGGTGGATGGTCAGGAGAATCCCCTATCGATTTATACCGGCGCAAAGCTTTACGATGTCGCTCAGAAATACCTGACGTTGTGGAATTACGTTGCCGACCCGCTGGTGTTTGTCGTCAATCGCGAAGTCTGGGAATCCTGGTCTGAAGCCGATCGCAAGATCGTCCGCGAAGCAGCCATCGAAGCCGGCAAGAAAGAAATCGCGATCGCCCGTAAAGGCGTGACCCCTGAAGACCCATCGTTACTCAAGGAAATCGAAGGCCATGGCGTGACTGTCACGTCGCTGACCGAAGAACAGCACAAAGCATTTGTCGCCGTGACCAAGCCGGTCTACGACAAATGGAAACCACGTGTCGGCGAAGATCTGGTCAACATGGCCGAAAAAGCCATCGCCGCCCGCAAGAAATAAGCAGCAACCCAAGGGGATATGGCGGCCACGGCCGCCAACTGGAAGGCACGGCCAACAGAGCCCGCCTCCACGACGGACGCCGAATCGGCGTCCGTTTTTTTGTACTCTATCCAGAACCCGCCCTTACGTGCCGCACAACCATGCCGACCAAAACCCTGACCCTCGACGGAAACAATATTCACGATATTCCGTCGTTTTACACAGAGATCAATCGCGTGTTCATGGCAGACGAAGACTGGCAGCTTGGGCCAAGTCTGGATGCGCTGGACGACATGCTATACGGCGCCTACGGCGCGGCGCGCGGTGAAGAATCGGTGGTATTGATCTGGCGAAATATGGAAAAAAACCGTGCAGATCTCGGTATTGCAGCTACGCGTGAGTATTACCTCGAAAAACTAAAGCATCCAGACCAATTCAACTTGACACTCATCCGTAAAAAACTGGCAGCGCTGGAAAACGACACGGGTGCCACCTATTTCGATATCGTGCTGCAGATCATCGCTGACCATCCCAACATCACCCTGCGTGGGCAAGATGCGGCCTCATCGGACTGAATCTAGCGGCACGAGAATTGACATACCGATCGAAGTCATTCGGGATACTGCACTTCGAGAATATCCAGCTCTTCCACGCCACCGGGCGTGCGCAAGACAACCGTATCGCCTTCGCGCGCCTTGATCAGTGCGCGTGCCACGGGGGAAATCCAGCTGATCTTCCCGGCCAGGGGCTCTGCCTCGTCGACGCCGACAATCGTGACGACGTGATCCTCGCCCGCCTTGTCCGAATAAGTCACGGTTGCACCGAAAAAAACTTGGTCGCGATTCGGTTGTGCAGCAGGATCGACTACCTCGGCGATGTCCAAGCGTTTAGTCAAAAAACGCATACGGCGATCAATCTCGCGCAGGCGTTTCTTGCCGTATAGATAATCGCCGTTCTCGGAACGATCGCCATTCGAGGCGGCCCACGACACGACCTGCACGACCGAGGGGCGCTCGACATTCATCAAGTGAGCCAACTCATCACGCAAACGGGCATAGCCCGCCGGCGTCATGTAATTGCGCGTCCCTGCCGGCAGCGCCTGCGCCTCGGGCAAATCATCGTCGTCGTCGCGATCCGACTCTTTAACAAAAGCCTTGTTCATTCTTGTCTAGAACCAGTCGTGCCAGACTGGCTTTAAATCATCGGGTAATGGGGGCAACGAACCGAGATCCGCCTTGCTCTCTGTCGCACTATGAAAATCCGATCCCCGCGAGGCCAGAAATCCAAAGCGTCGAGCAACGCCAGCATAATGACGCGCCTCGTCAGCGGTGTGACTCCCCGTCACCACCTCGATCCCGACGCCGCCCAGCTGCAAAAACTCGTCGAACAGCGCATTGAACTGCAACAACGAGTATTTATAGCGGCCGGGATGAGCAATAACAGCCCGTCCGCCTGCGCCAGTGATCCAGCTCACGGCATCCGGCAATGTCGCCCATTGCATCGGAACATGCCCCGGGCAATCGTCGCCCAGGTATTTGTTGAAAACGGTTTGTACATCCGGACAATACCCGGCTTGCACCAAATAACGGGCAAAGTGGGTGCGGCTGACCAGGTCTGGATTACCAGCCAAGGGAATGGCCCCCTCGTAGGCACCGGGCATACCCATGTCCGCCAAACGCTGCCCCATGCGGCGCGCCCGCTCGGAACGGCCAGACCGGGTATTACGCAGGCCCTCCAGCAACGCGGGGTTTTCGGGGTCAAATCCCAGGCCGACAATATGGACCGTTTGCCCAGCCCAAGTGACCGAGACCTCGCTACCCGTGATGAACTGCATCCCGAGTTCGCGTGCAGCCTCGCCGGCCTGCGCTATACCGCCCACCTCGTCATGATCCGTCAACGCCCAGACATCCACGCCATTGGCGTGCGCACGGCGAGCCACCTCGGCCGGCGGCAAAATCCCGTCGGACACAGTGGAATGGCAGTGCAGATCGATGTTCAGGGTAGTGGTGTACATGAAGTCTATTGTACGGCCCTCTCGCTGGCTGGCAATGCCGGCTTTCTTG
Source organism: Bordetella tumbae (assembly GCF_054780995.1). NCBI lineage: Bacteria > Pseudomonadati > Pseudomonadota > Betaproteobacteria > Burkholderiales > Alcaligenaceae > Bordetella > Bordetella tumbae. The sequence goes on from NZ_BAAGVG010000008.1 coordinate 50,630, forward strand.
CCGCAGAGTTCAACCTAATTCTGACAGGGTGCCCGTTTGCAAAGCCACGGCCCAATCCGGCCGGCCGTTACGCCGCGCCAGATCCGCGGCAGTCTGATAGTCGTACGGCACTTTACGTAGGTCGACGGACCAATCAGCACCTTGACGCTCAACGATGGCATATCGCGCCTGGGGCGATCCAGTCTGCACGACGTGTGGCACCGGATGGCTATCATCGTAAGCCTGTAGGCCAACGCTACCGGGGTTGATTACCCTCCGCCCATCGGGCAGACGTACCGATCGAGGAATATGAGTGTGGCCGCAAAAAATAATCGATTGGTTTACCCCATCGAGACGGCTTGTTATTTCGTCTGCGCTGGCTGGCCGCAATCCTGTCTCGTCCACAGTCTCCATGAGGTACTGCAAATCATTGCCGGGCGAACCGTGCACTAACAATATATCCCCACCCAACTGCATATCGAGCGGCAAACTCCTGATCCAGTCTAAATGTTCCTTGCCCAAACGTTCATAGGTAAACCGATCAGAAGCTCCCATTGACTCCACCGGATGAGTCAGCAGCTGCCGCTCATGATTGCCTCGGACGGTGGGCAGGTCGAGTGACATCAGCAGATCAGCCGTCTCAACAGGATGCAGCGGTCCTGAAAGAATGTCTCCCAGATTGACCGTACAGTCCACTCCTTGCTGTGCAATATCCTCCAGGACAGCTTGCAAGGCGGAAATATTGCCGTGGATGTCAGAAAGGACTGCAATCTTCATTTTGAGGTTGATTGGGTGATTCGAGATAGATATTCATATATGGGCGCGACACGCCACCCAAAATCTACGACAGTCTAAACACACGCCACTGTACATCTTCAATGAACTTGTCCCGGTCCAATGGTGATAGGAGTATCGCGTCGAACGGCCCGACCTGGATTTCCACTCGTTGTAGCGACAGCGCTGGTCCAGCCAGAAAACTCCGCGAGCGCCTGACGGATTTGATATCGGTATAGGAGATTTTCCACTTCCGCATGCCGCAACGGACCAACAAATGACTGTCGGTCAAAACGTAGTAACACGGAAAAATCGTCAGGGCGAGAATGGCGAGCCAAAGGATCATCACCACAAAAGCGAGTACATGCCCGGAATGCCACGTGCCCCAGGCAAGCAGCGCAGTCACCACCGCCAACAAAGCTATCAGCCACAGGTCAACTTTCGAGGGATACTTCTTCATAGAAAACCTCGCTTACTCAACCTTCTATTCGAATTCAACTTCAGAACATGGAACCGCACGAATCTGCGGACCGAAACTGGAAATGGCTGACAACGTCGCATTGTGATGTCGCCGTATAGCCTCGCCTGACGCGTGCGGCTTGTCATGCGTAGTATGTGCATCAGCAGCGATCAGAACAGGGAATCCCAAGGCCGCCGCACGCCGAACCGTCGTATCGACGCAAAACTCCGACGCGTAGCCAGCGACTACGATTGATTCTGTACCTAGTTGTGAGAGCAAACCGCCAAGATCTGTGTTCAAAAACGAATCGGCGGTCTTTTTTCCGACCTTCAGGTCGGTCGGCAATTCCAATAACGACGACGCCAATTGCCAGCCTGGAGATAGAAACGCTAACTCTCCAGCATCCTCGTGCTGTATCCAAATCACGGGAACACCTTTGTCCCTCGCTCGCATTGTGAGGAAATTGATGCGCTCAAGCACAACGTCAGCCTCATGGGGACGTGGTTCAGGATCGAACAAACCACGTTGGACGTCGATAATCAGAAGTGCATTCTTCATTGCCTGATCCTGATTCTGGAGCTGACCGCTGGTCAAGGAGAAGTTTCGACTTTTGTTGAAACTGGATCAATCATAGTTCTTTCTATTGCACGCTATAGTGCACGGTCATCGAAAACCAAAAAAATGGTCCAGAATCACAGCGTGATCCTCGAATAGATCAGCTTCGATTTCGGACAGGCGCTCGATGGGCCACCACACGGCCTCCTTGGCGTCGTCGGCGCCTTGTACCTGCGGCAGTTCATCCCGACTGAAACGAAAGTGAAAAGCCTGTGTGATGAGACGACCGCGAGGACTGCGGTCCGGGTGATCAAAAACGGCACTCCTTTTCAGAGCGGCCCTAATCACGCCGGGTAGTGCGGCAAAGCGGGTCTCTTCGTTCAATTCGCGCACCGCGGCGTCATAGAACTGTTCTCCCGGGTCGACAAAACCGCCCGGCAACGCCCACTGCCCATGGCCCATTTCACCGCCGCGCTTGATCAGCAATACGTGATCATTCACCTGCAGCACGCTATCGGCCGTCAGAAAATACGGCCCCGTGTACTTTGCCTTGTAGCGCTTGATCGCCTGGTGCTCGGCACGCCGCACCTCGTATTCCGGCAACGCCGCCCATGATCGCAAATAGTCCAGCGCGCCGGGATCGACATAGGGTTCCAGCACCTGAATGCTGGAGGACAGCGAGCCTTCGCCAAAATACACATCGCGCAAACGTGTCGCATCCAGCGGTTGGATGCTGCCTGCATCCTCATAGGCCCAATCGGGAAACAGATCGAGGTAGTAGCCCGAAGCATCCTTTTTGAACCCGACCAGAGCGACTCGTTGACCTGAGGCACGCGCTCGTACCTCCTCTCGCAAGACATCCGCCCAACGCCGGTCATCGTAATAGTCCCGCACGAATACGAACTCCACACGTGCGCGTTGCGCCTGCGTCAACATGCTTTCCAGCATGGCGCGGCGTTCGAATTCACGAAATGGGTTTTTATCATTGCGCGAACGAAATGAAGAGCCAATCACGATCATCACGCGTTCGCCGGCGTCAAACGCGTGCTGGATCAGCGCTTTATGCGCCAAGTGCGGCAACTGCCAGCGGCCGATGACAACGGTGACGGGATAACGATAAGTCGAAGACATCACAATATTCCTGATTTTCTAGACAATGCCTGGCCCTCCTCCCCACCCCAATTCAGAAAGTGGGAGGAGCAGAAGTCGACGCCGAAGCCTCTCAATACTGCCGCGCCGTGATAGGCACCTGCCTGCCCGTCCCAAACGCACGGGCGCGCACTCGAATGATAGGCGGAGCCTGGCGGCGTTTGTATTCACTGCGCGCGATGAGCCGCTGTACCTTGTCCAGCGTCTGCCGCCCCGTCTCGGTCTGAACCAATGCATCAACGGTATTCTGCGCGACGGCCAGATCGTCGGCGTCGAGCAAGGAGCCCTCGATCAGGACCTTCAGCATCTCATCCAGCACTTCATACGGCGGCAGCGAATCCGTATCCTTTTGATCGGGTGCCAACTCCGCCGATGGTGCTTTTTCGATGATGCTCTGCGGAATCAGCTCCCGGCCTGCTGTCTTGTTGATATGCCCCGACAGGGCAAAGACTTCGGTCTTGTAGAGATCGCCGATCAGTCCCAAACCGCCGTTAGTGTCGCCATACAGTGTGCAATACCCGACGGATAGCTCCGACTTGTTGCCGGTCGTGAGCAACAACGGACCATATTGATTGGAATACGTCATCAACAACGTGCCGCGAACGCGTGCCTGCAGGTTCTCCAGCGCCAGACCGCTCGGCGCTTCGCCCACCGTACTGCCTTGCATCGAGGCCGAAAACTGCGACACGATGTCCCGTATGGGAATCTCGTGCAGCGTCACCCCCAGATTACGGCACAACACTACCGAGTCGGACACGCTGCCCTCGCTCGAATAGACTGACGGCATGGTGATGGCGATCACATTTTCTGGCCCGAGCGCCTCCACAGCCAACGCTATCGTCAACGCGGAATCTATGCCGCCAGAGGAGCCCACCAAGACTTTGCCGAACCCGCAACGACGCGCATAGTCGCGCAGGCCCAGCACGATCTGCTGACGATAGAACTCCAATACGGGCAGTCCATCACGCGGTACCGGCTGCAATACTTTCCCTTGCGCGTCGAAGAATTTCTGGCTGCCAAGATCGAAATGCAGTGTAGGCGAATCGACCTCGAACCGTTCGGCCTCGAATACCACCGTCCCCGCCGCATCCACCGCAAACGAGGCTCCGTCGAACACCAGTTGATCATGTCCGCCTACCTGGGCGACATACAACACAGGCAGTTGGTGACGCGCGCAAGCTTTCGAAAACAATTGATGCCGCACTTGGCGTTTTCCCTTGCTGCTGGGGCTGGCATTAATAGAAATCACCAGATCCGGCGCTGCATCCGCCAAACGCTGAAAGGGATTCACTGAATAATCCTGAGCCTCATCATTCCAGGCATCCTCGCAAATCAGAAAGCCGATCGTCGCCCCTCTGAGACGCAGTATTTTTGCGGTATCCGGTCCCGGTGCAAAGTGCCGCTGCTCATCGAACACCCCATAGGTGGGCAATAATTGTTTGTATTGCGTATGTACGACTTCGCCGTTCAACAGCACCTGCAGGCCGTTGTAAAAAGGCTTTCCAGACGTACCCTCTCGCCTTATCGGCAGACCGACCACCCAATACACATCCGGTGTTTGACGGCTCGTCTCATAGAGCGTTGCCTGCGCAGCCGCGCGACGACGCTCAAAAAGCGGATCGTCCAACAGATCGCCAGGGGTGTACCCCGTCAACGCGAGCTCCGGGAACACCACCATATCCGCGCCGGCGCCTTGCGCCTGCTGTGCGACCGCCAACATCATGGCGATGTTGCCATCCATGTCTCCGACCGTGGGATTGATCTGGCCTACCGTGATCGAAAATTGGTTTTGCATAGTTCGACCTTTATATAAAGAATTCCGCTCAATCCGCCGTGCGATTAAATACCTGACGCAGATACGCGAGGAAGGTCTCGTCATCGCACAAGGTTTTCCCCGGCGAGTCCGCTAATTTGGCCACAGGCTGGTCATTGCAACTCACCAACTTCATGACGATATTCAAAGGCGTCGCCCCCACGTCATTCGTCAGGTTCGTGCCAATCCCAAAGCCCAATTGGCAACGATCGCCAAAATGCGCGTACAGCGACAACATCTTTGGCACATCCAGCCCATCGGAAAACGTCAGGCGTTTGGCATGGGCATCAATACGCAGCGATTTGTAGTGTGCCAAAGCCTTTTCCCCCCATACTACAGGGTCGCCCGAATCATGACGCAGGCCATCGAACAGCTTGGCGAAATACAGGTCGAAATCCGCCAGGAACGCATCCATGCCGATCACGTCCGTCAGCGCAATACCCAGGTCGCCACGATATTCCTGCACCCAGGCCTCCAGCGCAGCCTTTTGCGACAAACGCAATTGCACACCGACCGCCTGAAACGTCTGCAAATACTCGTGCGCCATCGTGCCGATCGGCACCAGATCGAATTTCTTGGCCAAATACACGTTGGATGTGCCACGGAAATAGGCTGGCAATTCGGCAGCCAAGGTCGCTACGACCTCTTCTTGCCAGGCACCGCTGAAACGGCGCCGCAGGCCAAAATCAAAAAACTCAAAAGGATGCCGCAGCTTCAGATCCGTCAAAGCGTCCCGCAGTTGCGTCACCTTGTCGCGCAGCCGCGCGCGCCCTTCCGACAGGTCCTCGATTTCCAATCGGCGAAAGTACAATTCGTTCACGATCGCCAGCACGTAAATCTCGAACAACATGACATGCACCTGCGGCCCACGGGCGATGATCGAGAGTTGGTCTCCCTCGGCACGCGCCTCGATAAACGGGCGGTGCAGCTGGAACATGCGCAGGTATTCGATAAAGTCGGGTTTGAAATAACTGCGCGTGGCCAGGTATTTCAATTCGTCGGGAGAAAAGCGCAAGGTGCACAAATAGTCCAGCTGCTGATTCACATCATCGGCCAACTCGGCCAGCGGAAAAGCCGGCTGATTGCGGCACACGAACCGGTACTGCGCCGTGTTGGTCGGGTACTTGTGCAGCAATGCCTGCAGCATCGAGAACTTGTACAGATCGGTTTCCAACAATGATTGAATGACGGGACGAAAGTGTTGGGACATCGTGATTCTCTCTAATGAACTGTTGGACGATCAGCGTATGCACGCATCCATTACCTGTTGAGCCGTCAGCAGCTGGACGCCGGCCGCGCTCGCGCGCTGCAAAAACTGCTCGGCCTGGGCCTCAAATCCGCCGACAGGGCTCATGCAATCCGTCAGCAGCGCGACTTGAAAACCTGCCTTGAGCGACAACCTCGGCAACGCGCCCAATAACTGATCGACGCTCGCCGCCACGCAGTGGCTGGACGCCAGGCCTGCCACCAAGAGCAGATCGACCTCCTCGGTGACTCGCTGAGCCAGTGGGGTATTGAATTGCGTCGATGGCACGTCATCCAGAGGAACCTCGGCCTCGAATGCGCCGTAATGCTCGCTCCACGGGTATTCACCCTTCAGTACCTTGCGCGGCGTGCTGTGAGACTGCAATTCCCACCTCGCCAACGCATTGGCGACATCGGCGTGAATGTTGTGCCCCCACGTGCCCGTCACGCAATGCACCGGCCACACCACCAACTGATAACGGCCGGCATGCTCCAATGCGCGCAATTGCCGCAACACCAGATCCGCTTGACTGGCCGGCACGAAATCCCCTGCCGCGACCCGATCCGCCGAGATCAGGGTAAAGGGTGCAACTGGCTGTCCGTCGCGGTCTTTCCAGAATGTCGTGCGCTCGATCGCGACATGAGGGTGAGAGTCCAGCGTGATCGTAATGTCGCGCAGACGCGCCCCCATCCGGGTCACAAAATCAGCCAACCGTTTCATGTCCTGGTCGCCACCAGACACCGGCAAAGCGGGCGACGCCGCTATCCCCTGCACCTGCGGCCGCGCACTGGCCGGCAAATCGCAAAAATCGTTCTGAGGATCAATGATCAAAAGGTGAATCTGCTGGCTCACGACGGTTCTCCACAAAGGCATCTGGATAGGTTGATCAAATTATACATACTTACGGCATATTTGCCATAAGTTATGTAGGCCTATTCATGTAGAAATATGTGACATACCGCGTTTTCGCCGTTAATATCCTGACATCCCATTCTGGCCTGGCTATGAGCGATCTTTCTCCCACATCACACCCTACTCCGATCCTGACCGTCGATGTCGTACTGCTGACGTTACTGGATCGCTACCTTCAGGTCGGCCTGGTCCGGCGTGACAATCCGCAAGAGCCCTTTTTCCAGGCATGGGCCCTGCCGGGGGGATTTGTGCGTCCTCAGACCGATCACGACGCTCAACACACTGCGATGCGGGTCCTGCAGGAAAAGGCCGGCGTACAAAGTCCCTATCTCGAGCAACTCGCCACGTTCACGGGCGCGGCGCGCGATCCGCGTGGCTGGTCTGCATCCATCGTCTATTACGCATTGGTGGCGCCGCACATCGCGCCTCAGGGCAGCGATAAATTCCGATGGGAACCCGTCAACGAGGTCGCAAAGCGCACACTGCCCTTTGATCATTCCTCGATCTTGCGTTGCGCCGTCGAGCGCGTGCAATCCAAGACCAGTTATTCGGCGCTGCCTATCCATCTAATGCCTGCCGAATTCACGATTTCGGAACTGCGAGCGGTATATGAACAACTGCTGGGGGGCACGCTGGAGCCCCGCGGATTCATCCGCAGAATTCAGGAAATGAACGCGCTGGAGGAAACGGGCCGGACAAAGACCGAGGGTCACCGGCCCGCACGGCTGTATCGCGCCAGGTGTGATGATGTGCTCGCGACGCTGGAGCCGTCGCTGTTGCCCAAATAAGTCTCATGCTGCTTTCACCCAAGGAACGGCCCCCACGTCGCGTGTACCGAAGGAATACCGCCACATCATTTCAACTGCGGCAACACCGTTGCATCGCGTTTACCTCGGTAAACGCCGGCGCGCCACCTATCACGACGATACCGGCTGTCCGCGCAAGAAACTCGCCACAGGATCGATCTGCGCATCGTCCATGAGCGTCGGCGCATGCCCCACGCCCGCTACAGTGACCAGGCTAGCCCGGGCGTTGCGCGCCAGCATCTCCTGGGCAGTCACTTCGCTCAGCAAATCCGATTCAGCGCCTCGCACAATCAGAACAGGACAATCCAGGGAATCATAGGCGTTCCACAGTAACTGCTCTCCCGTGGAATACGCCTCGGCTGCCTGCGACGCCAGAGGCACAGCCAGATTCAGATCGTAGTGTTTGACCCATTTATCGCCGCGCTGGACATACACGTTACGCGTCAGGTCTTCCCATTGCGCGTCCGTATGCGGCCCAAACGTCGCTGACACCTCGCGCACGGCGTGCACCGCCTGAGCAAAAGACTCGAACTCGACAGGCTGGCCGACATATTGACCGATGCGGCCCAAGGCCTCGGGACTCAACCTCGGCCCTACGTCGTTTAACACCATCCGATCAAAGCGAATATCCTGATCGGCCGGCCATGCCTCGGGACGCGGCTGCACGGCATGCATCATGCGGGCAAAGGTGGCAATGCCGGCCAAGCCCAACCCGATCAAGCCCCCCATCGACGTTCCCACCCACAACAACGAGGCGGGCCGTAGCCTCGCGATCAAGGTCACCATGTCCGACACGTACTGCGGCACGCTATAGAGCGCAGGCGTGGGCAACCAGTCAGAACGGCCCCGCCCCACCACGTCCGGGCAGACCACCCGGAAATCGCCTGCCATTCTCCGAGCCAGGGAATCAAAGTCCCGGCCCGTACGGGTCAATCCGTGTACGCAGAGCAAAACGCGATCATTATCGGGATCCCCCCATTCCGTGTAAGCCATGCGATGCAATCCCGCGGGACTGGCGCAGGTGACGTAATCGAATCTGGGTTCCAGCATGGAGACTCCTGACCGTTTGGGGGAGCAGACATCTTATCTCAGGTATATCGCAGTCCTCCCGTCATATCCCCCACTACCCTCCTGCGTCATCACTAGGCTGCCTCTGAATCCCATTTATAAAATCGTTTCCGCAAAATTATGGTTATCCCTAGTTTTACACCAATAAAAACGCCGCGATAATTTGTGGAAACGTTTCCACCATATCAATCAAAGGCAGACAATGAATCAGGCACTTCAGGCGGCCCGTGTACAAACCGTGATCGATCACATGGCGCTCGAATGCGTACAGGAATGGGATAAGGTCATCGACACCTTCGAGCACCCCCGATACGAAATGCACTCAAGCGGCGCAACGTTTGACGGCGTCGATCAGGTGATGGGCTACTTTCACTCCTCCCGTGCCGCCTTTCCAGATCTGAAAAACGAGATCATCGCGGTTGCCGCAGCCGAGGGAACCGACACAGTCCTGGTTGAGTTCTGGCTTACGGGAACCCACCAAGGCCCCTTCTCCGTAGACGGCAAAACGTACGAGCCGACGGGACGCACCTTTCGCGTCCGCATGGCAGCCACATTCGAATTTGCGCCAGATTCCGACAGAATCATTTGCGAACGTCCCTATAGCTGTCAGAACGCAAAGCTGCGTTCGCTAGGGCTGCTGTAAAGCTCATCCGACGCTGTCAAAGGAGGCGGCGTCGCCTATCACTTATCGAGCATGACATAAACGGGCCTCAACGAGCGCACGGAAAAACGACCTATCAGGAGACAAAAAAAATGAAGAAACTATCTGCCGCTGTCATGATGGCGGGCTTGTTCATATCCGGCGCCGTACATGCCGACTACCCCGATCGTCCGATTCGTATGCTCTTGCCGTTCTCCGCCGGTGGAGGCGGAGATACGCTGGGGCGCATTCTCGCCGAACGATTCGCCGCCGAACTCAAGCAACCCGTCATTGTGGAAAACAAGCCCGGGGCGGGCGGAACCATCGGGATAGCGACTGTGGCCAGATCCGCACCTGACGGTTACACCATCACCATCGGCGGAATGACCACACATGTGCTGTCCCCATTGGTCTACCAGAATCTGCCTTATGACCCCATCAAGAGCTTTACCTCATTAGGCGCGATCGGAAACTCGGCGATCATCGTCATCGCCAACAACGACTTCCCCGCCAACAACGTTGCCGAGCTGCGCAAGCTCGCGGACTCCAGGAAAGAACCCGTGCAATATGCGAGCTGGGGAGTCGGCTCGACAGGCCATTTCTGCGGCGAGGTCATGGCGCAGAAAGGCAACGTCAAACTCACGCATGTGCCCTATAAAGGAACCACGCAAGTCATGACCGACGTGATCGGCGGTCATATAGATCTGGGCTTTGTCGACATGGCTACGGCCACGCCCATGGTCACGCAGCACAAGGTAAAGGCCCTGGCAGTCTGTACCAAGCGATCCCCGAGCACACCGGACGTACCCAGCTACAAGGAACAGGGGATTGATTTCGACCGGGATTTGAACTGGGCAATGTATGTCCCCGCCGGCACCCCTGCCCCCGTCGTCCAGCGGCTTTCCTCGACATTGGAAAAGGTTCTGAAAGAGCCGGACGTTGTCCAGAAACTCCTTGGCCTGGGAATCACCGCGAACTATATATCCGGGCCCAAACACGAAAAAGCCAATGCGGCAGACATCGAGGCCTGGCGCGCTGTGGCCAAAGAGGCCGGAATCAAACCGCAATAAACCGGCGGACCCTCACTCCTTTCCCTAGTTCTCGTTACCCAACGCTTATGAAACTGCTCGAAGGCCGTGTCGCAATTATCTCCGGCGCATCGCATCCCAAAGGAATTGGCAAAGCCACCGCACGCCTGTTCCTGGAGCATGGCGCACGGGTCGCCATACTCGATCTGAATGAAGATGCGATCAGAGAATGCGCGCACGACCTGGGCGCAGATGAGTCCAGCCTATTGCCATTGACGTGCGACGTTGGCGATCCTGAACAATGCGCACGAGCGGTCAATAGTGTCCGAACATGGTCGGCTGGCTGCATCGATATCTTGGTGAACAATGCGGCCATCACACAAAAAACCGTCTTCCAAGACATCGCTGATGACGACTTTGACCGCCTCATCCGCGTCAACCTCAAGGGTGTTTTCAACCTCAGCAAAGCCACCGTGGCGATCATGATCGAGAGATCCGCTGGCAGCATTGTCAGCATCTCCTCTTTATCCGCACAGAATGGCGGCGGTGTTTTTGGCGGCGCACACTATTGCGCTGCCAAAGCCGGTGTGCAAGGGTTGACAAGAGCCATGGCCAGAGAGTTCGGCGCCCACAACATCCGCGCCAATGCGATCGCTCCAGGGCTCATTACGACGGACTTTTCCCGTACCGGTCGATCCGACGAGAGCAAAGATCAGGCCGCTCAGATTTGGCCATTACAACGAGCGGGACGCCCCCACGAAATCGCCGGAGGCTGTCTGTTCCTGGCGAGCGACCTGAGCAGTTATGTCACCGGCACGACGTTGGATATCAACGGCGGCGCCCACATGAATTAAAGAGACTGATATGAGTATTTTCTTCAAAAGCGCACGCCAGGTCGGCTACGTGGTGCGAGACATCGAAAAAGCCATGAAGCATTGGTCGGATGTGCTCGGTGTTGGCCCCTGGTTCTACAAAGAAGAGGTCGGGACGACGGAGTTTCGATACTACGGCAAAGCCTCTCAACCGCCCCGGCTGTCCATCGCACTGGCTAACTCCGGCGACCTGCAAATCGAACTCATCCAGCAACGTGACGATGCGCCTTCACTGTATATGGACTCGCTCAAGCAGGCAGGCGAATGCGCGCAGCACATCGCGTACTGGACGCTGAATGAGTTTGATGCCTTTACCGCCAGGCTGCTGCAGCACGGCTACGTGGAGGGCCATGGCGGACAAATGGGAACAAGAGGCCGTTTCGCCTATTTCGTTCATCCGGACCTGCCCAGCGGCATGATCGAGATCTCGGAGATGAAAGGCGGCAAAGGCGAATATTTCGATGAGATCAGGAAAGCGAGCGAGGGCTGGGATGGTTCGGCCCCCATTCGCCAACGGTCATAAGGTATGTCACAGGCCTGAAGACAGTGTATGTTAGCCAATTTTGGCACGGGCAAATGCGAACATGAAAGACCGTATCACTATCCGCGATGTCGCGAAAAAAGCCGGCGTTTCCCTAGGCACGGCCTCACGCGCACTCAATCGTACAGGCCGCGTGAGCGATGCCGCCATCGCCGCGGTCAACCAAGCCGTGCGTGAGCTGGACTACAAGCCGGACGTCGTCGCACGCAGCCTGCGCACCCGCTCGTCCGGTGTCATTGGTTTGCTCGTGTCCGATTTGGCCAACCCTCTCTATGCGCGGATCATTACCGCCGCCGAGGCTGCCTTGCAGGCAGAGGGATATTCCTTGCTCGTTGCCAGCACACACAATGAACGCAAGCGGGAAGAATCACTGATCGAGATTTTCCGCGGCAGACGTGTCGATGCCTTGATTCTGGGGCCCTGCGAGAGAGAATCAGCCGAGCTCATTGAAAAACTGACTCAGGATCTGCCCGTCGTCGCCCTGGATCGTGATTTTGCGGCCGGCTCGGTCGGCGTCCTGGTAGACCATAATGCCGGCGCCTTTCAGGCCACACAGTATTTATTGAATCTGGGACACACCCGGATTGCCCTGCTGACGCCTGGCACAGAACTCCGAACGGGTAAAGAACGGATTGCGGGATTCCGCAAGGCATTCGAGGCCCGAGGCCTGACGCCCGACCCGGCCTTGATTCGAGCCGAGCGCTCTGCCATGCAGTTCGCCTTTGCCGAAGCGATGTCCCTGCTGTCGCAGGCCGAGCGTCCCACTGCATTCCTTTGTCTCGGCACGCGGATTCTCTCAGGGGTCCTCCAGGCCATCCGCCATACCGGCTACTCAGTTCCGCAAGACGTCAGCGTCATCAGCATCGGGGACACCGACCTGTCTCAACTTTTCAGCCCCACCATCACATCGCTGAGCTGGGATCTGGAAGTCATGGGGACCTGCGCAGCACAGTTGGTTCTCAAGCATCTGGACCGGCAGTTGCCCGCCGCCTCCAGCGACCGCATTGCCATCAAAACGCAATTGATACTGCGCGAATCATGCGCCCCCGCCGCACCGCCTAGTTGATTCATTTTTCACCAAGGAGCAGTCATGGCATTACCCAACACCATCACCCATCAGGATCGTCTGCTGAGCGTCAATATTGCTGACGGCGTCGAGTTGCCAGGTGCCGCACCCGGTTCATCCATCATTCCGCTGTTTCTCGACCGGGAAAACGGTGTCTGGGTGCTCTATGGCAAGTTCGCTCCAGGCACTCGGCTGCCCACGCATTTCCATACTGGCGTGGTTCATTTCTTTACCACGAAGGGTCAATGGAACTACCTCGAGTATCCAAATGATCCGCAGACGGCGGGCAGCTATCTCTATGAGCCCGGTGGGTCCGTGCACACGTTCGCAGTGCCCGAAGACGCAACAGAGCACGCAGAGGGTTTCATGGTGGTGTTCGGTGCCAATATCAATTTCGTCGATAACGAGTTTGCCAATATCCGGGATGCCGGCGCGATTGAAGACTCCATTCTCGCTGCCGCAGAAAAAGCTGGTCTGCCTATTCCCCGCTATATCAGGCCAAAGGGCGGTGCTGAATTCACGCGCGATTAATGAATGCGCATCCCGCAGTCCCAAACACGTTGAGACAAGAAATGAGACTAGCAGGCAAGATCGCCCTGGTGTCAGGCGCAGGAACGCTAAAGAAATCCTTTACCACGGCTGATCAGGTGGGCAACGGCGCAGCCTGTGCCATACGATTCTCCCGAGAAGGCGCCAAAGTGATCTGTACGGACAGATCGCTGGATGCTGCCCAAGAAACGGCTGACATGATTCGTGCAGAAGGCGGCGAAGCTGTTGCGCTGGCACTCGACGTCACTGACACCCCGCAGATCGACGAGGTCGTGAGGAATATCGCAGGCCGTCACGGCGGCATCGACGTTCTGCACAATAATGTAGGAATAGAGATTCAGGGCGATCTGCTCGCTGTCAAAGACGAAGAATGGGATCAGGTGATGGCCGTCAATCTGCGCGGCACAATGGCCATGTCCCGCGCCGTTGTACCGTATATGCGTCAGCGTGCAGGCGGCTCGATCATCAACGTCTCTTCTACGGCCAGCCTGAAGTGGAGCCCAATGCAATTTCTGTCCTATAGTACGGCGAAAGCGGGGCTCAACCACATGACGCGCGTCATTGCCCGGCAATATGCCAATGAACAGATCCGCTGTAATTGCATCGTCCCAGGCATGATACGGACGCCACACGCTGACGCGCTCTACGCCAGTGAGGCAGAGGCCGCGAAAGGCCATGAATTCCGGGATTCGCGATGCCCCATGGGCCGCCAAGGGACGCCTTGGGACATCGCAAATGCTGCGTTATTCCTGGCCTCTGACGAAGCCGCCTACGTCACGGGAACGCTGTTAGTGGTGGACGGCGGGTCGAGTCTATAAACATCAAGCACCGTGCAGCGAACGATACGTCAAACATTCCTCCACCCCGAACCGGCCGTTTTCGCGTCCCAACCCAGAATCACGCCTGCCACCAAACGGCGTGGCCAGATTCTGGGGTGCGCCATTGATGATGACTTGTCCCGTGATCATTTCACGGGCAAAACGCGTGGCACGATCCTGATCCGAGGACCATACGGCGCCAGACAGCCCGTAACGCGTGGCGTTGGCAAACGTTAATGCCTGCGACTCCGAATCATAGGGCATGACCGCGAGTACCGGGCCAAAGACTTCCTCCTGCGCAATCGTGAAATCCGGATCGATATCCGACAGGATGGTCACGGGGCAGAACCAACCCTTTGTAAAGCCCGCTGCCCTGCCCGTCCCACCGGCGACCCGTCTGGCGCCTTGATCCAGGGCCTGCTCGACCAAACGATTAATACGAATGAATTGCCGCTGGTTCGCCACGGGACCTAATCGGGTAGCCGGATCAAGCGGGTCACCGATGGACCAGTCGCCTAGCAACCCGGTCAGACGTTCTTCAATCTGACCGAGGCTCTCGCGGGGCACGATCAGGCGGGATTGACTGACACAGGCTTGGCCCGAGTTGGCGACCGCCATGCGCAGGGCCACGGGAATGGCCTTGTCCAGATCCGCATCGGGCAGCAAAACCGCTGCCGACTTGCCCCCCAGCTCCAGCGTGACGCGTTTGAACGCATTGGCCGCATCGACCGAGACGGCGCGTCCCACGGCGGTGCTGCCGGTAAAGCTGATCTGATCGACCTGCGGATGAATGACCAGTTGTCTGCCGATATTCGCATCACCCCACACCAAGTTCACCACACCCGGTGGCAAGCCGGCATCGTGGCACGCTTGAATGAACGCCCACGCCGCACCGGGCGCGAGCTCGCTCGGCTTCAACACGACAGTGCAGCCCGCCGCGATCGCGGCGGCGACCTTGGCAACAATCTGATGCACCGGGAAATTCCACGGCGTAATGGCAGCGATCACGCCGACAGGAATGCGCTCTACCAACCCATTGCCTACACGCTCCTGCCATACGACCTGGTCCAAAGCGTCGCGAGCGAATTCCAGGCCCTTCATCGCCATAGGTAATTGCATCATCTCACCCAACCAGACCGGGCAACCCATTTCACGAGCCAAACTGTCCACCACGTCGGATGACCGCTGTTGCAATGCGGCAGCCAGCTTCTGTAGTGCGGCACGCCGCTCGTCGAGTGTGGAACGAGACCACTGCGGTAGCGCATCGGCTGCACACTGTATGGCACGATCCAGATCCTGCGCGGAGCAAGATTGGACATGTGCAGTAATGGCCTCTGTGGACGGATTGCACACAGGCAACGCGGCCGCTCCTGTGCAAGCCTCAAAACGCCCCCCCAGATAAAACTGTTCGTAGCGCATCAAAAGACTCCATCAAGTGGATTAGCGGGTGCTGCTGGCCCTGCCATGCCTTTCATCGGCTGCAGGCGCAGCAAGTGCCATGGGCTGGGCACCACGCCGATTTTGACCTCGACCATGACGGGGCCTTGTGCGGTCATCGATTGCTGAACCACAGACCGCAATGCGTCGGGCGTATCGACTTGCTCAAAATTCACGCCAAACGCCTTTGCCAACAAACCGAAATCGGGATTGGCCAATTCGACGGCGACTTCCGCATCGAACGTTCGACGCTGGATAGCGCGAACATTCCCGTAGTGCCCGTCGTTGAACACGATCAGCGTCACGGGCAGGTTGTAGCGCTTCGCTGTGGCCAGCTCTTGCAGGTTCCAACCGAAGCCGCCATCTCCAGTAATGGAGACCACCCTGCGCCCGCCTCCCCCCACCGCTGCGCCAAGCGCGACAGGGAATCCGTAACCCAAGGTGCCCTGATAGCCGGGACCGATATAAGTACGAGGCTCATATACAGGAAACGCAATTCGTGCCAGGTAGCCGATCTGGGTCAATTCATTCACAAAGATCGCATCATCAGGCATCGCCTCTCTGAGGGCATGTACATACTGTGCCTGGGGCGTGATCGCATTGATCTGATCCTGTGCCCAACGCTTGACTGACAGGGCGTCGGTTTCCTTGATGGACTGCCTGGGCTTGAGCCGTTCGGCGAGCTGCGGCAACACGTCGACGGCATCGGCAATCAAAGCGATGTCCGGCACTCTGGGAGCAGTAACGTCGGCGGGATCGATATTGATATAGACATACCGCACACCATCGCCAGCAGGCCAGGAGGCGGTAGGCGTCATGGCGTCGATAAAACGGCTGCCGACGACCAGCACGACGTCCGCGTGCTGAAAGACCGCGCGGCCCGCCAGAGAGTTCATCGCCAGCGGGTGCCTGTCGCTGAGCGCGCCGCGTCCGTTATCGCTGGCCACCACGGGCGCGCCGATCCTCTCTGCCAACGCCTGCAGCGCTTTTCCGCCCTCTGGGTTGCTGACTCCGCCGCCCGCATAGATGATCGGAAATTTCGCCGAATTGATCAACGTCGCGGCGGCGTCCAGCAATTTTGCATCGACGGGCCTGGCTGTCTTGTCGGTTACCGCCGCCTTGCCGGTATGGCTCTGATCCACCGTGGTATGCAGATAATCATGTGGCACCTCTACGCCGACGGGACGCGGGCGGCCCGATTCCAACTGGGCGAAGGCTTCATCGAACGTCACGGAGATACGATCGGCTGATTCAACCACCGTATTCCATTTCGTCAGTCCAGCCACGAAACCTGTCTGGTCCTTGATTTCATGGAGCAGCCCATACCCCTTGCCAACGCCTTCAGAGTGGATCTGAGGCGTAACAAACAGGACTTTCGAATTGGATGCGTAGGCAGTTGCCAATCCCGCGCCCGTATTCAATGCGCCGGGCCCAGGCACCACCATCGCGGTGCCGATTTTTCCCGAGGCGCGGTAGTAGCCATCCGCCATGTATGTGGTCGTCTGCTCATGCCTGGGCACGAATAGATTGATCTCCGAGGCGCGCTGACGCAGTGCGTCCACGGCCCAGTCCAATTGGATTCCGGGAATCAGGAAAAGATCTTTTACGCCGTGCTCAATCAAACTGCCGGCCAACGCCTGTCCACCTGTCATTGTCATTATCTAATTGCTCCTGCTTGCTAGCGATGAATTGTCTCGACCAGGCCCACACGGCCTAGAGATCAAAAATTCTTCCGGGATTAAGGATGTTCTTGGGATCCAGCGCGCGTTTGATTGCGATCATTGCGCCGATGTCGGCCTGGGTACGGGCGCGGCCAAGCATGGATTTTTTCTTGCGGCCCACCCCATGCTCCGCTGTCACGGTGGTGGTGTAGGCCGGCAACAGGTCATATAACGCTGCCTCTACGCATGCCCGAACGTCATCTGTCGGGCACGGTCCGATGACCGCATGGAGATTGCCGTCTCCTGCATGGCCAAAGAAATACGACTTGATGGGCAGGCCCGTTGATTCCAGATTGCTGCGCGCCGCTGTGACGAACGCATCGTATTGGCTTGCCGGCATGCCCAGGTCAAATCCTGCATAGGGGCGGATATCTCGTTGAATTTCTCCCACCGACTCGCGAATCGCCCACAATGCCTGTCCGTCCTTGATCGAACTGGGCAGGACGATGTCACGAACGATATTTTTGTCGTAGAGCTGTGAGAGCACTTCCTCTAGCTGTGCGCCGATCGCGGTCTCTGATTGACCCTCGACTTCGATCAATACAGCACGCATGCCATCGAATCCTTCTGGCAAACGCCGAACGTCTGCCTTTTCGGACAATGCCGCCTCGACGTACTCGGGCCACATGACCTCGAATGCGGACAACGACTCGCCAAACCCGACCCGGCAACAACGCAGCAACTCATCTACGCCAATCTGAGGCGCGACCGCCAATAACGCAGCCAGCCGTACAGGTGGCGTAGGGACCAATCGGAGCGCGACTTTCGTGATGACTCCTAGCGTGCCTTCGCTGCCGACAAGCAACTGCGTCAACGAGTAGCCGGCATTGTTCTTCACCAATACGTTCGGAGGCCCGATGACCGAGCCATCAGCCAATACGGCCTCGACGCCCAGCACCATATTGCGCATGTTGCCGTACTTGATGACCCTGCAACCGCCTGCATTTGTGGCCGCATTGCCGCCTATCTGACAGGATCCCCGGGACCCCAGATCCAGAGGCAGGGTCCAGCCCTCCTCCTCCACCAGCGCTTGTACGTCGGCGAGGATCATTCCCGACTCCACGACGATCACTCCCGCCTGACGGTCAAAGCTGATCACCTCGCGCAGGTTTTCGAGAGAGAGGATGTGCTCACCATCGCCCGGCGCAGCGCCACCAGACACGCCTGTGCGGCCGCCTTGCAACGCAACGGGGGACCCGTCTTCGTTGCAACGCTTCAGCCATTGCGCCAGGCTCGTCACGCTGCCGGGTTTTTCCAGCGATAGCGGCTGCCCATATCGCGTACCGCTCCAATCATGGAGATATCGTTCGTCAATCATGGACTAGGCTGACCTCCACCTGCAACGCGCGCAACAACCGTTCATTGTTCTGCTCGGACCCGACGGAAGTTCTCAGCCACGCAGGCAAGCCATATCCCCCCACCGGCCGGACGATCAATCCATGCTGTTCCAGTTGTTTGGCCATCGCAGCGCCATTGCCCACGTCTACCAGGACAAAATTGGCGAACGATCGCACATACCGCAGTCCCAGCTCGTCAAAGCCGGCATACAGTTGCTTGAGCCCGAGCTCGTTAACGCTGACGGTCCGGTCCAGAAATTCGGTATCTGATAGTGCGGCAATGGCAGCGGCTTGCGCCATCGCGGTCACCGAGAAAGGCGCGCGCAGACGGCGCAGCATGGCGATTACTGCTGGTTGGGCAACGCCGTAGCCGACCCGCAGCCCTGCCAAGCCATAAGCCTTTGAAAAGGTGCGGGTAACGATGAGATTGGGATACCGCTCTACCAATTCGAGCGAGGTCGGCCCATCGTCCTGAGGCACGTATTCAAAGTACGCCTCGTCCAACACGACAACAATCTGCGCCGGTACTCGAGCCATAAAATCGGCGATTTCTTGCTGTGGCAGTCTAGTCCCAGTAGGATTGCCCGGGTTCGCCAAATAGATCATCGACGTATTGGGACGAATCGCGTCCAGGAGCGCCGATGTCGAAACAGTGAAATTCGGCGACGGCACCTCGATGGCCTCTGCGCCAACGCGCTGGACAGCATTCACGAATGCCTGGAATGAGTATTGCGTGTAAACCGCTGACCGCTCGGCAGAAAGAAAGGCTGCCGCCGCAATGCCAAGCACGCTCTCTGAACCAGCACCAATCACAATCTGGCCTGGCGCGACATTCAGCGCCTCGCTCAATGCATCGAGTAGCAAGGTGCAGTCATTATCCGGATACAGCGACGGGTCTATGGCCGCTTCCCGCATGGCCGCCAATGCCAGCTCGCTGGCACCCAATGGGTTTTCGTTTGAGGCGAGCTTGGCGATTTTCTCGACCGGCATGGCCAAGCGTCTGGCCAGGTCCTCGATCGGCAGACCCGGTACGTAGGCCTTCAGGCCGGCAATATGATCGGGAACATTCGGAGCATATGACATGTAACGACACCATTATTATTCGGAGAGTAAAGCCGGATTCCTCGATGCCCTGCTCCTGAACATCGAGCTTATCGGGTGAATGGAATACGGCGACCGGTATGGCATCTTCCCGATCTGCGGCCGCCCACGTCAACGGCAACTCGGCTATCGTGATTCCTAACGGCAATCGCCTTGGACGTCGTATGATCGCGCTATCGCTCCCTCTCTAAAGGATGATTGGCGTGGCCATGACACTGCAGCAACTTCGCGACTTTCTCGCCGTGATAGAACACGGCGGATTTCGCGCGGCGGCACGATCACTGAACGTTTCTCAAGGGGGGCTGACCAAGAGCGTGGCCAAGTTGGAAGACGACTATTCGGCCATCCTTGTCAGGCGCGACGCCAAGGGTCTGCAACTCACGCCCGAGGGGGAAGCCTTTGCCCCCATGGCCCGCGCCGTGGTGCTGGAGGCTGACCGGGCGTCGGCCTGGCTGTTGCAAACCAGCGAACGGCTGCGTCCCACTATCAATGTGGGCGTATCCATTGACCCCGCGCTCAGGCTGGCCCCCACGGTCTTCAGCGATTTTCGGCGCAGCAATCCCAATGTCGCGCTCCACATCACGCATTCGATCACCAGCGACCTGCTCGTGCAGCTGCGCGATAACCGTATCGAATTGGCGCTGATTCGTATCCCACCCTCATCATCACCCGAACTGTCAGACGACATTCACGTCGAGCCCCTGTATGACGGCGAACCCGTGATCCTGGCCAGAGCGGGCCATCCGCTGAACGACGTGGTCGGCGTCAGCGCATTGACGGCCTACGATTGGATTGTCGTGGGCGGCGCGCCGGACGAGAAAACCGGCGACGCGAGTCTGGTCGAACTGTTCGACAACTTCAATATTGGCCGCCCCAAGGTCGCTGCTTATTCGTCGTCGCTGTTTGATGCGGTATCGCTATTGTTGAATTCCGATTATCTCGCCCGGTTGCCGGGTGTTGTACTGCAACATCCGCTCGTCAAAGGCAAACTCAAGGCGATCAAACTCAATGAGCCCGCCGCCAAGTACAAAGTCGCGCTTGTCTACAAATCAGGCCGCAAACTCAGCCGGGAGGCCCAACGGTTGAGTGCCATGATTTCGTCCTTTGTGAGGATTGACGCAGCGCGCAATAGCCAGCGCACATAAGGCCACGGATCATCTCTTTTGCCGGCCAGGTTTGGCCAGCAGCTACGCGGTACACCGTCTCCAGTATTCCAAATTCTCATCGCGATCACTGTGACGCGATTGACGCTCTGAGTGCCCAAAATCCAGAATTTGCGACGGCGATTATTCGTCAAGAAAATTCTAATTTAGGGACAAACATGCATATCCACGCAACGACCTCAACGGTGAACAAACAGAAACCGTGGAAAGTGATTCTCTCTGCCACGATAGGCAATGCGCTCGAGTGGTATGACTTTATCGTCTACGGCTTTCTCGCCGCTGCCTTGAGCCGTAATTTCTTTCCCCAAGACGACCCCAAGGCGGCGATTCTGCTCACTACGTTGAGCGTCGGCATCGGATTCGTGGCCCGCCCGCTGGGCGCGATCCTGCTGGGAATCTACGCGGACCGCGTGGGTCGTAAGCCTGCCATGATGCTGGTCATCGGCCTGATGTTCATTTCCACGGCCATGATCGCATTTGCGCCGACCTACGCCCAGGCCGGGATCTGGGCGACATTGCTGGTCGCTTGTGCTCGATTGATTCAAGGCTTTTCCGCCGGCGGTGAATTCGGCACGGCAACGTCATACCTGATCGAATGCGCCCCGGCGCATCGCAGGGGTTTTTACGGCAGCTGGCAGATGTTTGCACAAGCTTCCGGTGCTTTGCTGTCGACGATCGTCGGCGCGCTGCTATTTCAGTTCTACAGCCAGGCCGAGGTCGATGCCTGGGCATGGCGCCTGCCATTTTTCCTGGGTCTGTTGATCGGGCCTGTGGGCCTGTACATCCGGCGCCATCTTCACGAGGCCGACGAATTCGTCCAGACCAAGAAACAACACGTTCCGTTCAACGTGCTGTGGAATCAACATCTGACGGATCTGTTCGGCGCGACCGCTCTCAGCGCCGCCATCAATGTCATGTCTTATGTGATCATCACCTATCTGCCGCTCTATGCCAAACAAACGCTGGGCATGAGCCAGGAGGATGCCTTTCTCGCCTTGTTTATCGCCGTGGCCCTGCGGATGGTGCTGATCCCGCTATTTGGTCTGTTGTGCGATCGACGCAGCCGCAAGAGCATCATGGTCTGGTCGCTGCTCTTGTTTGTCATCACGATCTATCCGGCATATAGCTATATCCTGGACAATCCGCGGTTTGTTCCACTTTTGCTCGTCGAACTCTGGTTCGCGGTGTTGATTGCTGCAGCCTATGCACCCAGTCCCACCTATTTGTCGGAGATGTTTCCTCCCCAGGTCCGCGCCACGGGGCTGTCGATTTCCTACAACGTGGCCGCTACGATCTTTGGCGGATTCTCGCTGTTCTTCGTTACTTATATCCAACAGGTGACCGGCAGCAAATTTGCTCCTGCGCACTATTCGTTTTTCTTCTTTGCCATCGCATTGCTAGTATTGCTGACGCGGCGCGACAATGCTGCAGACAAGAATGCCGCAGGCTCACACCCGACGACACAAAGCGCAAATGCCGCTACTGACAATCACATGACCATCACATCAACTTAAAACCCCGCCGATCACATACACGGCCTCAAAAGAATGCCCCGGGACCATACGGAACCGGGGCATTTTCATGTATATCGTTCAAAAAAAAGCTATTTCACTTCACCTCGGGCAACGCACCTTCTGATCCTTGTTTAGTGTGCGTCACATGGCTCCTACGGCCTTGACCACGCCGCCCCACTTTTGAGTCTCCTCATTGATATAAGCGGAGAACTCCTTGGGACCAAGGTAGGCCGGTTCTACAGCCAACGTTGAAAACTCAGATTTGACTTTGGGGTCGGCCAATATCGTTTTTAGTTGTGATGACACTTTATTCACGATGTCGTCAGGTGTCTTGGCCGGGGCGAACACACCCAGCCATCCGCCTGCGGAATATTCCGGAAATCCCGATTCGGCAATCGTGGGAACCGTGGGTGCGTCTAACGCACGGCGGGCACCCGTCACGGCCAACGCCGTTACTTTGCCGGCCTTGATCGCACCGATGGCAGACGTCAAATCCACAATAGCCAGCGGTATCTGTCCGGCCATTACATCCGTCAATGCAGGTGCGCTGCCTCGATATGCGACGGACACCATATCTGCTTTGGCCTGTGAGGCGAAGAGTTCGCCCGCCAAATGATGCGATGTGAACTGGCCTGATGTGCCATAGCTCAATCCGCCGGGTTGATGCGAAGCAGTGATCACCTCTTTCAGACTTTTCAGGCCAGATTTCCCGCTGGCGACCAACACCAGAGGGATATCCGCCACTTTCGACACCGCACTCAATTGCGTATCGGGGTTCAGAGGAGCAGCATCCGGCAAATGCCGATTGACGGAAATCGCGCCGGTCGCGCCAATACCCAGGGTATAGCCATCCGGCTTTGCATGCGCCAGGGCGATCAGGCCGGTTGTTCCGCCTGCGCCTGCGCGATTCTCCACGATCACGGTCTGCCCCAGGGACTGCGACAGTTGCCGCGCGATCAGCCTCGCCACGCCATCCGCGGAGGCACCCGGCGCAAAGGGGGCAATCAATGTGATGGGCTTGTTCGGGTAAGCCTGTGCACTGGCCACGCCTGCGCTACAGAGCAACGACATTCCTATCACCGCATGAATACACACTTTAATTTTCACGATCTTGTCTCCGTGTTGTTGTGACTACTGATTTTTAGAATCGACGCTCACGCGCCCTTGATCAAAGACCCATCGAGTTCTTTGATTTTGTTTGCGCCAAGCAAAGTCATCGCCCTGCGCATTTCATCTTCAAAAATCTTGAGAACATCCGCCGCGCCTGCCGGCCCGCGCGCGGCGATACCGTATAACGTGGCGCGCCCCAGCCAGACACAGTGCGCGCCCATGGCCAACGCTTTCACGGCCTCGCTGCCGCGGCGAAAGCCACTATCGATCATGACCTTTACGGTGGACCCCACCGCGCGCACGATTTCCGCCAGTATCCGCATCGGGCTCTGCGCGCCATCCAGCTGCCTACCGCCATGATTCGACACCACGATGGCGTCGGCACCCATGTCCCGCGCCAGCAGCGCATCCTCCACGCACTGGATACCCTTAACGATCAACGGCCGATCCCAGTTCTTGCGCAACCAGGCCATATCGTCCCAGCCGATTCCTCGTTTCAGATGCTCTTCCATGATGAAGGGCGTTTTTCGCGAATACGGAAAATTCGCCAAATGGGGTTCGCCGTTCAGAAGCATCTGGATCGTCCATAGCGGATGTCTTGCGAAATCCAGGATCTTGCGTGCGTCCAAGTGCAATGGCAGACGAGCTCCCCCTCGAATGCTCGCCTCGCGTTTTCCCGCGCAAGGCGTATCGACTGTCAGGACGATCGCCTCATAGTCGGCGTCCCAGGCGCGCTGCAGCATCGCCGCCGTCGCGGCCTGGTCCTTGAGCAAATAGAGTTGAAACCACCGACTGCCAGCTGGGTTGCTGCGTCTCGCAACGTCCTCGATAGACATCGTCGATGCCGTCGACAGCACAAATGGGATTCCTGCTGCGGCCGCACAGTCTGCCAGTCCCAGATCCGCGTTGGGCCAGAACAACCCGGCAAAACCAGTAGGGCCAATCACCAGAGGCAGTCTCGACGCTTTCCCGAAGGTTTCCACCGACAAATCGATCTCGCCCAGCGACGTTCCTCTCAGTACTCTGGGTTGAAACTGAATCGCTGCCAGCTGTTCCCGGTTCATCCGGCACGTGATCTCATCCTCTGCGCCGGGATCCAGATAATCAAAGGCGATCCTTGGCAGGCGACGGGACGCCTCTCGACGATAGTCCTCCGTGTTTACAAACGTCCTCATCTGCTCAGTACACCGATTGAGATGTACTAACGGGCGCAACACCCTTGAACTCACCTACTAGCTGTCGCGCGGCCTTTACCAACAGCGTCGTATCAACTCCTACAGCCACAAACACCGCGCCGGCTTCGATATAGCGCTTGGCCAACTCGGTATCGGCACACAGAATGCCCGCCGCTTTACCGGCTGCTCGCACTCGCTTGATCCCTTCGACAATGGCGTTTTGCACGTCGGGATGATTCGGCTGCCCCAGATGTCCCAGAGAAGCCGACAAATCCGCCGGTCCGAAAAACACGCCATCGACACCGTCCACTGCCGCGATCTCGTCCAATGCATCCAGTCCAGCCCGGGTTTCGACCTGCAGCAGTACGCACATCTGCTCGTCCGCTTTGTGCAGATACTCGGGAATCTGGTTCCAACGCGAGGACCGGGCCAATGCGCTGCCTACGCCCCGAATGCCTCGTGGCGGATACCGGGTAGCCGCCACCATTTGCGCGGCCTGCTCTGCGGATTCGATCACCGGAATCAACAAGGTCTGCGTCCCGACATCCAATATCTGCTTGATCAGCGGAACATCGCCAATCACCGGACGGACGATAGGATGTACGGGATAAGGGGCAACCGCCTGCAACTGAGCGAGCACCTGACGCACATCGTTGGGCGCATGTTCCCCGTCGATCAACAGCCAATCAAATCCGGTCCCGGCGAGTGCCTCGGCCGCATAGGCATCCGCCAACCCTACCCACAAGCCTATCTGCAGCTTTCCCTCGCGGATGGCTTCCTTGAAAGTATTACGCGCGATATCCATGCCATCCCTCACACAAAGCGGAACTGCAGTTTGCCGAGCGCGCCGTAATCGGCCTCGAATTCATCTCCGCGACGCGCGGCCACCGGACGAGTAAAGGAGCCGGCAAGCACGATCTGCCCGGGCTCCAGGCGCTCGCCCCATGGTGCGAGCTTGTTTGCCAACCATGCCACGCCAACGGCGGGATGGCCTTGAACGCCTGCGGCCAGACCCGTTTCTTCCACCACCCCGTTTTGCCGCAACACCGCGCCACACCAAGGTAGATCCACCGCCCCGGGTTTGACGCGCTTGCCGCCAATGACGACACCGGCATTCGCAGCGTTGTCGCTGATCGTGTCGAACACCTTGCGCATTACCTTCGTGTGACGATCGAGCTGCTCTATGCGGGCATCGATGATCTCGATGGCCGGCGTGATGTAGTCCGTGTTGTACAAAACGTCCTCGAGCGTGACATCAGGCCCAGCCAGAGGATGTTTCAACACAAACGCCAACTCGACCTCGACCCGTGGCGCAATGAACTGGTCCATGGGCAGATCCAGTACACGTCCCGGCTGACACGTAAAAAGCATGCTGTCCAGCAAGGTGCCGAAGTCCGGCTCATCGATCTGGCTCGCCTGCTGCATCGCGCGCGAGGTCAAGCCAATCTTGTGGCCGATGACTTTGCGTCCCTCTGCCTGCTGCAACGCGACCCAGGCGCGGCTGATCCGATAGCCGTCTTCCAGGGTCATCTCCGGATAGCGTTTGGAGAAATGCTCAACTTGCACCCGGCTTTTTTCCGATTCGTGCAGCGATTCGGCCAGCGATTGAATCAGGGTATCGCTCAACATCATTTGCCTCCTTGTTGAAACAGCGGGTGCAGGTTTCCGAACTTGGCGTCGAATACCTCCGGCCCGACATCTATCTGAAACGTCAGCCCGACTCTGCCTCTCGCCATCAACGGACTCAGTTGTTCCTTGGCCACCGCAGTGATCGCCTGTCCGGCGTGTTCGATGGTTTCCGGTGTACGGCCGCGTCCCATACGCAAATTGAGATAGACAAAGCCATACTCGCCTGACTCACCCGCCGCGCGGCCCGCCTCACCGGCATCGGCGATCGCGTGATACGCCGCCGGGTACGCCAGCACACGGATTCCGCCTATTGGAAAAACGGGCTTTCCAGCATCATCCTTTACCTCGCGCATCGCGCCCGCCAGAGCGCGGCATACCGCGCTCATGTCCAGCTCACGTTCCAGGTTGCCGGAATAAAGCATCACCAAATGCGGCATCTCAGCCTCCTAGCGGCGTTACGGGAAAGATCGCATTGATCTGCCCTGTGCCCGAGCTGCCGAAGTACGGCGTCACGACCTCGGCAGGCGCCCTATAGTCCGTCCATCCGAGCGCGCCCAGCAGCATGGCGGTATCGTGCATGCCGCCCTCGCCCCAGCATTTCTCGTTGTACAGATTCAGCATGGGGCAAAAGGTCTGCCAATCGCCGCGTTCCCACAACTCGACGACACGGCGATCGACCTGTTCCAGAAACGGATCCCAGACCTTATGCATATACTCTGGCGCGGTGCCGTTCTCGGCGAAATGATGGCTGAGCGAGCCGCTGGCCAGAATGGCGACCGTGCCGTCGTAGCGTTCTTCTATCGCTTGACGCACCGCACGCCCAAAGCGCACGCTCGTGGGCAGGTCATGCCACACGCACCACCCGGAGATGCTCACGACCTTGAAATGCTGGTCCTGGTTCATGTAGCGCATCGGGACCAGCGTGCCGTATTCCATTTCCAACGTGGTGTCGCTATGCGCACGTGTGGCAATCCCCTGCTCGTTAGCAACATCCGCGATCAAATGACCCAACTCAGGATTCCCGGGATACTCATACGAGAGATTCTTGATGAAATGCGGCAGCTCGTTGCTGGTATAGCAGCCGGAAAAACGGGGTGCGCAATTGATGTGGTATTCGCTGTTCACCAACCAGTGCACGTCGAACACGACAATCGTATCTACACCCAGCTCACGGCAGCGTCGGCCTATTTCGATATGGCCGTCAATGGCGGCCTGGCGGCATCCTTTGTTCGGGCCATCCAATTCACTCAGATACATCGAGGGCACGTGTGTGATCTTGGCGGCCAGGGCTAGCTTTCCCATCGTCAGACTCCCCAGTGAGGAATGTGATGGCCACCGAGCGATACCGCTACGTTCTTCGGTTCGCAGAAGACTTCGTAGCTCCAGGTCCCGCCTTCGCGACCGGTGCCCGAGGCCTTGGTTCCGCCGAATGGTTGGCGCAGATCGCGTACGTTCTGGCTATTGACGAAGCACATACCAGCCTCGATCGCCGCGGCGACGCGGTGTGCACGGCCGATGTTCTCCGTCCACACATAGCTGGACAAGCCATACTGTATGTCGTTGGCCAACTCGATCGCATGCGCCTCGTCGCGAAAGGGAATCAGGCAGGCGACGGGGCCAAAGATCTCGTCTTGCGCGATCTTCATGCGGTTGTCGACATCGGCAAAAACCGTGGGCCATACATAGTTGCCATTGCGTACACGCTCGGGCAGGTCTGGCGCATAGGACGGCTGATCCAACCCGCCACACAACAGGGTCGCGCCTTCTTTCGGGCCGAGCTCGATATAACCGCGAACCTTGGCCAGATGCGCTTTGCTGATCAACGGGCCGACAATGGTTTTCTCGTCCAGCGGGTCGCCCACAGTAATACGGCGCGCGCGCTCAGTGAATTTCTGTACGAAATCCGCGTAGGCGTTCTGCTGAATCAAAATGCGGCTGCCCGCCGTGCAACGTTGGCCGTTATTGGAGAAAATCATGAAAATCGCGGCATCCAGGGCGCGATCCATGTCCGCATCGTCAAAAATCACAAAAGGACTTTTGCCGCCCAGCTCCATGCTGAACTTTTTCAGCCCGGACGCCTGCACGATGCGATTGCCCGTCGCGGTCGAGCCCGTGAACGACACGGCACGCACATCGGGATGCGCCACCAGCGGCTCGCCCGCATCGCGGCCATAGCCGTGCACCAGGTTCAGGACACCCGCAGGAATTCCCGCCTCCAGTGCCAGCTCGCCCAACCGCGCCGCTGTCAGCGGCGAGAGTTCACTCATCTTCAGCACGGCAGTGTTGCCAAAGGCCAGGCAGGGTGCGACCTTCCAGGTGGCCGTCATGAACGGCACATTCCATGGGCTGATCAAGGCGCAGACGCCCACCGGATGGAAAAGCGTGTAATTCAGATGCGTCGGCGTCGGGTACGTATGACCATCGACCCGAGTGCACATCTCGGCGAAATACGAGAAATTGTCCGCGGCGCGCGGGACTAACTGCTTGCCAGTCTGCGCGATCACCTGTCCACAATCATTCGTCTCGGTGCGGGCCAACTCGGGCACATTGGCAGTGATGAGCTCGCCTAATTTACGGATCAGGCGGGCACGCTCTGGCGCGGGAGTGGCGGCCCATTTCGGGAAGGCGTTCTTGGCGGCGCTCACGGCCGCATGCACCTCGGCCTCGCCACCAGCGGCGACTTCGGCCAGGACTTCCTGTGTAGCGGGGTTGATCGTCTCGAAATACTGCTTGCTCTCGACAGCCTTGCCGTCGATCAGATGTTGAATGTGCATTTTTTTCCTTCCTTATCGACCAAATACGGAATCGCCGACGATGGTGTTTTCCAGAGCGCCGATGCTCTCGACCTCGCACACCACTTCATCGCCCTCGTTCACGTTGATGACACCATCCGGGGTGCCGGTGAGAATGACGTCGCCCGGTAACAGCGTCATGAAGCTGCTCAGATACTCGATCAAAGCCGGAATATCGTTGATCATGTTTGCGGTGCTGCCCTGTTGCGTCACCGTTCCGTTGACGCGTGTTGACAGAGACAAGGCATGAGGATCGGGTACGTCTGCTGCATCGACGAGCCACGGCCCCAGCACGGTGCAGGTATCGCGGTTTTTCACACGCAGATTCGGCCGATACCAGTTTTCCAGGTAGTCGCGTATCGCATAATCATTCGCCACGGTGTAGCCCGCGACATGGGCCATGGCGTCAGCAGCCCGCACCCCACGTGCCGGCTTGCCGATCACGACGGCCAGCTCACATTCGTAGTGCATGAATGTGGCGTCACGAGGCCGCCGGGTTTGTCCGCGATGGCCGATCACCGCACCGGGCCCTTTAAAAAACACCAGGGGCTCGTCCTTGCTCGTCACGGTCAGTTCTTTGGACAGCTCCTTGACGTGATCCGCATAGTTCAAGCCCAACACGATCAACGTCCCGACGGCTACGGGCGGCAGCCACACCACGGCGTCCTCCGACACCACACGGCCGTCTGCCAACCTGAGTCCATCGTCGTGGGGAGTGGCGGTGTGAATGGCGCCACCATATGCAACGCGTGCGGTTCTCATCGTGCGTGTCCCTCCAATTGTCCCAAGCCCTCCGCGCGCAACATGAAACGTTGCCCGCGACGCAGCAGCGGCCCGTCTATACGGGTGCCCAACAGCAGCACATCGCCTGCAGAGAGCGTCATGAAGTCGGTAACGTCGGCCAGTAAACGCGCCGCAGGACGCACCATGTCGCTCATCGTTATCTGCGTGGCCACACCACCGTCTATCGAGACATCTATCGACACCGCGTCCGGATCAACGCCGGACGCAATGCGAGTCCCCAAGAAACAAGAGCCATCCCGTGCGACGAACCGCACCGATGGGCGATAGAAGGTCTCATGAGGCACAGTCAGATCCGCGACCAGCATGACGCCGCTCAGGTAGTCGAGCGCATGCTCCGGCGCGACCCGGCATGCGGTACGCCCGATGACCAGGCCTACTGTCGCGCCGATGCGTAGCGATTGCTCTTGTTCAGGAATGTCCACCTGACTGCCGCTTTCGGCCAGCGTGTTGCGTGGCTTCATATACAGCACGGGCCCTTTCGGCGGCGCTTTGTATGGAGGCTCGTGCGCGGCGGCACCGATCTGCTCCAGCACAGAACGAGGATTCAACAACGCGCCATACACCACGCCCGACAGGCGATATGGCGGATCGTCGTAAAACGGAAAATGCGGCATCTCGGGCCTCCGTATTCAATGAAAAAATTTACCGGCCAGGATCACTCCACCGTGGCGCCAGAGGCTTTCACGACGGTTGCCCAGCGGGCACTTTCGGTCTCGATATAGCTTTTCAATTCCTGTGGAGTGCTTGTGCGTATCGAGACGCCATAGGCCAGGAATTTTTCTTGGACGGCAGGATCGTTCAACACCTTGTTCAACGCGGTGTTATAGGCTTGGGTAGTCGCCTCGGGTGTCCCCGGCGCGGCGACCAGACTCTGCCAGGCGACTGCCTCGAAATTTGCGGTCCCGGGCACCTGTGTCTCTCGTACCGTCGGCACATCGGGCAGATTGGGCAGACGCTTTGCCGAGGTCACCGCCAACGCACGCAGCTTGCCGGCCTGGATCTGCGGCAACACCGGCGCCAGATCCGCGAACATCATTGACACTTGCCCACCCAAGACATCGTTCAACGCGGCCGATGTGCCCTTGTAGGGCACATGCGTCAGAGATATTCCCGTATCCGTCTTGAACATTTCCCCCGCCAAGTGCTGAGGACTGCCATTGCCGGCAGAACCAAAGGTCAACGCCCCCGGATCCGCTTTGGCCAATGCCACCAGTTCCGGCAACGTCTTGGCTTTCACCGAGGGCGACACCACAATGACCAAGGGCACCTCGGCCACCATGCCCACCGGCGCGAAATCGCTGGGGTTGTAGGGTAGAGACTTGTACAGGCTGCGATTGATCGCCAACGTCGTACTGGTCGCCATCAACAGGGTGTTGCCATCTGGCTCGGCCCGCGATACCAACTGTGCGCCGATGATCGTGCCTCCGCCTGCGCGGTTTTCCACCACCATCGAGCGATCCAGCTCTTGCGAAAGAGACTGTGCGAGCGTGCGGGCAAGAATGTCGGTCGCGCCGCCCGGTGCATAAGGCACCACCAACGTCACCGGCGGTTGCGCGGCTACCGCCATGCTGGCTGCCGCCGACACTGCCACCACGGCCGTCAACTGCGCGAAAAATTTGGATAGTTTCATTGTCCTGTCTCCGAAAATAGGTTTTTTATTGGGCTGATTCAGTTCAATACCCCTCGGAGTCTGTCCAGCAATGCGGTGCAATCGACGGGCAATACATCTCCCCGCCATGCCACATGCTGGTCAGGACGTGAAATCAACAACGCATGGCGATACGCCTCGGGCGCGCCACGGCGATCCAGATCCAACACCTTGATCGGCACTCCCTGCTGCGCGGCCGCTTGCAGCAATGGCTGTACATCGGCATCGGGATCCAGGCGCAATACGCAATAATCCGCTCCCATGGCGTCATACAACGAACGCCCGTCGGGCAATACAAAATGCGGGGTACGGCAGCCAGGCACCGTAGACGGCGTGAAGCTACCCATGGTGTAAGCCGGCTGCTTTTCGCCGTCGTAGGCGATCAATGGCGATTGATCGTAGAAATACCCAAAATTCAGGCCTGCACAGCAGTACTGCTGCACGTTCAACTCGTAGGCGCGCTGCCCCACTTCGCGGCGCACTGCTTCACCGGCCTCGTCTTGGGCTTCGATATTTTCAGGAACGATGCGGCGCTCGGTAGCCATAGCGTGCGCATGATCCATGACAAAATGCGAGACCTGCGACGTAATCGGATGACGCTCGCTGACGTACGCCTGCAACATGCGTTCATCGCCCCACCCCCGAACCACTGCCGCCAGCACCCATGCCAGATTCGCGGCATCGGCGATACCGGCATTCATCCCATAGCCGGCATAGGGCACCCACAAATGCGCGGCATCGCCGCAGATAAAGATTCGGCGATCCCGGAATCGATCGGCGACCAGGCGGCGTCCGTACCAGTCCTCTTTGCTGATCACCTCGTACTCGAAATCTTCGCCCACGCCCAGGATCTGACGGATGCTGAGATCCCGATCCACCGATTCAAAATCGGCCTCGTCGTCTTTCAAATAATTATGGACCAGCCAAAGCGTCTTGCCGTCGATCGCGTACATGTTGCCGCAGCGCTTCGGATTCAAGGAAAACGTTGCCCAGGCCGGTTCATACCGGAACATTTCCAACAACTTGGGCGCCCGGATATAGGTGGATTGAACGCGTTGAATGACCGCATCTCCCACCAGATTCGCGCCGATCACGGTACGAATATAGGAGCGTCCTCCATCACATCCCACCAGATAGTCTGCGGAAAACGACAAGGCTTCACCGGTATCGAGATCGCGTCCTTGAACACGGATACCCAGCTCGTCTTGGGTGACTTCGGAGACCTCGAATCGATTCTGAATTGTCACGCCGGGCATTGCCTCTGCGTGAGTGAACAAAATGGGCTCCAGATAAATCTGGTTGATACGATGCGGTGGCTCCATGGTAGGCCAATCGGTATCGGGTCCCGGATCTTTGCGCACTCGGCCAGCACGTCCGGGAATCGGGATGCGCGTCAACTCGATCCCGGTGGCGCTGGTGCGATAGGCGATGTCATGCGGATACTCGTCGGGCAGGCCCGCCGCCCGTACAGCGCCCGCCACGCCCAATCGACGAAAGATCTCCATGGATCGTGCCGACACATGGTTGCATTTGACGCTGGGCGCCTCGCCGCGATAGCGCTTTTCGAGCACCAGGACGCTCACCCCGCGCGAGGCCAAATCCATCGCGACGGTCAGGCCGACCGGGCCGGCCCCCACGACGATGACGCTGTGTTGTTGTGCTCCACTCATGATCCGTTTCTACCTAAGGTGTTGTTAGACCACCGCAGTGTAGGAATCGCCTCTACGCAGGACAAACGAGCTCTTTTTATTCATTTATAAGAAAATTTTATTTATTTGATAGCCCATATCCTTGGCGGACATCAGGCCGCGTCCACCAAGGGTTTCCAGAGGGGTCAGTCCGAGTCGGCCAGTCCTGCGACTTCTTCGCAGTGCACCAATTCGGGTTCGTCGCCGTCGCTTTCCGTCATCGCGACCTGGACCCAAATACCGTCCCCCATATTCTCGACAACCGAGCCTACGCGGCCATCCCGCAGCTTCAGCCTTTGGCCGGGCTGCAATTGCATGAAATTAATCACGACCTATCTCCTACTGAATGCGATCGTCGGGCGGTATCAGAAAAACATGGTGAGGTTCTTGGCCAACAACACGTTCTGGGGCAGGTGGATCTCGCGACGCGCGAGTTTCCATGTATCTCCCACGCGTCGGAAACAGTCGTATCGACGGCCAGTGAAGAAGTACTCTTCATACTCGCAACGGTTCTGGTACATCAGGAAACGGCTGCGCACGTAAACCTCCAGTTGTCCGTCCGCGTTCTCTCGAATATCGGTAAGCTGCACATTGCTGACCATGCGCGACAATCGCGACAGCGGCTCCTCGGCCCAATGCACGCCGGTAATGATTTGCTCGGCCCGTTTGGTCAACGTCCACTTGCCTTCGTTGAACCAACTCATGTCCTTCTCCATGCGTGTACGCTCGCCGTCCTCGTGGCGACCGAACTTGATGTTGAAGTTCATCGGCATGAAATACACCAGGTCGTCAGCCAGGGTATCCAGCCATTCCGCAAAGCAGCGCATATCCAGCAGCTCGCACTCGTCGTAGAGATGCTCTTCGATCTCGCGCTTTAATTCGTAATAGCGGGCATCCCGCACGATGGGCGCACGTTCACGCGCCGTCGCTTCCGTCACAGTCTCGTTCATCTTAGTATCCTCAATGCGCTTGGGGCCGGCTAGGCACCGGTCCTCCCTGATGGGCAAAGCACCCGACATCGACCACCGTGCCGGATACGGCGGCAGCCTCGTCAGACAGCAAAAACGCCACGGCGTTGGCCAGGTCTTCCCCGGTGGCAGGCCGCCCTGCCGCGGTACCGGCTGCCGGCCGGTTCTTGAATACATCCACATCGCCGCCAAATCGGCCCACGCTCATGCCCGAGACAATGCCGCCGCCACCGGGGATGGCGACATTGACGCGGATATGGTCATGAAAATGGTCATAGGCCATCGCCGCCGACAGCGCGAGCATTGCCCCTTTGCTGGCCGCGTACAGCGCCATATTGGGTTTGCCATAGCCGGCGCCGGAGCCGATATTGACGATGGCGCCCGCGCCTTGGCGCCGCATGATCGGAATCACTGCCCGGCTCATCAGATAAACCCCTTTGATGTTCACCGCCAGAATCTGATCGGCCATCGATGGTGAAGTGTCCAATACCGTTCCCAATGGTCCGATCGCCGCGTTATTCACCAGGCCATCCACCTTCCCGAATGCTTCGAGCGTGCGTTCTATCACCTTGTCAACATCAGCCTCGCTAGACACATCGGCTTGCATGACAACGACGGCATGTTCAAGACCTTCGTCTGCCAAGCGACGGCGCAGGTCCTCAAACCCCTGCGCGGTGCTGGAAACCTGCGGCGAGGCCAGGCCAAAAGCCAGCACACGATGTCCTCGACGAGCGAGATTCAGCGTGATCGAGGCCCCTAACCCAAAGGTGCCGCCCGTAACGATGGTGACAGGGCCGTTCATTGCGCCAGACTCGCCGGACCGTTGTCGTGCTTGCCCAGCAGCGTGTCCCAATCCGCGCCATTCATGTAATCACGCCAACGGCGGTAGTACTGACGCGGGTTCTCTTCGCTCACTTGCAGGCTGACATTGCCTGGCACCGGGCCGTCCGCAGTGACCTTACCCAGCGACTGCTGGTAGTTATAGGGATAGCGCTTGGCTATCACACCGCGGCTGCCGGCCGTAGCGTAGTTCCAGTTTTCCATATCGTCCTGCTCGGTCATGCCTGCCGGGCCGGAATACCGCATGTAATACATGCGCAGGAAATCCTTGACCTCTTGTGGTGCATTGGCGTCCACCAGGAAGAATCGCCATGCCTCGGTAGCCTCGGGCCCATGCGGATGCCAGACGCACAGGCTGCGCGGCTGTTTACCGTGGAACGAAAGATTGGGGTAAATCGTGCCGACGAACGGCACCAGCCGGCTGCGCTCTTCACCTAAGCGGCGCTTGCGTTCCTCGTGGCAATGGCGGAAGTACTCGGCGATGATGGGATTGTTCTGGAACGTATCAATGAACGGCGCATTCTCGGGCACGATGGCGCTATGTACACCGTGGCCCGCCGGGAAGTTGACCCACAGATGCTGCGCGAACTCCAGCTCGTTGTCGCGCCGACCTTTCACCCCTACCTCGGCACTGGGGCCGATACCGATCAGATCCACCGAACGATGGCTCACGTTGTGATAGGTGTCACCCAGAAAATTCTCGGCGGCGAATTTCCAGTTGCAGGGAATGATCCATTTGTGCACGCCCACCAAGACCTCGGAGCCGCCCTCGCTGCCATCGCGATGATCCAGCGCCAGATCCAGGTGTGTCTTGGCATCACCCAGATAGGTCAGAAAATCGGGCGCATCCTTGTCCCAACTCGCCCAAACGGTGCCCTTGTACAAAGCAAGTTTGGGGACTTCGATCAACGACCAGTTTTCTTTTTCCAGACATCCATCGTAAATGGCCTTGTATTGCGGCACGCCAAAGAGTTTGCCTTCGGTCGTGTAGCTCCAGCTGTGATAGGGACACGTGAAAAGCTGGGTATTACCATGATCGTATTGGCAGACTTTCATGCCGCGATGCCGGCAGGAATTCAAGAAAACATGGACTTGTTTTTTCTTGTCCCGCGTCAAAATGACCGACTCGGCCCCCATGCGCGAGGTATAAAAGTCACCGGGATTGGGAATCTGGCTTTCATGGCCGACGAACAGCCAGGCACGGGTAAAGATCTTTTCCAATTCCTCTTGAAAAATGTCTTTGTCGGAGAAGATCTCACGGCTGATGATGCCCTGCTTCAGATCGACCATGCGGTTGTATTCGGAGCTATTCACGATAGAGTCCTGCCTGCAAAAAAGAAGGTGTTCAGTTAAAGCGTTCGCACAACATGTCCTGGCGCGACAGGCCGGCGGCTTGTGCAGCCTGCCGTCCGGCCTCGACCATGGCGGGAGGACCGCAGAGATAAACACGGGCGCGCGGATCCGCGTCCAGCGACGCGATGAGATCCGTGGCATAGCCCTGGTGGCAATCCTCTGCAGGCTCGGATTCAGCGGCGATACGTAATTGCAGTTCAGGCCAGTCCGCACGCAATGCGCGCAACTGTTCCAGCGCAAAGAGATGCGCGCCGGTGCGCACGCCCACGAGCAACGTGGTCGGTATCGCGCGGGCCTGCGCGTTGTCTGCGAGCGAAGACAACATCGACAAGAACGGCGCCAACCCTGTGCCGCCGGCCACAAAGAGCCGAGGCCTGTCTTCGTCTCTCAGGAAAAAACTGCCATGAGGTTCAGTCAATTCGATCCGGCTGCCGACAGCGGCGCTGCCTTGCAGCCAAGTCGAGAAAAAGCCGCCTTCTACCAACCGGATATAAAACCGCAAACGCCGGTCGCCCGAAACACCTGCCATCGAATACGAACGCCATTGATCACCGCCCTCGGGACGCAAGCGCACATACTGGCCCGGCTGAAATTCCACGCCCTGCTCGACCTCGATATCGAGCATCATGGTCTCGCTGGCCACTTGCTCCAGGGCTGTCACCAGCCCGATGACCGGCGGCATTTCTTCAGCGGTCGCTTCGGCCAAGTCGTAGCCCAACTCGACCACACACGGGTTGGTCACTCGACTCACGCAACAGAGAATGGCCCCATCCTCACGATCGCTGTCCGGCAAGACCGCCCGGTCGTATTTGCCCAGTTCGACCTGACCGCTGACCAACTGCGCCACACAGGTGCCACACTGCCCATTGCTGCAATCCGTCAACAAACCCAAGCCGGCATCGGCGGCCGCCTCGACAACACTCTGACCGCACTGGGCGTCGATACGCCGCGATGCGCCGTCAGAGAACAGTAAAGTAATAGGCACTGTGCTCATGTTTCACTTCCGTCAATTGACTTTGATGTTGGCCGTATGGGCCACCTCGGTCCATTTGGTAATGTCATCGGCAATGCGCTGCTGAAGGGCTGCGCCATCGACATTTCCTACCTCCATCCCCAGCGGGCGATACTTCGCTGCCGTGTCCGGATCCGTCAGAACATCCTTTAGTGCGGCCTGCAGCACAGTCACCACTTCATCAGGCGTGTCGCGCGGCACGACTAGTCCAGTCCAGACGGGCACGTCATAGCCAGGCAGACCCGCCTCGGCAATCGTCGGCACTTGTGGCAGTACGCTGGAGCGCTGGGCCGTCGTCACCGCGAGCGGTGTGAGCTTGCCCGCATTGATCTGCGAAATAACGCCAGCTACATCCACAAAACCGATATCCACTTCGCTGCCTAACAACGCAGCGACCAATGGCCCTGTACCGCGATAGCTCACATGCACCATGGGTGTACCGACTTGCCGTGCGTAGTACGCTGCGGCGAGCTGAAACGTCGAGGACGCCACCCCGTGCGTCAGAGCGCCGTCCGGGTTGCTGGCAGCCACCGCCTTCAGGTCAGCCAGCTTGTCCCCTTTGAAGGAAGCATTGCCTACCACCACCAGCGGGAACGACCCCAGCAAAGCCACCGGTTTGAAATCCTTTTGCGGGTCGTACCCGAGCTTGGAATAAATGGCAGGGTTAATCGTCAGTGCCCCGCTTGAGGCGACAAATATCGTGTAGCCGTCGGATTTGGCGCGCGCCACATACTCGGCCGCAATGATCGAGTTGGCGCCCGCGCGGTTCTCGACCACGAACGGCTGTTTGAGCTTGGCCTGCAGTTTCGAGGCGATCAGTCGAGCCAGGATGTCATTGGTACCGCCTGGGGCGAATCCCACCACGACATTGACGGGGCGGTCCGGGTAGGCCGCCACGGCGACCGGTGCCGAGATAGCCAGTGCGATTGCCGCCAGCCATCTGCGCATACAGGAAGTCCTCATGAATCCGTCTCCTTTTTTGATTTTTATGTCCGTCTGTTGGACAACAATCTCATTATACGTACAGAATTGAGCAATTCAAGAAAATTTTTGAGCCACGAGGTCGCATGCCGCTGGGCCGCGGCCATGACGCCCGGCAAGGTAGACTTGTGTGTTCTAGCAACAGGAGATGGCTTTGGAAGGAAAAACGGCGCCCAACCCAGAGGCGGAAGAAAAGGGGGAAAAAGGCGCGGACAGCGTGCGGGCGGTCAACCGGGCGCTGGATATCCTGCTGGCCTTTACGCGCCAGGATGCCCAGCTATCGGCCACCG
Source organism: Bordetella tumbae (assembly GCF_054780995.1). Taxonomy (NCBI): domain Bacteria; kingdom Pseudomonadati; phylum Pseudomonadota; class Betaproteobacteria; order Burkholderiales; family Alcaligenaceae; genus Bordetella; species Bordetella tumbae. The sequence goes on from NZ_BAAGVG010000008.1 coordinate 89,469, forward strand.
AATTGCTGCAACGCGTGTCCCTGAGCCGCCCTACTCTCTACCGGCTGCTGTACACGCTGGAGACCAAAGGCTTTATTACGTCGTCCGGCGATCCACAGCGATTTCGTCTTGGTCCGGCGGTCGCGCGTCTGACGCATATTTGGACAGAGACTTTGGACATCACGGCGATTGCCGAACCCGTCATGCGGCTGCTGTGGCAGGAAACGCAGGAGACCGTCGCCGTCTTTGTAGAACGCTCCGACATGCGTCTGTGCCTGGCGGAGATGCCCAGCCCGCAGCCGCTCAATTTCAAGCGCGGGGTAGGCTATCAAGAACGCATTGCCGTCGGCGCGACCGGCCGGGCGATCTTGGCATTCAAGCCTGATGCGCAAAGCAATCTGGATCAATATTTGAACGGCCTCACCATCGACCGCGCCAAGTTTCTAGAGGAACTGGAGCACACCCGCCAAGTCGGCTATGCCGTCAGCCGTAATGAATTGATCACCGGCGCGGTGGCGGTCGCTGCCCCGTTCTTTGACAGCAAAGGCGTCGCGGGGTCGATTGGCCTATTCGGCCCTGCCACCCGGCTGGACGATGAGGCTGTGAAAAAACTCGCTCCGCAAGTCATTGCAAGCGCGCAAACTTTATCCCGTGCGCTGGGTGTCGAGCCCGCCTGAAGTCAGCCCAGAGAGCACTGAGACAGAGCAGGCCTAAAAATAAGACCGGAAAGTGCAGGAATTCGAGTCCATCCAAGCTGGCTAGAGCGCGGCAGCGCCTGGCAGCAGATCTGCAAACGCCTGCGCAGCCGGTGACAATTGCCGGTTCTCCTTGCACACGACGGCCAGCGCGCGCGGCACGACTGGCCGTATCAACCGGCGACCCACCAAGTTCGGATAATACGTCCGCGCAAACATGGACTGCGGAATGATCGCGACCCCCAGGCGACTCGCCGCCATGGCAAGCGCAGTCGTTAACAGAGAAACTTCCTGCGCGATCTGCAGTTCAACGCCTGCGACGGCAATCGCGCGGTCAATCGCTCGCCTGACACCGTATCCGGCCTGCACCACGACGACAGGCCATTCCGACAATTGCTTCCACGTCATGGGCCGATCGTCCAGAAACTCGTCCGACGTCGCCACCGCACATAACGTGTCATTCAAAAACACAGTTTGCGCCAACCCTGGCACAGGTCCTTCCAGGGCGCCCACACCGAAATCGACCTGCTCGCCCAGGACGCGTTCTACAAATTCGCCTGGCGCACAATCGTCTACGGACACCCGGACGTTTGGATACTGATCCAGATATTGCCGTATCACCCCGGGCAACAATGTCTGTGCAACGGTCGAGGTGGCAGCCAGGCGGATCCTGCCTCGTTTGACATCGACCAGGTCCGACATGCGCTCGCCTAACGCCGTCAAATCTGCCAGCGCACGCTCTGCATAGGTGATCGCCTCCGTCGCCGCATGCGTGCGGCGCAAAGAGCGGGTCGTGCGGTCAAATAGCTTGATGCCCAGTTTGTCTTCCAGCTCTTTCAACAGCAACGTCACCGCCGGCTGCGTCAATGCCAAGGTCTCGGCAGCAGCCGACAGACTGCCGGTGTGATAGACAGCCACGAACGCGCGCAACTGCCTGATAGAGGGCGTGCTCTTGAGAGAGATGGTAGTGCGATAGGACATGTTTTCTAATCGAGACGCCGGATGAGGCGCATGGGCAGCGTAGCACACAAGCACATCCTCTACGGCAGGTCGCGATGCCAATATCGGCGCGATACATGCGCCTGCGTCTCGATGCGCAGCCCTGCTTTCGGGTCAGAAATAGCCACAGTCGCGCCATGATGATCGGTCCGCCAGAAATCCGCGCCTGCCTCGCGCCAACGCGCTTGCACCGCGGCTGCAGGATGTCCGAACCGGTTCATGTATCCGACCTGCGCAATGACGTGCTTTGCATCGACCGCCCTCACCAATGCCTCACCGGACGATGTCGCTGAGCCATGATGCGGCGCCATGACGACATCGACACGCGGCAGACTCTGTACCAGACGACGCTCTTGCGCAACGCCGATATCGCCAGGCAGCAATGCGGTATGCGCTTTGCCTTGGATCATCAGCACACAACTGCGTGCATTGCCCGGGCCATCGGTTTTTATCGCGGCATCGGGATGCAAAAAGCGAAACTGCACTCCGTCTATGGTCCATGCTTGTCCAGCCTGACAATGTTGCATGGATTGAGGCATGCGTATCTCGGCGTAAAGCGCCGATGCCGCTTTGCCTGCACCCTGCTTGCGTATCAACGCGGGTAAATCAAATGAGCTATAGGATTGGTCCACAACCACCGAGGACAACACGCTGCGCACGCCACCGGCATGATCCATGTCTGCATGAGACACCACGAGTCCGTTTAGCGCCCGATATCCTAGGGCACGTAAAAATGGCACGACAACGCGTTCTCCAGCATCGTTCCCCTGCCGCGTCATCGGTCCCGTATCGAACAGCCACACTTGTGTCGCCGTCTCGATCACGATAGCGCTACCCTGCCCCACATCCAGCGCCGTCAACGTCCAGTATCCAGGCGCAGGCCGCTCAGGCCGCCAACACAACATCGGCAACATCAACAACCATGCGGCCGTACGCAAAGGCAAGCCATACGGCTGTACGGCCCACGCGACGCCAAACAAGGCCAACGCCATCCAGGGCCATGGTGCAGCGGCGACATCCAACACGGCCCAGTTCGAGGTGCTCATCCACTTCACCGGCAGCATCATGGCATCGAAAATCACATGCCCGAGAACGCCGGCCCCATGAGCCAACCATTGCAATCCGGGAATGGTGCTCAATAAAGCACAGGCCAACGCCAGTGGCGTCACCAGAAAACTCACGATAGGGATGGCATACACGTTGACCAAGGGCGATGCCAAAGACACCTGTTGCATCAGATAGGCCAGCAATGGCACCAGACCCAATGTGATTGCCGACTGTACCCAGCCGAACTCTACGAGGATCGCGCGCAGCCGCCCCCTCCAATTGGGACGCTCGCGCCGCCCGCCTGAATCCATTGATGCGCCTACCCGCAACAAGATCGCCACAGCGCCAAATGACAGCCAAAACCCTGGCGCCAGCACCGACCACGGATCCAGCAGCGACACCACAGCACCTGCCAGCGCCAGAATCCGCGTGGGCGACAAAGGCAAACGCACCATGGCAGCCAAGGCCACTACCGCCAGCATGAAAAAAGTACGGCGTGCGGGCACGCCCCACCCTGCCAATAGGCAATACAACAACGCGACCCACAACGCAGCGGCTGCGCCTACGACCTGCGCAGGCAAATACTCGGCCACCCGCACGGTTCGCCAGCGCACGCGCCGCCATAAAAAAGCCGTCGCCACCCCACCCACTGCCGCAATCAAGGTGACATGCATGCCGCTGATCGACACCAGATGCGTGATGCCCGCGCGGTTGAATATCTGCCAATCGACACGCTCAACGGCGGCTTGATCTCCCATAGCCAGGGCGATCAATACCGGTGCATAACGGCGGTTCCCTAACGCCTGTTGCATGCCATCTCGCATCCAATGACGGACACGCTCGATCAGGATGCCAGGACTATGCCAAGGCTCGTCCCCCAACAAGCGTGGCACGCCACGCACCGTCGCCGTCGCGCGAATCCCCATTGCGAATAATCGTCCCTCAGCGTCATAACCATGAGGATTGCGCGCACCATGAGGTTGACGCAGTACCAACGCCATGCGCCAGATCTGACCGGGTTTCAACGCTGGCAATGGGGCACCAGACTGTGCATGCCAACTCACGGCAATACGCGACGGGATGCCCTCGGGACGAGGCTCATCAATATCCGCCATGAATCGATAATGTTTTCCATCACCCTGCGGCAAATCAACGATCCTCACAATCAAGCGGCTGACCACGTCATGATGAGCCCCGGCCAACGCATCGTCCAAGCGGAGCTGAGCTTGCCACATAGCTGACGCTGCGCCGATGCACAGACCTAACACTGACGCCATGCCTAAACGGGCCAGACGCCACAGCAATGCAGATCGTGGGGTGGACACGACCGCGGCCGCGCCTGAAAAAACCATTCGTGCGATGGACCACACTACCCCTGCAATAACGGCCGACGCCAGTACCATCGGCGCCAACCATCGCTGCTGCGGCAATGCCGGCAAGCACTGCACCCATCCCGCCCCCGCGACAACCCCCAACAACAGCAAACGACCAGTAATGTCCGACTCCCAAATCACACAGCATAGGAGTTGAGCCAAATCGTTGGTAGAAGCAGTGAATGGAAATGTCCGTCCGTAAATCCCGCAGATTGGAGGGAATATTGCGAAACGCCGAAGTCGTCTCGATCAAGTGCAACGGAAAATTGAGCAGAGCCTCATGAAACTCGCGCTCCAGCAACCAGCAACGTAATGTTGACAAGGCTCACTTTTAATTTCTAGAATACTAGAAATTAAATTCCAATATTGTAGAAATGCCCGACTCACCTCAAGACGTCAACAGCCTGATCGCCCGGCGCTTGCGCGAATTGCGCGATGCACAGGGCTGGTCTCTCGACGAATTAGCGGAACGCAGCACGGTCAGCCGCTCTGCTATCTCGCTGATAGAGCGGGCACAAAGCAGTCCCACCGCCACCGTACTCGACAAACTCGCGATGGCGCTGAATGTGCCGTTGGCCTCGCTGTTCGAGCCCGAGGCGCGTCAAAACGAGGCCGCCCCCTCACCGGTGTCGCGTGCCGACGAACAGCATTCGTGGTCCGATCCGTCCTCGGGTTACATCCGCCGCAATCTATCGCCCTCGTTTCCTTCGCCCATCCAACTGGTGGAAGTCGAGTTTCCGGCCAGGCAACGCGTCGCCTATGACACCGCCATTCCCGATACGGATATCTATCAGCAAGTCTGGCTGATCGAGGGCACCATGGACATATCGGTCGGCGCCCAACAATGGCGACTGAAACGTGGCGACTGCCTCGCCATGCGCCTGGATAGCCCTATCGTCTACCACAACCCCACCAACAAGCCCGCGCGATATCTCGTGGCACTGGCTCGATTGGGGTTTAATAAACCCCGGAAACCATCATGAACAGCGCAATCAATATACGCCGAGTCGATGACCATGACGCCGACGCCTGCATACCAGGCTTGGCCGACGTTCTGATTGATTGCGTAGAAGGCGGCGCCTCGGTCAGCTTTATGCTGCCGCTATCGCGCGACAAGGCGATACGGTTTTGGCAAAACGTGATGGATAGCGTCGCGCGCGGTGAACGGGTACTACTCGTTGCAGAAGACACATACGGGCAGGTCGTCGGGACGGTGCAGCTCATCATGGATCAGCCAGAGAATCAACCGCACCGCGCCGACATTGCAAAAATGCTGGTCCACCGCCGCGCACGCCGCCAAGGCATTGCCGCGCTATTGATGGCCGAGATTGAACAGATCGCCCGACATGAGGGCAAGACCGTGCTGGTGCTGGACACCACGACGGGCGGGGACGCGGAACGCGTGTATGCGCGGGCGGGCTGGCAACGCGTAGGCAGCGTGCCGGACTATGCGTTGATGCCTGATGGCACGTTGAGCGGGACAACGTATTACTACAAACGGCTGGAAACGAATTCTCTAGCCGGGTAAAGATTTCAGAAAACGGTCTCTATGCATGTTGAGCGCAGATACTCAAGGTGGTTAGCATTCCCGAAATGTTGAAAGGTTGATCCGCAGTACCCTGATAAATCCAATACATCAAAAGCACACCAGACCTATGCTCTATCTGAATCCCAATGCGAAACTGAGCCCGTATCCAAGCTCACTGCAACGCGTGATGAACATCGAGACAGCGCGTCAAACTCGAACATGGCTTCAAGCATGGACAGGGCTCAGGTCTGGTCCGACACCGCTTTATGACATGGCCATGCTGGCCGACCGCCTTGGAATAGGTCAGTTGGCACTGAAAGACGAATCTGTCCGTTCGCCACTAGCAAGCTTTAAAGCGTTAGGCGCACCCGCGGCTTTGATTCGGTACATATTGTGCAAATATAAAGACCAGGGCATGGATCCCGCTAAAGTACTGCGCGGACAATACGCCAGCACCTTAGCGAGCGAAACAGTGATCAGCGCCACAGACGGAAATCACGGGCGCGCCCTCGCGGCCGCAGCACGCGATGCGGGGTGCCGCTGCGTCATCGTCTTGCATGCCCATGTCAGCGAGGAACGAGAACGCGCCATCGCTGATTTCGGAGCACAAATCGTTCGAATCAATGGTAACTATGACGATTCCGTCAATGTCGCTGCCGAACAGGCGACCCAGAACGGTTGGCAAGTCATTTCCGATACATCCTATGAGGGATACGAGACCATTCCCAGGGATGTGATGCAGGGTTATGGCGTCATCGCCGACGAAATCTTTGAACAAGACATTGCGCGGGGACACGAGGGCTATACCCACGTATTTTTACAGGGAGGCGTCGGAGGGCTTGCTGCAGGCATCGCCAGCTATTTTTGGGAAAAACTCGGTGACAAACGGCCCGCTCTATACGTCGTTGAACCCACGCAGGCCGACTGCCTGCAACAAAGCGCCATGCTCGGCCGAGCAGCCAAGGCCACCGGATCCGTGGACTCGGTCATGGCAGGATTGGCATGCGGAGAAACATCGCCATTGGCCTGGACTTTTCTCGAGAGTTCTATTGACGCCTTCATCACAATCGAGGATCACGAAGCCGTCACCGCGATGTCGGCCCTCGCCCGCTGCCCTGACGTTCCGGTTGTCTCGGGCGAATCAGGCGCTGCAGGGCTGGCCGGTCTGTGCAATATCCTCACTCAGGAAATTGCAACGGGCAGGTTAAAAATAGACGGAACATCTCGCGTGCTATTGATAAATACAGAGGGCGCCACAGCACCATCTGTATATCGAGAATTGACGGGAGAGGACGCTGATGACGTTTTGCAGCGGCAACGGGATCACCTGGCTGATATCTAGGTCATGGCGATAACACGTTGAAGGCAACTGCCTCACTCACAGCATACTCATTGGCTCATTGAGCGTCATGAAAAATCAAACCTGCGGTGTATCGCTCACCACATTGGATACGACTGACGCCATGCCTCATCGCGCCCTTGCGTGTGCCTCGTTTCCCCATCACAGGCCTTTCATTGACGGCGAACACCACGGCATCCCCTTGGCGTAACTGCACCACTTCCACGCGTTGGCTTCGCGCTGAAAGCTCTGTCATCACGAATTCTCCACCGACGAAATCCTTGTCAGGCCTGGACAACAAGATGGTCGCCTGCAGCGGAAAAACATGTTCGCCGTACAAGTCCCGATGCAAACAGTTGTAACCGCCCTCGGTGTAATGCAGCATCAGTGGCGTTGGTCGGGTTTGGCCGGCATCTTGGCACCGTTGCAAGAAGGCATCCAACTCGTCTGGATACTGCACATCGATCCCTAGTTGCTGATTCCAGTGATTCGCGATCGGTGCCAGGCCGCGATACAACTCGTGACGCAGTTGGTCTATCACCGGCGGCAAAGGATAAGCGAAATACTTGTACTCGCCCTGCCCGAACCCATGGCGAGCCATGACGATGCGCGAGCGATACGCGTCGTCTTTAGCGTAAAGCGCAGCGAGGGCTTCGCACTGCTCTGCGTTCAATAGCCTGGGCAGTACGGCGTGTCCATGAGTATCAAGCGAATGTTCGATGTCCGCCCAATTGCAGGTCAAGGCAGGTCGTTCGCGTTTGGCGGTGGCTCTCAACGGTATGCCTCTCCATAGACTTAAAGGGATGAGATCAGTATAAAAACCCTGCCTCATGTGCGACACCCCGGTCTTTGCGGTCGAATTTATTCTGGTCAACGGTGCGCGATACGCACTCAAGTCCTGGCCTCATATCCGGACGCCTCTCGTTATGGCTCCATTGCTCATCATCGACCCTTCTTGACGCCAAGCACATAACAGCTTTGTCTGTCAGACCCCTGCCTTCTCGTACCGGGAATTCCTAGACTGGCAACACGTTACAGGAATCAAGGAGAGGGTCTTGCCTGCGCTGTTGTCAAATATCAAAGTGCTGGATCTCAGTCGGGTGTTGGCAGGCCCGTGGGCCAGCCAGATTCTGGCCGATCTGGGCGCAGACGTCATCAAGGTAGAACGCCCCGGGCGCGGGGATGATACCCGATCCTGGGGGCCACCCTTTCTGAAAAACAACGCGGGCGAGGACACCAGCGATGGGGCATATTTCATTGCGACCAATCGCGGCAAACGCTCCATCACCCTTGACCTGCAGACCCCGGAGGGGCAAGAGCTCGTCAAAACACTATGCCGCGACGCCGATGTGGTTCTGGAAAATTACAAAGTCGGTACGCTCGCACGCCTGGGCCTGGACTATGCCGCGCTGTCTGCTATCAATCCGCGGCTGATTTACTGCTCTGTCACCGGCTTTGGGCAGACCGGCCCCCGCGCAGCAGAGCCCGCCTATGATTTTCTCATCCAAGCCATGGGCGGTTTGATGAGCGTGACCGGAGAGCGGGATGATAAACCCGGCGGCGGCCCACAGAAAGTCGGCGTTCCTATTGTGGATCTCAGCACCGGGGTTTACGCCGCACTGGGTATTGTGGCGGCATTGCTGCGCCGCACCCAGACGGGTCAAGGGGAGTACGTCGATGTCTCGATGCTGGATGTGCAGGTAGGTCTGCTGGCTAACCAAGCAATGAACTTTCTATTGGGTAACCGTATCCCCAAACGTACCGGCACCGCTCACCCCAACATTCAACCGCAGCGCACGTTCAGTTGCGCCGACGGCGACATCATCATTGTGGTCGGCAACGACGCGCAATTTGTGACGCTATGCGATGTCATTGAACAGCCAGGGTTGGCCCAGGACGCCCGCTATGCAACCAATAGCCAGCGCGTCAAAAACCTGGAAAGCCTGGATCCGATACTGGATGCCGTCTTTGCAAGCCAGCCACGAGCATATTGGCTGGACAAGCTCAAGCAGGCAGGCGTGCCTGCAGGCTCTATCAACAACGTTGCCGAGGTCTTCGACGACCCGCAAGTGCAGCATCGCGCCCTGCTGCGCCACCTGCCTCATCCCGTCGCGGGCTCAGTCCCTCAAGTCATGAACCCCCTGCGTTTCGGCCACTCTGACTTGCGTGTGGATCGTGCCCCGCCGTTATTGGGCGAACACACGGACGACATTCTCAACGAACTGGGGATGAGTACCGAACGTATCCAGGATTTGCGCGCCCGCAAAATTATCTGATCCATCACAAGGAGACAGCTTTGACTATGCCCCCCGCTCTGCAAGGTCCTTATACCGCCCTGGATATCACGCTGGACAACGGTGTCGCCGTGATTCTCCTGGCCAACCCGCCCGTCAATGCACTCTCGACAGAGATGATGAACGAGCTGTCGTGGGTGCTGGACCGCATCTCCGAGACCCCAGAGGTCAGAGCGGTCGTGCTATCGGGACAAGGCAAGACGTTCTGCGCCGGCGCGGATCTGAAAAACCGTGCCGCCACGATCAAAGGACCGGGCGATCTGCCTCAGCACTCGCGCAGGACGCGGGAGTGTTTTCACGCCATTCGGGAATGCGCCAAACCGGTCATCGCAGCGATTAATGGCCCGGCCTTGGGTGCCGGTCTGGCGATCGTGGCTTCTTGCGACATCCTGATTGCCGCGACGACTGCCACGGTAGGCCTGCCGGAAATCAATGTCGGGCTATTGGGAGGCGGCCGTCACGGCATGCGCTTGTTCAGCCACTCGCGCCTGCGCCGCATGATGCTGACGGGCTTGCGAGTCGATGGCAACGAGCTATACAGATTGGGCATTGTCGAGGCTGCCGTGCCGGCCGAAACACTGATGGACGAGGCCATGGCGTTGGCGCGCGAGCTTGCCTCCAAGAGCCCGCTCGCCTCGGTGCTGGCGAAACAAACGCTCAATGCCATTGAGGAAATGAGTCTGCGCGATGGCTATCGCTACGAACAGGATATGACGGCTGCCATCGCAAAAACGGAAGATGCACAAGAAGCGCGGCGCGCCTTTCTGGAAAAACGCCCGCCGGTTTTCCAAGGCCGGTAAGACATCCGATCCGTTCACGCAGAACGTTCACGGGTAACGAGACAAGGCCTGCATAGGGTTTTGCTCGACACGCGTCCAACAAACAAGGAGACATCATGTCAGGAGCGCTGGACGGCGTAAAAGTATTGGATCTGAGCCGTGTGTTTTCTGGCCCCTGGGCGGCGCAGATGCTGGCGGATTTCGGTGCACACGTCATCAAGGTCGAACGTCCTGGCCGCGGTGATGACGTGCGCCATCAGGGCTACAAGATGCCAGGCCCTGATGGCACCCCCGGCAGTGAAACATCGTCGTTTGTAGCCATGAATCGGGGTAAACAGTCGCTGACCATCGATATTTCGCGCCCGCAAGGCCAAGACTTGATTCGCCGCCTGGCGCAGAATGCGGACATTCTGATTGAAAATTTCAAGGCCGGCGACTTACGCCGTTATGGCTTGGACTATGCGGCGCTATCGGAACTGAATCCGCGGCTCATTTACTGCTCGATTACGGGATTCGGGCAGGATGGCCCCTATAGCCATATGCCCGGATACGACCCGATCTTTCAATCGATGAGCGGTTTGATGAGCGTGACCGGCGTCCCCGACGGTGAACCAGGTGCCGGCCCCGTCAAGGCCGGCTATTCGGTATCCGACCTCACTGCCGGGTTCTACGCCGTGTGCGCCATGTTGGCTGCCCTGCACCATCGCGATCAGCATTCCGGCCGTGGACAGCACATCGATCTGGCATTGCTGGACGCCCAGATCGCAGCGATGTCGCATATCGGCATGAACTATCTGGCAACGGGCACGCTGCCTAGGCGTACGGGGTCGTCTTCCCAGATCACGGCTCCGTTCAGGGCCTTTGCCTGCGCAGATGGGCATCTCATGGTAGCCGTTGGCAACGACACCCAATTCCAAAGTTTCTGCAGCGTGATCGGCCTGCCTGATTTGGCCAACGATCCGCGCTTTGTCACGAATCCCAAACGCGCTGCGGCACAGACCGAGCTTTCCAGCCTGATAGAGCCGGCCATGCTCACGAGAAAAGTCGGTGATTGGATCGTCGCGCTGGAACAGGCCAAGGTGCCGTGCGGCCCGATCTATACCATGGATCAAGTCTTCGAAGACCCTCAAGTCAAACATCGGCAGGTAGTGGGACAGATGCCGCATCCCAGCCTGGGCTCGATGCCTTTCATTCGCAACCCGATTCATTTTTCCGGCACGCCAGTGACAACGAACCGGCCACCTCCATTACTGGGCGAACACACGGCCGAGGTCCTGGTTGATGAACTCGGACTCACTTCAGACGAGATCGCGCAACTGCAACAGGACGGCATCGTATGACCTGCCCCGACCCCTCTCTGATCGAAGAAATCCGCGATAGCGCACGAGACTTTCTGCAACGGCTGGATCAAAAGAAGCGTAAACGTCTGAATGCACCACTGGACCGAGACTATTGGCGCACCATCGCGGACGTCGGTTGGCTAGGGCTGGCAGTGCCCGAACAACATGGAGGGCTGGGTCTAGGCTGGCATGCGATGGCAACCGTGATGGAGGAAGCCGGTCGAGCCCAACTGCCCGAACCTCTGATCAGCGCTGCCATATTGCCTGCCGCAGTCCTGACGCGCCTGGAGGACCCGCAGGGCGCACAGTTCCGCGAATCGTTGTTGAAAGACATCTGCAACGGTGAGCGTATCGTCGCACTCGCGTGGCAGGAAACCGATGGTCAGTTGGAGACCGAAGAAGCCGCCGGCGCGTTCGGTGTCAACGTCACCTGGCTCGAAAACACCTATGTGCTCAATGGCGAAAAACGCCATGTCATCCCAGGCGACGATGTTGACGGCTGGCTCGTGTCCGCCGACGGCGAGCAAGACCTCGCACTGTTTTACGTTGCGGCCCATACACCTGGCGTTCAGGTCCGCCGTTATATGCGCGCAGACGGCAGCCGAGCCTGCCACTTGATACTGGAATCCGTTGCTGTATCGCCAGAAGCATTGATAGCCCGGCACGGCGTGGCAGACGCGATTGATACGGCATTGGACTTGAGTCGTCTGATGCAATCTGCCGAATTGATAGGCGCAGCTCGTCAGGTATTGGCGGACACGGTAACCTATCTGAATACGCGTCAACAGTTTGGTAAACCATTGGCCTCGTTTCAGGCCTTGCAACACCGGCTCGTTGATACCACGCTGCAAGTCGAGTTGGCGGCAAAGAGTCTATTGAATGCGCTGAACAGCCTCGAGCACGGTGATCGCGCTGCTATCCGAGCCACCGCCAGCCGCGTAAAAGCACGCGCCGCCAAGGCCGGACTGGAAGCCGGACGCCAAGCGGTGCAATTGCATGGCGCCATCGGATACACCGACGAATGCGACGTCAGTCTGTATTTCAACAACGTGCTGCATCTGGCCTCGTGGCTGGGCAACGCCACGGCACATCGGCAGCGGTTTCAGGCGCTGACGCCTGTTCCCCCGCAAACGGACGACGAGGACCACGAGACCTCAATCATAGACGAAGCATTTCCCCGCCATGCCGACTGGAACACCATGCCGGAGGAAGAGTTTCGCGCCCTGCTTCAGCGATTTTTCCGGCGCTATTACCCGCCGCACTTGCGCCATGTGGCGCGGCGCTTGCACTGGAGTGAAATCAAAGACTGGTATTTCACACTTTCCCGCCAAGGCTGGATTGCACCGTCGTGGCCGCTGGAGCATGGCGGCATGGCCTTGTCTCCGGCACGGCTGATCGCCTACATCGAAGAAGCCGAACGCTACGGCGTAGCACGCGCCCCGGATCAAGGCCTGATCATGCTCGGGCCCATCCTGTTTCGCTACGGCACTCAAGCACAGCGCGACCGGTTTCTACCCGGCATCCTGTCAGGTGAAGACGTCTGGGCCCAGGGATATTCAGAACCGAATGCGGGCTCCGATCTGGCGGCGGTCCGCTGCGAGGCGGTCATTGACGGCGACGACCTGATCGTCACCGGGCAGAAAACCTGGTCTACGTTGGCGCAGGATGCGACACATATGTTCATGTTGGTGCGTACCGACAAGACAGTCAAAAAACAGGCAGGCATCAGTTTCCTATTGGTCGATCTGCGCACACCGGGCGTCACTCGCCGTCCGATCCGGACACTGGCAGGCCACGAAGAATTCTGCGAGGTGTTCTTTGACCAAGTCCGTGTCCCGCGCAGCAACCTCGTAGGCGAGCTCAACGCCGGCTGGACTATTGCCAAGGCCTTGCTCGGCTTTGAACGCTTGTTCAGCGGCAGCCCCAAGCATGCGAATCACACGCTGCAGCAGATATTCCACCTCGCGCGCCAGCGAGGCTTGCTGACGGATCCCGCCTTTTGCGACAGATTGGCGGAACTGCGCATGGATGCGGCTGACCTGACCGCAATGTACGAAGTCTTTGCCGACATGGCACGGGCAGGCCAGCCGTTGCCGCCCGAGCTATCGCTATTAAAAATCTGGGCGACCGAAACCCACGAACGCTTGGGCGCATTGCTGATTCAAGCCACCGAAGAGTATGGCGGCGCGGCAATCGAAGAGGCACATGGCAAGGTGTACGCACTAGCCCCGTATATCAACGCCATGGCCGCCACCATTTTCAGCGGCACCAACGAAATACAACGCAATATCTACGCCAAACAGGTTCTGGGTTTGGACGTGGCATAACTCGCGCGACGATCGCGCCACAAGGAGACGACTAATGACAAGCCCTCGCGCCATCCTGGCCGCCGTTTTTGCCCTGGCACTAGGTGCAGCACAACCCATTTCCGCACAGGCGGCTCAACCCTGGCCCAATCAACCGATACGTCTGATCGTGCCCTACCCGCCTGGAGGGTCGGTCGATAGCTTGGCGCGGTTACTCGCGCCTACTCTGGGCAAAAAGCTGGGACAAACCATCGTTGTGGAAAACAAGGCCGGCGCCTCGGGCACCATCGGTGTAGATGCCACCGTCCGTGCCACACCGGACGGATCGACGTTTGGATTCGGCGTTCCAGGGGCGATATCTGGACTACCCCACGTGATGAAGGTGCCCTACGATGTTTCCAAGATCCAGTACGTTTCGCTCGTCGCACGTATTCCCATGGTGTTCGTGGTCAATCCCACATTACCAGAGACCACCCTCTCCGCCTTTGTCGACGCCGCGAAACAGCATCCCGGGAAATACAATTATGGTTCGGCAGGTAATGTGACCACGCCGCATTTAGGGGTCGAGTTGCTGAAGCAGCAGACAGGTATCGACATCGCACACATTCCCTACAAGGGCGCCGCGCCGGCTGTCACTGCACTCTTGGCCAATGAAGTGCAGTTATTTCTGGGCGATGCTTCGGCAGTGCTGGGGTTCATCAAGGCCGGCAAATTACGTGCGCTGGCGGTCGGCAGCGCCGAACGCTTTGAGGGCCTGCCCGATATCCCAACGACTAAAGAACTGGGATTTCCCGGCGTGCAGGTTGAATCGAACTATGGGGTCATTGCCCCGACGGGCACTCCCACGGACATCGTGAACAAAATGGCCTCAGCGATTGCCGAATCACTTGCCGACCCCGAGTTGCATCGCAAGATGATCGACCAGGGCGCCGTACCTGCAGCCACCACACCGGACGAATACCGCTCGCTCATGGAAGCCGAATCAACGAAATGGGGAGACGTCATCCGCCGAGGAAAATTGGGCCTGCAGTAAATAGACTGCCCTGACTACTAGGGCGCGCACTATCAAAGCTGCACGCCGCTGCAGGCTGCCGTATAGTGTGATCGCCCTCTGCCTCTCCGAACGACCATGCCCTCTGTCAAAGCCACTAGCCCAAGCCTGGACCTGACTGCCGACCTGCATAAATGGCGTGCTTTCATCGCCATTGCGGAATTGGGCAGCATCACGCGGGCCGCCTTGCATCTGGATCAAGATCAGTCCGTGCTCAGCCGCCGCATCAACGCGCTCGAACGCGAGTGCAATGCTCGCCTGTTCAATCGTACCGGCCGCGGCGTGCATTTGTCTGAGGTGGGGCAACGGCTCTTTCCACTCGTTCGCACACTATTGGATGATGCCGAACGCCTGGAGCTCGAGGTCAATGGCCAGGCTCGAGAACCCGCTGGCGAAGTCAGGCTGGGCCTGCTGCCATCGACTGCACACCCCATGATACGCAGGCTATTCTCACGTCTGCGCAAACAATTTCCCAAGGTCCATCTGAGAATATTCGAGGGCTCCAGCGGGCAGATCGAAGAATGGCTCACCGATAGCCGGGTGGATATCGCGATCCTGTATCGTTATGCGGAAAAATGCCCGCCCGGGGAAACAGCGCTGGCCTATGTGGACTCGTATTTGATTGGCGCGGCGAACGATCCGCTCACGCAATCCGCTGAGATCGATTTCGATGCGCTGGACGGCCTGCCGTTCATTTTGCCGGGCGCGCCGAATGGTTTGCGAAATACGCTGGATGGCCTGGCGCGGGCACGCAAAATTACCATATCACCGCTAATTGAGGCCGATTCGCTACCCTTGATGAAGTCTATCGTGGAACACGAAAACATGTACACGGTGCTGCCTCTGCATGCAGTATGGCAGGAAGTGCACGAAGGACGGCTCAGCGTCGCCGCACTGCGCAACCCGACCATGGGGCGGATTATTTCCATGGCTTACGCTCGCAGCAAAGGCCCCGGCCGCACGGTCAAGGAGGTCGCAGATCAAATCGAGGCGCTAGTGCGAGAAATCGGTGATGAGGGTATCTGGCACGTCAGTCCATAGCCGTACGTGCCTTGGCCGCAAGATTAAAACCCGTACAGATGCGCCGGATTATCTACCCATACCTTCTGACGCAGCACATCAGTTTCCAGCCAGTCCCACGCCAGATCAATCAACGCATCCGCAGCCGGGGCGTTCTCGCCCATGCGTACATAGGGCCAATCCGATCCCCATAAGACCTGATCCGGATTCGCAGCGACAAAAGCATCGTGCAGTGCTTTGACGTCGGCATAATCAGGCGCTGCCCCGACCCGGCAGACGCTCAATTTCATCCAGATCGTGCCCTCAGCCAACTGCGCACGTAGCAGTTGAAACACCGTGTCGGCGTATCCACGTGCGGGCGCCAGGCTGCCCATATGGTCGATCACCAGCGGCAGACCCAGCCGTACCAGTGACGGAAGATGCCGCTCATAGACATCGCTAGGTCCCCATAGCTGGGCATGCAGGCCAAACTGCTTCATGCGCGGCGCCAGTGCCGCCACCTGTTCAAAACCTATGCTGCCTGGGAATAACCGGCCAGCAGGGTCTCTCGCCTCGACAAAGCGCAACGCCCGCACGCCCGCGTCGGCCATCTTCTGGAGCTCGGTATCGCTGACACTGGCGTCCGCTACAGCGGCCCCTCGCAGACGCCCCTGCCCACGCGCGAGGGCATCCAGCAATGCTGCGGGATTTGTCCCATAGGGCGCAGGCTGAACCAACACGCCCCGCTGGGCACCCAATGTGTCCAACATCGTCAGATAACGCTCGGCGGGCGCATCCGGTGCTGCGTACGATGACGCATGCTGCAATGGAAACCGGTCATACGGCCCAAACACATGGCAATGCGTGTCGCACGCCTGCGCCGGCAATTCATGGCGCGGCCGGCCAGGCATACGCGGGGTTTCAATGGTTTCGGGAACGTACGAGATCGCCTGCGATTCGAGCATCATGGCTTATCCTGATTCACGATAGGAGGCAACGTGCTCAAGCTCGGTTGGCCAGAGGCGATCGGCACGTCCAATGGCTCCGGCGCCTCGTCGGGCATGGGAATCTCATGCGCATTCAAGGTCATCGATACCAGCGTGTAGTAGCCAATGACGGCCGTTAATTCGACCACACCCGCGACACCCCATTGTGCAACCGCCTTTGCGTGCAGAGCCGACTCCACGCGGCTGGTTTCCTGCAGTTGCCGCGCGTATTCGTAGACGATCTCGTCGGCGGCCGTTTCAAATTCCGGCACGCGCCGTTCGCGGATGGCATCCAGGACACTGGCGTCGATACCGGCGTCCAGCGCGGCCTGCGCATGAATATGCCACTCGATCTGGCTGTTCCAGCGCCGTGCAGTAACGACAATCGCCAACTCGCTCACGCGCGGCGGCAGGCTGGTACCGAATCGCAGCAAAGCGCCAAAGGCCTGCCAGCGTTCCGCCAACTCAGGGTTGTGCAGCGCAGCACGCAACGGGCCCACCAATCGGCCACGCGGCCCGGATACGATACGTTCATAGACGCCACGCTGCGCCTCGTTCATCGTATCGGGCGTGGGAAATGGAATACGGCTCACTGAATTCTCCTGGCTGCACTGGCACTCATACTGCAGCATCGTCTGGTTGACTGCGGACGACCGAAGGGCGCTCACTGAAACGGCGATGCCAAACCGCCAAGGCAGGATGATCATCGCGCCATGGCAGATCGGCAAACCGATAATCCATGTACGACAGGGCGCAACCTATCGATAGCAATCCTAAATCAAAAGGAGTTTTCTCTAGTTCGGGAGCCTCTTTTTCCAGAGCGGCCAACACCGCTCTCACCTTCAAGTCAAAAGCGCTCAGCCATGCGGGCGTCTGCCTTTCCTGAGATTTATTGCGCTCTTGACGATACAGCAACAGTGCATCGAGAAACCCGTCACCCAATGCCTGGCGGCGCTCGGCAGTCAATCGTGCTTTCGGTTCGCTGGGCAATAATCCCGTACCTGCCAGCCCATCCAGATACGCGCAGATCACCCGCGAATCGTAAATGCCTGTGCCATCGTCCAATACCAAAGTCGGCAATTTAATCAGTGGGTTATCCGGCACCAGATCCAAATTGGGTTTGTCCATCGCAACAGGCGTACGTACGCACGTCACCTGATCTTCCATGCCGGCCTCGTACAACACGATCATGACCTTGCGTACAAACGGCGAGCGTGGCGACCAATGCAGTTTCATGCGTTTCTCCTGATATGGCTTTACCTTCTTAGACAGGATGATATGAGACCGTCTTTTAACTGGCTATGCCAGGAATGACAAATCTGCTATGCAGGGTTTGAGAATGGTTGTTGACTCGTCTCCCAGAAAGTCAGACATCCGCACACTCTGCGTATGCCTGACATCAAGGCAGTATTGGCACAATCAACGATTCACCAACGTTTTCGGCAACGTCAGCGTCAACGCCGCACCGATCACCGCTATGCAGGCAATAAAAATTACACCGTTATCCGTACTACCTGTCACGTCTTTCACAACCCCGACGACATAGGGACTGACGAATCCGCCCAATCCACCAAAGCAATTAATCATCGCTACCCCCGCCGCCATCCCAACCCCTGATAGAAAGAGCCCTGGGATCGTAAACAACATAGAGGTCGTGCTGTAGGCACCAATTGCCGCAATGGTCAGAGCAAAAAGCGCCATGCCCATCGAATCGTGGAACCAGACACTACCAATGAGACCAGCGCATACACACATGAACGGTCCCACCAGATGCCAGCGACGTTCACGCATACGATCCGAATTGCGGCCGATCAAATACATAACAATAAAGGCAGCGGTAAAGGGAACAGCGGTGTACAACCCCACATGCATGACGTCGCCGACGTTAAGTTGCTGAACCAGTGTCGGTAGCCAGAACGACACACCATAAGAACAAATGGCCGAGCAAAAGCAGATGCAGGTCATTTTCCAGACGCGACGGTCTCGCAGTGTTGCCGCCAGCGAACCCGTGGACTTATCGTTCTTGGCCAACGCTTTCTCGGCCGACAGGTCGGCCTCGATCAGTTCGCGCTCGCTGGATGACAACCAGGTTGCCACAGCGGGGCTGTCCGCCAAATACTTCAAACAAAGCAGGCCCAACAGTAATGACGGTACGGCCTCGATCAAAAACATCCATTGCCAACCGGATAGAGCGTGCGCGCCGTGCCCCAATTCGATGATAGCGCCCGATAGCGGTGCTCCTATCATGCCTGACAGAGGAACAGCGCCGACAAACAAAGCCACCATCTTGGCGCGCTTATTGGCAGGAAACCAATAAGTCAGGTACAGAATGACGCCCGGATAAAAGCCGGCCTCAGCGGCTCCCAACAAAAAGCGGGCAATATAAAACTGAGTGGGCGTCTCGATAAAGGCAAAGCTGGCCGAGATCACCCCCCACAGAATCATGATGCGCGAGATTGTTTTCTTGGCGCCAATGCGCATCATCAACAGATTGCTGGGGACTTCAAAGATCAAGTAGCCAATGAAGAACAGCCCCGCGCCCAATCCGTAGACTGTGTCGCTGAAACCCAGGTCGTTCAGCATATGCAGTTTGGCAAAACCGATATTGATCCGATCCAGGTAGGCGGCCACATAGCAAAGCATCAAGAACGGCATGATGTGTAAAGCGACCTTGCGGTACACCGCGTTGCGCTCAGTCGCCTGGCCCGCGTGCACAGGTGGATTCAATGTTGCCTGCATGGTTTATCCCTTGAGAATGTTGCATAGGTACCCGGCGAACCGGGCCTCGCGTTTATGACTTGAGTTGAAAAATAGCCTCGACTTCGACCGCCATCCCGGACGGTAACGAAGACGCGCCTGTTGCAATACGAGCATGGCGGCCACGATCGCCCAAAACGGCTGCAATGAGTTCAGAGGCCCCGTCCAGCACCTGGGAATGCGCCGTGAAGTCTTCAGCACAATTGACCACACCAGCCAAGCGCACGGCGGCCACAACGCGATCCAATTGGTCATCGCAGGCGTGCGCCAAATGGCCCAACACGTTCAACGCACATATCTGTGCAGCCTCACGACCGGCCTCGATACTGATGTCACGGCCGACGCGACCGGAGAACTTCAGCACCCCATCCAGACGTGGCGCCTGGCCCGCAATAAACAGCAGATCTCCCGCCCGCATGGCGGGCACATATGCGCCGCGTGGCGGATTTGTGGAGGGCAGCGTCATCCCCAATTCGCGCAAGCGTGCGGAAAGCGTGGCGGTACTCATTTCAACTGCCTCCAGTCGCCCTGGTGGCCCTGCCAATTGATGGAATGTCCGAGCGCACGCATGACGCTGCCTCGCAACGCACGGACCATACCTGCGTATTCCTCCATCGCGATGCCATCGTGCGCGGGCTCCGGCGCCATGAACATGCCGTCCACTCCGCCACTGGCCACACATAATTCAGTACTGCGCGTTTCCAGCTCCGGAGAATGAAATACCACTGGGTTCTCGAGCAATGCCGACAAGGCCGCCACAACACCGGTAGCACCAAAGTTGGACACATTGGATACGACGAGCCAGTCTGCCGCTGTGACGGCAGCAACTCCACCGCGCCCTGGAATACCTGTGTCCGCTGCTTTGGGAGAAAAGCCCGGCAAGTCTTCAGCAATCACTCCCATGCCCAGTTCGTTGCCCCCGTCACCGATGCCAATGAACGGAATTCCTGCGGCTTTGGCTTGATCGAACAGATAGTCCAAATTGGCAACCAGACCGTCCAAGGGTCGACCGCCGAGGCCGTGATACAGGCCCTTGGCGTTACGGCCAGGCCGCTCAATCGCGATGGCCGCACTGGGTTGCGTAATGCGGATCAGATCGTCGCATATGGCGTGCGCCCCAAGATTGTCTTTGGGAACTGTCTTGATATAGACAGGCCGTAGGAAATCGAAAGGTTTAATCACGCCATCGTGTGGAAACGGCATGGGCGCCAAACCCGCTCCACGGCAAGTAGCAACCATCATTTCCTCCCAATCTTCGTCGATGACGATCACTGTCTCGCGGCTCAGCCCGAGAAAAAACGCGCGCGCCATCAAGGCCGCACCAATCGGACCATCGGTTTCAGGCGCGCCGCCTCCCTCCGGAAAACCCGTAGCGATCAAGATTGGACCTCTACTTTGCTGAACAGCCTGCACTAGCCGCTCAGCCGCCCCCATGCAGGCATAACCAGGCTGGCGTTTTTGCAGCGCGTTATAGAGATTGCCGATCAGGCCCACGCCGGTGTAATCGACACGCATGAAATCGTCGATCGTGCGAGCGACGCGATGATAAGTAGTGGAATCAGAATTCAACATGGCGGGTACACTCAAGCGGTCAACGCGTCAACAAACATGGCGGCATCAACATTGCCGCCGCTCAGTACGACAGCAATGGTCTTGCCGGTCACATCCAATTTGCCTGCCAATAACGCAGCTAACGGCACGGCGCCGCCGGGTTCGACTACCAGCTTCAAATGCTGATAGGCGATCTTCATTGCGCGCCTGACATCGTCATCACTGACGACCAGACTACCCGCCAGAAAATGCAGATTGATAGGGAACGTCAGCTTGCCGGGGCGTACGACTTGCAACGCATCGCAAATCGATTGCGCGCCTGGTGCATTGCTCTCGGGCTGGCCAGAAGCGAGCGAACGCGCCAACTCGTCAAAACCCGCTGGCTCACCCGCATAGACCGCAGTCTGCGGCGACAGAGCCTTGACCGCTGTTGCCACGCCGGCCACCAAACCGCCACCACTGCTGGCAGCGATCACCGCGTCCAACGTCACGCCCAAGGCCTGGGCTTGTTCGACCAGTTCCAGACCTACCGTGCCCTGCCCAGCCATGATGTCGGGGTCATCGTACGGCGGCACAATGACTGCGCCGGTTTTGCCGGCGATCTCTGCACCTATAGCCTCCCGATCGTCTTTTAGGCGGTCGTACAAAATAACGTTCGCACCGTTAGCTCGCGCACCTTCGATTTTTGCTTTGGGCGCATCGGCAGGCATGATGATCGACGCGGGAACGCCCAGCGTGCGTGCGACCGCAGATGTCGCCAGCGCATGGTTGCCCGACGAAAACGCCACGACGCCAGCCTGTTTCTGTGAAGGGCTGAGCTGCAGAAGCCGATTGCAGGCGCCACGAAACTTGAACGCGCCGGTATTTTGCAGCGACTCGGCTTTCACCAGAATGCGGGCGCCCAACAAGTCATTGAGCGCGGCGCTTTCCAACAGTGGCGTACGCACGATGTGCGGGCGAATGCGCTCGTGGGCCTGTTGTATGTCGCTAAGCGACACAGCAAAAACGTCTGGGGTGGTTGAGATAGTGGTCAAGACTGTTCCTGGCTGAATGTGAAATTGCTCAGCCATTACAGCCCGCCACACCTATAACAACAAATTTTGTTTTTGGATGGAAATCAATAAGATAAGCTTATTCATAACCACTTTCCCAGGGAAAACCTCACCAAGCCGCTCAGCTAAGTGAGTGGCGATCAGGGTAAGCACTAATGTATGAACCCTAGCGTTCGACCGGCTTGGCGCGTGGGCGGCGACGCGGTCCCGCAGCTGCCTGCCGGGCCACCTCGCAGGCCAACTCGGCCAAAGCGACCTTGGTCGCTTGGTCACTGCCCCGCGCGTAAGCCACGGCAAAGCTCAAATCCCGCAGCTTCAATTGCGTACGCCGCACCTTGAGACGTCCCTGCTCCACCTCTTTCAACACAGCCAGGCGAGGAACCACGCAAACGCCGAACCCATCCTCTGCCATGCGTACGATGGTCGACAGCGACCAATTCGTGAAGATCCGCGGAGAGCCGTGTTCAGGCGTAGTCAGCTCCTGATAAAGATAGGTGTAGGGATAGGTCCGCTTGGGAAAGGTAATCAATGGATGAGCCGTCACATCGCTATTGGACAAAGGTTCCTTGCCCAGCTTTAACGACGGCGCCGACAAAAAATTCAGTTCATAACTGCAAAGCGCCGTTTCAATCAAGTCCCCGTCCTGTTGCGGTCCCAGCAAAAACGCCATGTCCAACTCACCGGACTTGACCGCCTCACGCAATGTCGGCGTGATGTCCACCACAATATCGATAATCAGATTGGGATACCGCTGACGGCACTGTTCCAGAAACTCTACCAACCATGTGTGCACGATCGTTTCAGCAACACCCAACCGCATGACGCCGCTCACCGCTTGATCCTCTGCAACTTTCAGCATCATCTCCGCATGCAATGCCATGAATCGCTCGGCGTAGTCATAGAGCACTCGGCCCTTGGCTGTCAGCTTAATAGCGCGAGCGCTGCGATCCAGCACCTTGATGCCCAGCTCCGTTTCCAACGCGGCAATGCGCTGCGATACCGCTGGCTGAGTAGTATGCAGTTTGACTGCAGCCTTGTTAAAGCTGCTGAGATTGACGACCCAGTAGAAGACCTCGAGGCTTTTGAAATTCATCTGACCCGCCCCCCTGCTGCTCGGAGATATCGCTCATGCCGCCGAGACAATAAAAGATTTTTCCACGGGATTGTACATAGGCGCTGATCGCCTATAGGAGACTCGCTACCGTTCCTTCCGCTCGCAGGAACGTCAGTCCTGAAGCGCCAAACGAGGCAATACCCGTCGCGCTGTTGCCGTCGTCGCCTCGGCAATGTCGGACACACTCTGCCCTCGCAGTTCGGCTAGAACCTGAGCAATACGCGGCAATTGATCGGGGGAATTGCGCCGATGCGGCTCATACAACCAAGCAGGAGGAATATCCGGAGCATCGGTTTCCAAGACCAGATGCTCCAGCCCGACATCCACAGCGTGACGACGGATCTGCAGGGCACGCGGGTAAGTCATTGCGCCCCCTAACCCCAACGCAAAGCCGCGATCCACAAAGGCATGCGCTTGTTGTTCACTGCCGTTAAAGGCGTGGGCGATGCCTCCGCGCACGTCCGTGCGACGGCGCAGGTATTTCAGCAGGATGTCTTGCGACCGGCGCACGTGCAACAACACGGGCAGATCGAACTCCGCGGCCAAGGCCAGCTGCGCATCGTAGAAATATTCCTGGCGCTCGCGCGGCTCGCCTGATGCGATGTCCTGGACGAAAAAATCCAATCCAATCTCGCCTATCGCCACGAAACGGGGGTCATCCAACGCGCGGATCACGGCTTGGCGCAAGGTATCCAGATCGGCATCCTGGGCACGGCTCACGTAAAGCGGATGGATACCCAAGGCATACGCGCCGCCCGGGATCTGTGCGGCCAGATCCTGCACAGTAGCGAAATTTGCGACCTCGACCGCCGGAATCACGATCCTGCGCACATCGGCCGCCCATGCCGCCTCAGCCACCTGCGTTCTGTCAGGATCGAATTCAGAGGCGTCGAGATGACAGTGTGTGTCGATCAACATGGCAGCCTCGTGCCGATGAGTGGGTTACCCCGAAACCAATTGCCCGCGCTCCATCAGCAATTGCCGATCCGCGCGCGCAGCCAATTCGATGTCATGCGTCACAATAGCAAATGCCGTGCCGGACTCGCGATTCACCTGGGTCAGCAGCTCGAACATTTTATGGGCGGTGCCACGATCCAGGTTGCCAGTCGGCTCGTCGGCCAACACGCAGGCGGGCCGTGTGACCAGCGCACGCGCCAGCGCGACACGCTGACGCTCGCCACCGGACAACTGACCTGGGTAATGCTCGGCACGCTCGGCCAAACCCACGAGCGACAGCACTTTGCGAGCCGCCTCGCGCGCCGTGTCACGATTTTCGCGGCGCACGATCAAGGGCATCGCGACGTTGTCCAGTGCAGAAAATTCCGACAGCAGATGGTGAAATTGATACACGAACCCCAGACTGCGATTACGCAAGGCGCTTTTTTGGACCTCGGACAGCCCCGCGGCTGAGACGCCGTCAACCGTGACCTCGCCAGCGCTCGGCACATCCAGCAGTCCCAGGATGTGCAATAACGTGCTCTTGCCAGAACCGGAGGCGCCGACAATCGCCACCATCTCGCCGCGTTCGACGGTCAGGCTGACGTTGTCCAGGACCTGGATACGGGCGGGACCTTCGTCATAGACCTTGCTCAGGTTGTTGGCCTGCAAGGCGGGGGTACCCGCCTGTAGTGTCAAGTCGTTATCAGTCATGGCGCAGCACCTGTGCGGGTTGCAGGCGCGAGGCGCGCCAACTGGGATACAAGGTGGCCAACAACGACAGCACGAACGACGTCACTGCGATCACGACGATATCTTGAGATTGCGGATCGGACGGCAACTCGCTGATGAAATAGATTTCGCGAGGCAGGAAATGAACACCGAGCAGGCCTTCGATAAATGGCACGATGACATCCACGTTGTAGGCGATCAACACGCCGAACACAACGCCCATGATCGTCCCCACCACACCGATCAACATGCCTTGCACGAGGAAAATGCGTGCAATCACGCTCGGTCTGGCGCCCAAGGTGCGCAAGATCGCGATGTCGGATTGTTTGTCCTTGACCACCATGACCAGCGAGGACAACAGATTAAAAGCCGCGACCGCAACGATGATCGCCAGGATCAGGAACATCATGCGTTTTTCGGTCTGCACGGCGGCAAACCAGGTGCGGTTGTTGCGCGACCAGTCGCTTGCCATCACATACGGCGGCAAGGTTTTGGAAAGCTCGAGCGCCACCTGCGGCGCGCGCTGCATGTCCTTCACCCGCAGGCGTACGCCGCCGGTGCCGCTGTCGCGGAACATCTTTGCCGCGTCTTCGTTATCGACGAAAACCAGGCTGGAGTCGTACTCGTAATGGCCGGATGAAAAAATGCCGGCCACAGTGAACTGACGCATGCGCGGCGCAAAGCCTGCCGGGCTGATCGAGCCCTGCGGCGCCATCATCATCAACGTATCGCCGACCTTTACCCCCATCATGTTGGCCAGGTCACTACCCAGGATGGCGCCAAAGCTTCCGGGCTGGAGGTCGGAGAGTTTGCCACTGACCATTTGCTGGGGCAGATCCGACACCTGCCCTTCGCGCTCGGGGTCGATACCACGCACCTGTGCGCCACGCAGCGTCTGACCGCGCACCACCATGGCCTGCGCGGCGACAAAGGGCGCGGCCCCTTTGACCTCGGGATTGCGCTCGGCCACGCTGGCAAATTTTTGCCATTGCTCGATGACACGCTCGGGCGAAGCGCCCGGGATGTACAGCTCGATATGCGGCAGCACCGACAACATGCGGTCGCGCACCTCTTTCTGAAAACCGTTCATCACGGACAGCACGACGATCAGGGCAGCGACGCCCAGCGCAATACCCACCATGGAACTGGCGGAAATGAAAGAGATAAAGCCATCGCGGCGGCCACGGCGTTTGCGGAGTCGGGCCATCCCCGCATAGCGGGCGCCGATCCATAGTTCATAAGGTATTTTCAGCACGCGTGCATTATGGCATTAACTGGGACGTGAGTTTGAACCGCAAACACCAGGGCAGTTCCCAGATGTACCAGGAAACAACATTCGGAAATATGTGGACGGAAATCGGGAAGCGTGTCGATCTCTGATAATTCCGAGACAGTGTCTCGGAAATTCGATAGCTCGCAACGACTACAATCGTCGTCATGCTGATCGTAATTCCGGGCGCTCTGCCCTCTTTACCTGTTGCCGCCGAGTTGGCGCGCTTGCTGCCGCAGCGCGCGCCTGTTCTGCACGGCTGGCTGCAGTCCGCCGCCGCCCAGGTGAACGGTTTTGATGTCCGCGCGCAAGGCTGTACGCCGTATGAGGCTTGGCAGCTTGAGCAAGCTGGCTATCGGCCCGCCGCCGGGACACCTGCAGGAGCAGGGCTGGGGCCATTTTTGGCAGGTGACGTCGTCAACGACGACCGTCCGGTATGGCTGGCCGATTTGGCGCATCTGTCTCTAGGCACGGATCAAGCCGTCTTGCTGGATCCAGGCCTGATGGACATCCGGGCGGACGAGGCCGAGACCCTGTTGGCCACGGCGCTGCCCAGCATTGAGGCTGCGGGCTTCGGCGTCACTGCCCTGACACCGCAGCGCTGGCGGTTGACGCTGCCCGAGGGTCTGGAACCCCGCACAGGCAGCCCGGCCGCCGTCGCCGGTCAACCATTGCGCGACTGGTGGAGCCAGGACGCCGCAATGCGGCCCTGGCGGCGTTTGCTCAATGAAATACAAATGGCCTGGTATGAACATCCGGCCAACGAGGCCCGGGCCGAACGAGGGTTGCCGCCCGTCAACGCACTGTGGCTGTACGGTGGCGCACGGCGCTGGGAAAAAGCTCCGACGAGTTCGGTCACGAGAGATGATTCCGCCCCGTCTGCGGGCCAAACGCATCTCCTCACGGAACTGGATGCCGCCCATCGCGCCGAAGACTGGGCGACTTGGCTCGACGCTCTGGCCGATCTGGACAAGCATCATATCCAGCCGCTCAGCGGCGCCTCCGGCCTGCCTGCGCAGCCGGCACAACTCATATTGCTGGGCGCCGATCGACGCGCCACGCTTACCTTGCAACCGCGCAGCCGCCTGCTCGCCTGGCTGCCTGCGCCTAAAAAGAATTGGAATTCCTGGTGGTCTCGCCCCGTCTAACTGTCCGATCGACCAATCACGATGCCCGACTCTCGCTGGAGGCCGCGGGCATTCATCCGTTGCTAGCCCGACTATGGGCGGCACGCGGGGTGACTCATCCCGAGCAAACCCGCATGGCGTGGCCCGCGTTGATTCCTCCCGGGGGCCTGACCCACGTGGATCACGCCGCCCGCATTCTGGCCGACGCGATCTCGGCAGGGAAACGATTGCTGATCGTCGCCGATTATGACTGCGATGGGGCCACCGCCTGCGCCGTCGGGTTGCGGGCGTTGCGTGCCTTTGGGGCCAATGTCGATTTCCTGGTTCCCAATCGTTTTGAAACCGGCTATGGCCTGTCGCCTGCCGTGGTCGATCTGGCCTGCGCCCACCGCAATGGCAAACCAGACCTGATCATTACCGTGGACAACGGGATCGCAAGCGTGGATGGGGTCGCCGCGGCGAATGCAGCCGGCATTGGCGTGGTCGTCACGGACCACCACCTGCCCGGCGACACCCTGCCCGACGCGTTGGCCCTGGTCAACCCCAATCAGCCGGGCTGCGGCTTCCCCTCTAAAAACCTGGCTGGAGTGGGCGTCATCTTCTACGTGATGCTGGCCGTCCGTGCCGAACTGCGCCGGCGCGGGGTTTACCCGGCCGACGGCGGCCCCCGCCTGGACGCATTGTCCGATCTGGTTGCCTTGGGCACCGTGGCCGACGTGGTCAAACTGGACAACAACAATCGCCTGCTGGTCACCCAAGGCCTGCAGCGCATGCGGGCGGGACGGATGCAGCCTGGGCTGCGTGCCCTCTTTGCCGTCGCCTCGCGCGAGCCGCGCAATGCCAGCGGCTTTGACCTGGGATTCGCAATCGGTCCTCGTATCAACGCGGCTGGGCGATTGGCGGACATGAGTCTGGGTATCGCCTGCCTGACCACCGATGACGAAGCCGAGGCGCTGGACATGGCGCGCCAGCTCGACCAGATCAATCGAGAACGCCGCGGCATCGAAGCGGAAATGCGCGAACAGGCCCTGGCTGCCATGGAAAGCGCAGGAGCCGCCCCTGGCGCGACAGTCTGCGTGTTCGATCCAGGCTGGCACCAGGGGGTGGTAGGCCTGGTCGCCTCGCGCCTGAAAGAGAAATTCTGGCGCCCTACCCTGGCCTTTGCACCGGCCGACGATGACGAAATCCGGGGTTCCGGCCGGTCTATTCCCGACGTGCATCTGCGAGATGTCCTGGATCTGGTGTCCAAGCGCCATCCGGGGCTGATCCGCAAGTTCGGGGGGCACGCCATGGCGGCGGGCCTGACGCTGGGTCGCCAGGATTTTGCCGCCTTTGCTCCCGCCTTTGACGCGGCGGTCCAGGAACTGACCGGGCGCAATCATTTCGAGCCCCTATTGGAAACAGATGGTTCGCTCGAATCCGGCTATGCCAATGCCGAGGTGGCCACCCTGCTGCAACAACAGGTTTGGGGCGCAGGCTTTGCCGCCCCGCTGTTCCTGGACGAATTCATTGTCCGCAACCAGCGTCTGGTGGGCGAAAAACATCTGAAACTCTCCCTGGAGCGCGGCCACCAGCGTTTTGACGCCATCTGGTTCAGCCACGACCAGTCGCTGCCTGAACACGTGCAGGTCGCATACCGTCTCGAGCCCAACGTCTGGAACGGCGTCGTGTCCGCTCAGCTCGTCGTCGAGCACGCGGAGTAATCCACGCTAAAATGTTGGGTTTCGCTTAATTGCTATCAGGATTCACCATGGAAGCCGAACGTCAGAACCAACTCGCCGCCCGCCTCGCTGACTACGCAGAGCGCGAGTTGGCGTTACGGGGGTATCTTTGACTACGATCTGAAGGCCGAACGCCTGCAGGTCGTCAATGCAGAACTCGAAGACCCCGCGGTCTGGAATGACCCCAAACACGCCCAGGATCTGGGGCGCGAGAAAAAGTCCCTCGAAGACGTCGTCGAAACGCTGAGCGCGCTGCACAGCGGCATCGCGGATGCCCAGGAGCTCTTCGAACTGGCGGCCGCCGATGACGACGACGCCACGCTGGAGTCCATTGAGGGCGACGCCGGCAGTTTCCAGGAGAAACTGGAGGGCCTCGAATTCCGCCGCATGTTCTCGAATCCCGCCGATCCGATGAACTGCTTCCTCGACATCCAGGCCGGCGCTGGCGGCACCGAAGCCCAGGACTGGGCCTCGATGCTGCTGCGGCAATATCTGAAATACGCCGAACGCAAGGGTTTCAAAGCCGAGGTGCTCGAAGAATCCGAGGGCGAAGTCGCGGGCATCAAATCCGCCACCATCAAACTCGAAGGCGAGTACGCATTCGGCTTTTTGCGCACCGAAACCGGCGTACACCGCCTGGTGCGCAAGAGTCCCTTTGACTCGTCGGGCGGCCGCCATACCTCGTTTGCCAGCGTGTTCGTCTACCCCGAGGTCGACGACTCGTTCGAAATCGAGGTCAACCCGGCCGACTTGCGCGTGGACACCTACCGTGCCAGCGGCGCGGGCGGCCAGCACATCAACAAGACCGATTCGGCCGTGCGCTTGACCCACATGCCCACGGGTATCGTGGTGCAGTGTCAGAACGACCGTTCACAGCACCGTAACCGTGCTGAAGCCATGCAGATGTTGAAATCCAAGCTCTACGAGCTGGAGATGCGCAACCGCATGGAGGAACAGCAAAAGCTCGAAGACTCCAAGACCGATGTGGGCTGGGGCCACCAGATCCGTTCGTACGTGCTCGACCAGAGCCGCATCAAGGACCTGCGTACCAATGTGGAAATTTCCAACACACAGAAAGTCCTGGACGGCGACCTGGACCCATTCATCCAGGCCAGCCTGAAGCAAGGCGTGTGATACGACGGCTTGCACCGCGTCCTGGTGCAAGCCTCACTCCTAAAGAGGGCAAGCGCATGACCGATACGATTGCAATTCTGACTGGCGCCTCGCGCGGTATTGGCGCAGGCTTGGCTCGCGGCCTGGTCCGCCCCGGCACGCGGCTGATCACTCTGGCACGCCGCGCCGACCCGGAGCTGGCCGCCTTGGCACAGGCGCAGGGCGTTGAGCTCGAACAAATCCAGGTCGATCTTTCCGATCTGCAGGCGGCCGAACAAACCGCCGAACGTGTCTGCGCCTCCCTGCCTCGCGATGCCAAACGCTATCTGCTGATCAACAATGCCGGCACCGTCGAGCCCGTCGCGACCGTTGGGACATTGACTGATGGAGCCGCTATCAATACGGCCTTTACGCTGAACGTGTCCGCCGTGATCCTACTGACGGCCCGGTTCATCGCCGCCGTGCAGGGTCTGCAAGCCGATCGCCGCGTCTTGAATATCTCGTCGGGCGCGGGCCGCAATCCCAACGCAGGCTGGGGCGTTTATTGCGCCACCAAGGCCGCCGTCGACATGTACACCCGCGTGCTCAAACAGGAACAAGGCAGCAACGGCGTACGTACCGTCGCGCTAGCTCCCGGCATCGTTGACACCGGCATGCAAGAAACTATCCGCGCCAGCGATCCCGCCGATTTCCCGGCGCTGGCCAAATTCCAGGAATTCCACGCCACCGGCAAATTGGCCTCCCCCGCCGACGTCGCCGCTCGCATCCTGGCCTATCTAGACCGTGACGATTTCGGCACAACTGAAATCGACGATATCCGCAATTACCAGTAATCACCATGACCGACCATACGCCCGCCGCCCCGTCCGCCCAAGATGAAAACCGCTTGATCGCCGAGCGGCGCGCCAAACTGGCCAAACTCCGCGAAACCGGCGTCGCCTATCCCAACGATTTCGTCCCGGACGCGCGTGCAGCCGACTTGCACCGCCAATACGGCGAACAAGAACAACAAGCCTTGGCTGATGCCAGTGTGCAAGTCAAAGTCGCCGGCCGCATGATGCTCAAACGCGTCATGGGCAAGGCCAGCTTTGCCACCGTCCAGGACAGCAGCGGCCGCATCCAGATCTATCTGGAGCGCGGCACGCTGGGCGAGGACGTCTACGCCGCGTTCAAACAATGGGACATCGGTGACATCATCGCCATCGAAGGGTCGGTCTTCAAAACCAACAAGGGCGAGCTCTCGGTGCACGCGACCACGGCGCGCCTGCTGTCGAAATCGCTGCGCCCCCTGCCCGACAAATTCCACGGCGTTGCAGACCAGGAACTGCGTTACCGTCAACGCTACGTCGATCTGATCATGACCGAAGGCACGCGCCGCACTTTCGAGGCGCGCAGCAAGGCCATCGGCAGTATTCGCCAAGTCATGCTGGACTCGGGCTTTCTCGAGGTCGAAACGCCCATGCTGCACCCCATCCCTGGCGGTGCCGCGGCCAAGCCTTTCGTCACGCACCACAATGCGCTGGACATGGAAATGTACCTGCGCATCGCGCCCGAGCTCTATCTCAAGCGCCTGATCGTGGGCGGTTTCGAGCGGGTCTTCGAGATCAACCGCAATTTCCGTAACGAAGGTGTCAGCCCGCGTCACAACCCCGAATTCACGATGATGGAGTTCTACGCGGCCTATGCGGATTACCGCTGGTTGATGGATTTCACCGAACACGTCATCCGCGAAGCTGCCATCGCCGCCACCGGCAGCGCCGTGCTCACGTACCAGGAACGCGAGCTGGACCTGTCCAAGCCCTTTGACCGCCTGACCATCTGCGAAGCCATCCTCAAATACGCGCCTGATTACACGCAGGCCCAACTGGATGACATCGATTTCGTCCGTGGCGAACTCAAGCGCCTGGGTGCCGATGTCTCGGGCCCCGTGCTTGCACGCGCCGGACTCGGAGCATTGCAACTCGCGTTGTTCGAAGAAACGGCCGAAGCGAAACTGTGGAGCCCGACCTACATCATCGACTACCCAGTCGAGGTCTCGCCACTGGCCCGCGCCTCCGACACGCGCCCCGGCATCACCGAGCGTTTCGAGCTGTTCATGACCGGCCGTGAGATCGCCAATGGTTTCTCGGAATTGAATGACCCCGAAGACCAAGCCGAACGTTTCCGTTCCCAAGTCGAAGCCAAAGACGCTGGCGACGAAGAAGCCATGTACTACGACGCCGATTACATTCGCGCGCTGGAATACGGCATGCCTCCGACGGGTGGCTGCGGCATCGGCATCGATCGCCTGATCATGCTGCTGACCGACAGCCCCACGATCCGTGATGTGCTGTTGTTCCCTCACCTGCGACGCGAAGACTAATCGGACTGGACCGCCATGCTCGTCAAAATACTGATCATCGCGGTCTTCATCGTCCTCATCATGTACGTGGTGCTGCCCAAGCGCCGCGCCCCTGCCGTATCAGCCGCACCCACACGCGGCAGCCGGCTGGCCCTGAACTTGTTCGCCAGCGCGGCCACACTGCTATTCATCCTGGCGCTTTTCTGCCTGCTGCTCTGGCTCGGCGGATTGGCGGGCGTCATCACGGGCGGTGGCGAGGTGCTCAATGGCACTGGCCTGCTGCGCATCGGCGGTGTGCTGTTCGTGCTGTCTATCGCTTGCGCGCTGGCTGCTTGGACAAAGCGGCCGCGCTGATCCGATACGTGGCAAGCTCGCCGTTGTGTGCGAGGAAAGATGCCGGTTTATTGAGCGTTGCAACGCGAGGATATGAGTGCTATCAGGCGTTGGCGCGCTGGCAGGACGGGGATCTAGTGCTATTGGACGTCGAAGCGGGGCAGTGACCGTGTTGGCGCTTCACGGAGTCGGTCGGCCGCCTGCGCGTCCGACTGCCGCATCGCTCGTCTCGTACGGCCCCTTCGGGCCTTCCTACGACTTCCGCTCGCGCGACTCCGAGGCGCGCCAACACGGTCACTGCCCCGCTTCGACTCGCATCGTCTCTGATTCCCTCGTGGCTGGCACGAGCGGTCTACGTAGGCTTCGTAGGATCGGATTTTTGCAAGGATGAATATTTTGCAGGGCGGCTATGCATAGGCGCCTACGGGCGCGCCTATGCATAGCGTTCGTGATCTGCATGCGACGGCTTTGGCGTTGGCGATGAACAGAAGATCTCTCGATCGACGATTTTTCATAGGCCAGCAGAAGATCTTTCGAACAACGTTTTCTCATAAATCAGCAGACGATTGTCCGCCCCACAGTTTCGCGATATCCAAAAATGTGCGACGCTTCTTCGCATGCAACAACTCTAGCCAAGCAGATCTTCCAACCAAGCACCACGCCACCCCGTTGCATGCCCGGACCGATAGCGATTCGCGTGTGTGC
>NZ_BAAGVG010000009.1:0-178665 GCF_054780995.1 Bordetella tumbae
TCGGCCGCGCAGGCGGCCGACCGACTCCGTGAAGCGCCAACACGGTCACTGCCCCGCCTCGACGTCCAACAGAACTCATCTCCATCGAAATCGCGACAAGCACGTATGCCGCCTGTGACTACGCCAAAATCCCTTTCGCAATCGTATTGCGCTGTATCTCACTGGTACCCGTCACTATCCGATATAACCGCAACCGTCGAAAAATGAATTCCACCGGATGATTTTTGGTCACGCCGACGTTGCCATGTATTTGCATAGCTTTATCGGCGATTTCAAAACACCGTTCGGATACGAAGAGCTTGCACATGGCCGCGAGTTCGCGTACATCGTCCCCCGCGTCGGCGCGCTGTGCAGCGCCCAATACCATTTGCTCGCAGGCGTAGAGCGAGGTCGCCATATCAGCCAGCATGTGCTGGATGGCTTGAAAGCGGCTGATCGGGCCGCCGAACTGCTGGCGTGTTTTGGCGTAATCGACGGCCATGCGAAAGGCCTGTCGCGCTAACCCTATCATCGTAGGACAGTGCAGCAGGCGATTGACGCTGACGCGGTTCATCGCGATGCGGAAACCTTCTCCCGGTTTGCCGATCAGGTTTTTTTTCGGCACGCGCACATGATCCAACACGATGTCTGCATCGACATATTGTCCCGTCATCGGCACGCAATCATGCTCTAGCCGCACTCCCGGCAGATCCAGATCGATCAGGATAGCCGAGATTCCATCCATGCCTTTTTCAGGATCGGTCACGCACATCGTGATCGCAAAGTCGGCAAACATCGATGCCGTGATGTAGTGTTTAACGCCTGTGATGATGTAGTCCTCACCATCCTCTACCGCGAGTGTGCGCAGGCTGCTGGCATCTGAGCCGGACTGCGGCTCTGTCATGGCAAAGCAGGCGCCACGCTCGGCATGGACTACCGGCATGATGTAGCGTTCCAGCTGATACGGCGTGGCGTAACGCACGAGATTGCCGATCCGTGACGGTCCGCCCCAGTCGCCCAACACATGCGGAAACAGAATGGCGCCCGATGCGGCGGCATCGTCTTTCAAGATACATAGGTCCCGGTACGGCAAGGCCTGTCCGCCGATTTCCTTGGGCAATTGCAGGCCATACAAGCCCAGGGTGCGCGAGCGTTGCCAAATCGATTTGACCAGCTCGCGGGGAAACTCGTCCTCGTATCCCAAGCCGCGCTCGCGCTCCATGGGAATCAGTTCGTTATGCAGATAACGGTGCAGGCGTTCGCGTAACTCGGCGAGTGTGGGGCTGTCTTGGGCCATGATGTCTCCTGGAATAAGTGCTAGCTTGACAGCGCCAACGCGCTTGGTGATTATCTTTTCTTTGAGTTCAATAACCAGGCGGAATCATGCGACTCGAAGATCTGGACTATTTTCTGGCCGTAGCGCGCGCCGGACACGTAGGACGCGCAGCTGATGGCATGGGGATCAGCCAACCCGCGCTGACCAAGGGGATCCGGCGCCTCGAGGACGAGCTGAAGCTGCAATTGTTCGTGCGCACGCCAAAGGGGATGGAACTGACCATGCCCGGGAAAGCGTTTTACCAGCGCAGCCTGCAAGCCCGGCGCGAGCTGGACGAGGCATTGCGCGAGGCCGGTGATTTGCATCGAGGCAGTGTAGGCCTAGTGCGTGTAGGGGTGACACCGTTGCTGGTGGAGCCGGTGTTTAATCAGGCTTGTGTCGAGTTGATGGCGCAGCGGCCCGCTGCAAAAATCAATGTGGTGGTTGCGCTCAACGATGCCTTGATTCCGGCGTTGCGTCAGGGCGACCTGGATTTTTCCATCAGTTCGCTACACGATTCGGCTGCGCCTGCGGAGTTTGACCGCATTCCCCTGTTTCGGGACAGTCTCTTTGTCGCAGCCCGCCGTGGGCATCCCATTTTTGGCCGAGCCCAGATCCGCTTTGAGCATCTGCTGGGTTATAGCTGGATGCTGCCGGGTTTGCAGGTCGCCTCGCGCCGCTGGCTGGAAACCAGGTTCGAACAGCATGGGGCTCCGCCGCCTAACATCATGGTCGAGTCCAATTCGTCGGTCTCCAGCTTGGTGAGCATTTTGCAGAGTACCGATTTGCTGACTGTGATCAGCGAGATCACGCTGCGATCCGAGGCGGGGCAGGGTTTGGCCGCGGTGCCCCTCGACGATGTCACCTGGCATCGCGAGATCGGCATCATGACGCGTCATGGCAGCTATCAATCGCCGCTGGCCGAACGCCTGATCGAAATTCTGCGCGAGCGCGCACAGGGGCGTTGACGGCCGAAATGCGCGTAGGCCTGCCGCCGGCAATGGCGGTGGCCAAGCCAAACCTATTCGTTGCGCAACCCGAGTTGTTTGATCAGGGGGCCATAGCGGTCCGACTCGGCCTGGATCAGTGCCCGAAACTCCTCTTGTGTGCCAGCGATAGGCGTGAACGACTGCGATTGCAGTGCTTTCTTGACGTCGGGTTGATTCACGACTTTGATCATGGCTTGATTCAAGCGCTTGACGATATCGGCAGGCGTGCCTTTGGGTACCGCAATGCCACCCCAACTGCCGCTTTCAAAATCTTTATAGCCGGCCTCTGCCACTGTCGGTACGTCGGGCAATGAGCCGGCGCGATCCCGGCTGGTCACAGCAATGGCGCGCACGCGGCCGCTCTCGATGAATGGCATGGCGGGTGCCACGGCGATGATGCCCACGCCGACCTGGCCGCCTGCCAGGTCGTTGATCATGTTGCTGCCGCCGCGGTAGGGCACATGCACGGCATCGATACCGAAGTGCTGTTTGACTGCCTCGAATGTCAGATGCATGGATGAGCCTACGCCAGGGCTGCCGTAGCTCAGCTTGCCGGGATTGGCCTTTGAATAGGCGGTCAACTCGGCCAGGTTATGAATGGGCAAACTGCTGTTGACCAGAATGACATGGGGCGACAGGCTGATTCCGGAAACGGGTATCAGATCGGCTATAGGGTCGAATGACAGATTCGGTGTCAGATGTTTGGCAATGGCAAAGTTGCCGCCATATTCCAGCAGCGTATAGCCGTCCGCGGGCGAGTTCACGACTTTCGCGCCGCCAATGCTGCCGCCGCCACCCCCGACATTTTCCACAATGATGTTCTGGCCCAGTTCGCGCCCCAGGGGGTCTGCCACCAGGCGGGCGATGTAATCGAACTGGCCGCCAGCGGTAAAGGGCACCACCAAACGTATGGGCCGATCGGGATATGTGCCGGCTCGGACGGTAGCCGGAATCAGGGCCGCCAAACCCAGCACCAATGCGGCCAGGGTTCGCCAGGGGCGATGAACGCGTATTTGCACGAATGTCTCCTAGGAATCGCAAGCAGGCTGTCGAATGCGCCTGTCGTGGCCAGATTTAACCTGCGTAGGCTCATCGAGCGATGCCCTATACGCGTATCTCGATAACTTTACGGCATGATATTCGCTTGATAACCCAGCGGCATTGAAAAACTCGTTCGGGTTATTTGCCGAGCATGACTCTGGTTGCACCATCCTGCCATGCAAAAACGATGGAGCAAGCCATGAATCAAGGACGATATACCAGCCGTAACGCAACCTATTGGCGTGATCGGCCAGCCATCATCTATGGTGAAAAGACAATTAGTTTTGGTCAGCTCGACACGCGCTCGAATCGCTTGGCCAATGCCTTGCTGGGGTTAGGGCTGGCCAAAGGGGACCGTGTTGCGATTCAGGCCTGGAATTGTCCTGAAATCATCGAACTCGAATGCGCGCTGTACAAAGCAGGCCTGGTCAAGGTCGCGTTGAACGCACGCCTGTCCAGCCGGGAGGTCGTCGATACGGTCAATAACGCCCAGGCGACGGTATTCATCGTTGACCCGGCGCATAGCGAAGGCGTGGCCTCGGTCTTGAGCGAGTTGAACAGCGTGCGCCATATGATCGTGACGGGCAACGACGCGATCGAAGGCTGGCGTTCATACGAGTCGTTTATCGCGGCGGGTGCGGATCGGAATCCCGATATCGAGATGGTGGAAAGCGATCTGGCGGTGCTGCATTTCACATCAGGATCGACCGGCAAACTCAAAGCCGCGATGCAAACGGTGGGCAATCGCATGGCGTCGTTGCGCAAGGTTGTCATGGGCCGTATGCGCGCCAATCCGGGTGAGGTGCTGGCGCTGGCAGGCCCCATC
Organism: Bordetella tumbae; assembly: GCF_054780995.1. NCBI lineage: Bacteria > Pseudomonadati > Pseudomonadota > Betaproteobacteria > Burkholderiales > Alcaligenaceae > Bordetella > Bordetella tumbae. The sequence goes on from NZ_BAAGVG010000009.1 coordinate 4,151, forward strand.
ACGCATGCCAGCGGTATGTTCATGCAGCCGTTTCTGTTCCAGGGGGGCACTATCCTGCTGCATGATCGTTTCGACCCCGAGGCCTTTCTGGCTTCGGCGGCAAAGCATCGTGCGGCGTTCAGTTTCATGGTGCCGACGATGATCAATATGTTGATTGCCGAGCCCAGCTTGCATCGTCACGACTTGAGCGCGTTGCGCCAGATATCTTATGGTGGCGCACCGATGGCGCCGGCCCGCGTGCGCGAGGCATGGGAGGCGCTGGGCCCGAAACTGAGCCAAGGGTACGGCACTGGCGAAACTACAGGCGGGCTTGCGTTGCTGAGCACGGCAGACCATGCATATGCGTTGGCTTCGCGTCCAGAGCGTCTCTCATCCTGCGGCCGATTGTTTGGCGAAGGCGAACTCTGCTTGCTCGGTGATGATGGGTTGCCTGTGGCGCAGGGCGAGGTGGGCGAGATTACCGTGCGCGGTCCTGATGTATTCGCCGGTTATTGGGGCGAGCCGGAATTGTCGGCGCAGGCATTGCGCGACGGGCGTCTGCATACTGGTGATCTGGCGCGTATGGACGAGGAGGGTTTTGTCTATATCGTTGACCGCAAGAAGGACATGATCATCACAGGCGGATTCAATGTCTATCCCACCGAGGTCGAGCAGGCGTTGTATCAACACCCCGATGTGTACGAGGCATGCGTATTCGGTATTCCCGACGATAAATGGGGCGAATCGATCAAGGCAGTACTCGTGCTGAAACCCGGCGCTCAGACGGGACAGGCCGAGCTCATGGAACATTGCCGCACGCATCTGGCCGATTTCAAGAAGCCGCGCAGTATCGACATCGTGTCCGAACTGCCAAAAAATGCGAATGGGAAACTGGCACGTAAACCGTTGCGCGATGCGTATTGGGAAGGCCTCGAACGCAAGGTAGGCTAGGAGCTTGGTTGGCTGGCGCATCACGCGCGGCCTGCTGTCGTGTTGTGGGCGTTGATGCGCGCAACAGGGTGGTATGGGGCAGGTCGAGGTAGACTATCTGTCCTTTGATGGCCGATGCGAAGCCAGCTTCGCTTGCGCTGTGGACCCCCAGGAGCCCCGATGCAGACCTTCCTAGATCACATTGCCGTTGTGGCGCCAGACCTGGCCAGTGGCACACGTTTTGTCGAACAGGCTTTGGGTGTGTCCCTGCAAGCAGGGGGGCAGCATCCTCGCATGGGCACGCATAATAAACTGCTGCGGCTGGGCGACGATGTTTATCTGGAAGTCATCGCGGCCGATCCTACCGCCTCGGCGCCGGAACGGTCTCGATGGTTCGAACTGGACCAGATGGCGCCTGGGTCGATGCCCAGGCTGGGAACCTGGGTGATACGTACCGACGATATCGTTGCGGCTCAGGCTGCTTGCTCGTGGGATACGGGCCCGATCGAGAGCATGACCCGGGGTGCGTTGGCCTGGCGTATCACGATTCCCGCAGATGGCAGTCTGCCCGAGAGCGGCGTGGCTCCCACTTTGATCCAATGGGACGTTCCATCGCATCCCGCCAACATGCTGGATGACAAGGGCTGCACACTGCAAGCCTTAGAGCTCTTTCATCCCGAACCTGATCGCATATGTGATGCGTTGGATGCGTTGAACCTGCACAACAGCAAAGTACAGGTGCGGGCGCTGCCTGCCGGCACATCGCCGCACCTGATCGCCCATATCCGTACGCCTCATGGGCTGCGTATGCTGTCCGCCGATTTTTCGGCGTAGTTATTCCGGTTCATTGAGCCTGGATATTCGCGCTTTTTACGACTGCCTTGTAGGTCTTGAGATCAGTCTCGATCTGTCGGCGAAACTCCTGCGGGGTATTACCGGACGCGGTGATTCCCAGGCCTGCCAGGCGCGCTTCGGTTTCGGGCGTGTGAACTACATCATGAATCGCCTGTTGCAGCTTCGAGACGATATCCGCCGGTGTTTTTGCCGGGGCCAGGATTCCTATCCAAGAGTTCGATACAAATCCGTCCACACCGGACTCTGATACGGTAGGCACATCAGGCAACGAGGGCAGGCGTTTTTCTGTGCTGACGGCGATGGCTTTGAGCTGCTTGCGTTCAACATAGGGATAGGCGCCCGCGACTGCGGTATATAACAGCGGCAGTGTGCCGCCTACGACGTCCGCCATTGCCTGGCCACCGCCTTTATAAGGAATGTGCTCCAACTTTATCCCCGTACGTTGACGCAACAGTTCACCCGCCAAATGCGGCGTGCTGCCTACGCCGGCACTGCCATAGGAAATGCCCTTAGGTTGTGTCTTGGAGTACGCGATCAGCTCTTGCAACGTATTTGCTGGGACTTTGGGGTTCGCCACGATGATCAGCGCAGCGTCACCGATCTTGCTCACGGGGGCCAGGTCTTTTAGCGTATCGAATGGGATGTCCTTGTGCACGTATGGGTTGATGACCAGCGTGCCATCAAATCCCAGCAGCAGGGTGTAGCCGTCGGGTGCGGCTTGGGCGGCCATGTGCGTGCCGATGTTGCCCGATGCACCGGGCTTGTTGTCCACAATGATTTGCTGTCCCAAGCGTTGGCCGAGTTTGTCTGCGACCAGGCGCGCGCCGGTATCTGATACTCCGCCGGGTGCGAACGGGACAATGAGACGTATGGGGCGGGAGGGATACTGTTTTGCTGTTTCATTGGCATGCGCCAGCGGACCGCCGAATGCGGTAATCGCGACACAGATCGAGGTGAGTGCGCGGGTCAATAGTTGACGGCGCTGCTGGATGAAATGATGGATAGGCATGTGTGTCTCCTTGGTGTTGTTATGCATTGTTGATGACGCGTGTCATGTGCTGATCATGACGCGGTCTTATCGGCTGCGTATTGCCGCCTCAGCCACGCGATGCTGCGTCCGCCTAGGGCACGGCCCAGTTGTGCTTCGGCAAAGTCGATGGCTTTCAGCAAGCCCGGGAGCGCGATGTTTGTCGTAAAGCCACTGCGTTCGGCCATCAATACCAGGTCTTCGGTCGCAGCATTGCCGGCTGCACCTGGTGCAAACGGGCACCCGCCGATGCCTCCCACACTCGCGTCGAAACGCCGCACGCCGGCTTGTATTGCAGCCCAGGCATTAGCTGTAGCCATGCCGCGCGTGTCATGAAAGTGGGCCGCGAGTTTCTCGATCGGTAGCACGCTGGCCAGTCTTTCAAAATGGTTTTTAACCATACCTGGCGAGGCCGAGCCTATGGTGTCAGCGATGACAATTTCTTCTGCGCCTGCCTGATGCATACGTTCGGCCAACGCTACAACCGTGTCCAGATCCGTGGGACCTTCGAAAGGGCAGTCAAAGGCCACTGCGATATAGGCGCGTGTGCGCAAGCCCAGCGCGTGTGCGGCGTGCAGCGTGTCTTCGCAGACGTTCGTTGCCGTGACGAGATCCATATTGATATTTTTCTGATTCATCGTCTGCGTCGCGGACAGTACGACGGCGACTTCCCGCGCACCTGCTGCATGGGCGCGTTCCAATCCTTTCAGGTTGGGAATGAGCGCCGATGCTCGCAGTTGTGGCAGAAGCCGGTTGATTTCTGCCATCAATTCCGCTGCATCCGCCATTTGCGGCACAGCCTTTGGCGATACGAAACTCGTCGCCTCGATGCTTGTCACGCCTGCTTCGTGTAATAGCTGGATCAGTTGAAACTTGGCTGAAGTGGAAACAGGAACCTGCTGGTTCTGCAGCCCATCGCGCGGGGCAACGTCCGTAATGATCACGGTGTTCAGAGACATGGTCGGCTCCTGGTCAGGCAATGGCGCCGTTATCGCGCAGTACGGCCAGGCGCGCATGGTCATAGCCAGGCAGGGTACCCAGCACCGCGTCCGTGTGCTCTCCTAAATCCGGCGGGCTGCCATATTGACGTTCGTTTGCTGCCGACAGTTTGATGGGATTGCCGGGCATGGATAGCATCTGTCCAGACTTCAACGGCACCTCGACGATCATATCCCGTGCCCGCACCTGCGCGTCGTTCAATGCCTGCTGGAAATTGTTCACCGGGCCGCATGGAATGCGTGCCGCCGACAATTTTTCCAACCAGTACGTGGTCGGGTGTTTGCGCAGTTCGTCGCTGACGATAGCGTCGATCTGTGTTTTGGCAGCAAAACGCCCTGGCTGCAAATCGTATTCCGGTTTGCGCAACGCAGGCAGATCGATGCATTCCAGAAACCGTTTCCAGAAAGCATCACCGATACACGCCACAATGATGTAGCCGTCTGCAGTGGGATAGGCGTTATAGGGCACATGCACAAAATGGCTGTTACCTATGCCCTGGGGTACGATGCCAGACATCAAATGCATGGTCGCCATATAGTTCAGCAACGAGATCTGTGCGTCGAGCATGGATACATCGACATGTTGCCCACGGCCGGTGCGTTCTCGTTCGGCTAACGCGGCCAGTACACCCATGGCCCCGAACACGCCTCCGCCCAGATCACCGATCGGAATGCCGCTACGCGTGGGCCCTTGTTCAGGCGTGCCGGTGATCGACATGCCGCCGCCCATGGCCTGTACGACTTGGTCAAACGCCGGGCGCTGCGTGTCGGGGCCGGTACTGCCAAAGCCCGTCACCGAGCAGGTGATGATGCGCGGGTTGATCTCTGATAGTGCGGCGTAGTCGATGCCCAGTCGTTGCGTCACGCCGACGCTGAAATTGTCGAACACTACGTCCGCGCTGCGTACCAGGTCTTTGAATACCGCCAGGCCGGTTTCGCTTTTCAGGTCGATGCACACGCTTTGTTTGTTGCGGTTCAACGTGAGGAAATACGCGCCCATGCCGTCGCGCGAGTAATCGGGATCATGTTCGAGCAAACGGCGGGTGCCTTCACCACTGCCCGGAGGTTCGACCTTGATGGTGCGCGCACCCAGGTCGGCGAGCAGCATTGTGCCGTAGGGCCCCGAAAGCATATGAGTCAAATCCAGCACGGTAATGTGTTCGAGCGCCAAAGCGAGCCTCCAGTCCATAGGCGTTGCGTGAGAAACATGCTTTATGCAAAGGCCGTGCCAGTTTTTTGTTTTTATAACTATTTGATTTTTAAATGAATTATTTTTATCGATTTGGTTTGAATGTTCTATGAGACATAATTGAGACGTCAATATGTCTCATTGAAACGAACGGACCGCCATGAGCTACGCAGACCTGACGACACGTGCCGACCTGCCTCGCCTGTGTTTCCTGAGCTACCGGCAGATTCGGGAATTCGCCATGCCAGTCGTGGCCGAGTACACCGGCCGTGCTCACATCGAAGTCGTAGACGGCACATTTGGCGGCGCGCTGGACATTGCGCAGGACCGCTTGAGCCGCGGACTGGTCGACGCCTTTGTGAGCGCGGGCTCCAACGCCAGTATTCTGCGTGCCGGGTTGCAGGCCCCGGTTGCTACGATTCAATTAGGGGGCTTCGACATTCTGCAGGCCCTGATCAAGGCCCGGCGTATTGCCAACAGAGTTGGTGTCGTGATGTACGGGCGTACCATTCCCGAATTGGACGCGGTCAAAGACCTCCTGAATATCGAGATCGTGCAGCATGCATATCAGACGCCCGACGATGCGCGACAGCGTTTCGAGCAACTGAGGCGCGACAATTTTCAGGTCATCGTGGGATCCAGTCTCGTCGTCGAGCTGGCTGAACAGGCGGGGTTGCATGGGCTGTTGGCGTATTCCCTGGCCAGCGTGCGCAAGGGCTTCGAAGACGCCATCGAACTGGCGCGTGTCGCGCGTCTGGAAGCTGGCCGTTATGAACAGCTCAACGGCGTACTGCACAGCTTGCAGGATGCCGTGCTGGCTGTAGACCGGGATCATCGCATCATTGCCGTCAACCCGCCTATGCAACGCTTGTTGACGGCCAACGACGAGGACGTGACGGGGCAAGCTCTGGATCAGTTGCGGCCCGAGCTGACGCTGCGTACAACATTGGACACGGGCCAGCAGGAAAGCGCAGGCTTGCAACGCTTTGGCGGCCGTGACTGGATCGTCAACCGCACGGCCATCCGCGAACGGGGTGCGATTGTCGGCGCGGCGCTGACGCTTTATGACGCGGGCCGCATCCACGAGGCAGATACGAGCCTGCGGGTGCAGCAACGCCGCCGGCAGAATGCGGCGAAATACCGATTCGACGAGCTGATTGGCCAGAGTCCGGGCTTTCTGCGTGCGGTACAGGCAGCGCGCCGCTATGCTCAAACCGATCTGACCGTCTTGATTGCGGGCGAGAGCGGCGTCGGCAAAGAGCTATTCGCCCAAGCCATACACAACGACAGCCGCCGCGCCGATCGGCCTTTCGTTGCGGTGAACTGCGCTTCGTTTCCCGAGTCCTTGCTGGAAAGCGAACTCTTCGGGTACGAGGAGGGCGCATTTACGGGGTCCAGGCGTGGCGGTAAACGTGGTCTGTTCGAGGCTGCCCACACAGGGACAATATTTCTCGACGAGATCGGCGATATGCCGCTGCCCCTGCAAAGCCGCTTATTACGCGTGCTGCAAGAGCGCGAGATTACCCGTGTCGGCGCAACGGCCGCGATTCCCGTTGATGTACGGATCATCGTCGCCACGCATCAGCCGTTGCGCGACATGATTGAGCAGCGGCGTTTTCGCCAAGACCTGTATTACCGCATCAATACCCTGCGTCTCGCCGTGCCCGCACTGCGGGAGCGCCCCGATGATATTGGGCCTTTGCTGCACGTTTTGGTCGCTCGGTGCCTGTCCCGATTGGGCGCAATGCCAGCGCGAGACACCGTAGCGCTCATTGCGCCGTGGTTGCCGCAGTTAAAGCAATATTCTTGGCCTGGCAACGTCCGGGAGCTGGAAAACATGAGCGAACGTATTGCCGTATACCTCTCTCAATACGGTAGTCCTGAGGCGATTGATTACGATGCCTTGCGACATGATTGCCCAGAGCTCTTTGAGGGTACGCAAACCTTGGCCAATAACACGGGCGAGGCGTCTTTGCGAGCGCGCGCCATCCAGGCGCTCGAGGCGTGCGGCGGGCGGCGCCAACAAGCCGCACGCCACCTGGGCATCAGCCGCTCTACCTTGTGGCGCTGGATGAATGAGGATTGACATTCACGCGTTGAAATCGCGAGATGTCCTTCGATACCACTCAGTGCGCCATCTTGGGCGTCGCCATCAACGTGAATCCCTGTGCGGGCAAACGTATAGATATCAACGAGGCCAGCAGCAGAATGACACCCGCACTGCCAAAGGCCACCCAATGCGTACCAAAGGTCTCATAGCCCCAGCCGCCCAGCCACGAACTGATCATCGCACCCACCTGATGGCCCAGATAGGCGCAGCCATACAGGACCCCCACAATGCGAACGCCATAGATATCGGCCAGAATCGCCGACGACATCGCAATGCTGCCAGCCCAGACAATACCGCCGACCGCCGCTGCCAGATAGAGTTCCCAGTGCGTACCGACCACCATGAGTGCAAAGAACCCCAGGCCGCGTATCAAATAAATCGCCGCCAGAATATGGCGTCGCGGCAGGCTGTCCGAAATCCGGCCCAGCACCAGCGTACTGAATATCGCTACCAGCCCAATCAATCCGATTCCCAGCGAGCTCGTCGTTGCGTCAAAACCATGATCCATCAGCATAGGCATACCGTGGGTGCCCAGCAGGTTCATGCTGAACCCACAGGCAAAGAGTCCCAGCGTGATCTGCCAGAATGGTTGCGTGCGCGTGGCTTCGCGAAAGCTCAGGCTTTCAGGGATGCTGGTGCGGCGGCTGCTTGATTTACGGGCGATCTGCTCGGGCGTCAGATCTGTGTGTTCTGGCGCCTGATCGCGAATGACGAACAGGGCCAGTGGAACGGTGATGGCCGTGAACACCACTGCAAAGCCCAGCAGCGTAGTCTGCCAGTGCGTAGACTCAATAGCGAAAGTCAGCACGGGCGTCATGATCGCGATTCCGGCCATGGATCCCGTAGACAAAAAGAACAACGCCATCCCGCGCCGCCGGGTAAACCAACGAGTCAGCACAGGCGTCAGCGCGACGGGGCTCGTAAAGCCCAATCCGATCGACAACAGCACGCCAAAGGACAGAAAGAAACTCGTCGCGCTGTGGGCATTGACGGACCAGATACTCGAGATGACCACAATCGCCGTACCCAGCAACAGGACAAAACGCGTGCCATGCCGGGCGACCAGCAGGCCCGCCACCGGCATGGCGAGTCCATAGCAGAGCATGCCGATGGCGACGATGCCCGACAAAAGGCTGCGGCTGAAACCCAAGTCCCGGGCAATAGGCAGAAAAAATGGGCCTACGCCCATGCGCATGCCCACCGTCAGCAAGGTCAGCAGGGTGGCTGCTGCGACAATGTTCCACCCAAAATACCAGTTGCCACTCCGTGTCCCAGCCACTGCCTTCTCCGTATCCTGTTTGCGGGCTGCCTCTAGATCGGGTGCCCTGGACGGGAATTGTCGGACATTTTGGGAAAATGCGCTTGGCGCTGTACGGCTATCGAACTTTGCGCAAATGCGCCGCCGGCTATCCGGCGAGGCCAGGCTTTATTCTTCGGAAGGCGTGAGATCACGCCATTGGGTCTCGGTCATGCGAGGCAGCTCTACCAGCTTGTTCTGAATGCTGTACCAGCCGCCGCCGTGCATTCTGCCCACCAGGTCCAGGCTGGGCGTGTCGATATGGCACCGTTCCGCATCCAGCACGGCATCATCACGAATATGCATGGCCAGGATATCGGCCACGATGATGCGCCGATGGGCAGAGACATCTAGATGCTGCTGTACGCGGCATTCCATGGCGACTGGGCTGGCCGCGATACGAGGCGGCGCCACCTTGTTCGAGGCGGCGATTTCCAGGCCGGCCGCTTGCAGCTCGTCCACACCAGGCGCGAAATCGATCGCCGTGACGTTCATCTGAGCCATCAGTTCCGAAGACACCATATTGATCACGAACCCGGCGCCGATGTGCAGATTGGCGACCGTATCCTTGTGCGTGCCCTCCGGCCGCGTGCCTATGCCAATGCACACCACAGGTGGCTCGCCCGACATCGCGCCAAAAAATGAGAACGGTGCGGCGTTATTGCGGCCTTGTTCATCCTGGCTCACGATCCACGCGATCGGACGCGGCACGATCGTCGCCGTCATCAGCTTGTAGGCGTTATTCCCTTTCAGTGCAGAGATATCGAAATACATGGTCAGGCTCGTATGTGTTGGCGGGGCGTACCACGTAGGCGGCCCGCACAGTCATGCGGGCCTCGTCAGCGATACAGCATACGCACCATTATGGCACTAGCGACAGACCGATACGGAACTGCGATTCGTTGCGCTGGTTATAGCCCAGCAAAGTTTCGCCATAGCCGTTGAAGTACTGCAGATGCAGATAGCCGTTCATATCCAGCCAGGTCCGTTTCAGCGGCCAGGCAAAATCCAGCTGAGTCGTACGGTGACGGCTTGCACCCTGGCGATACATCGCGGATATCACCGCGCCGTTGTCTTGCGCCCAACGCAGATTCCAGTCCACATGTCCCGCATAGTCGGTGTAGTCGGAGTTCTCGTCCTCCACCCCAAAATAGGCCTTGATCCTGGGTGCGAAAGTCAGCGTGCTGCCGCTATCGAATCGGTAGTTGATGGCCGGTTGGACATAGAAATCGTTCAACGAGCGCGAGTCGTCTCCGTCCTTGCCGTTGGACATGTGTTCGACACCTGTATTCAGGCCCAGACGCCAATTCTGGTTGTTCGAGTTCCACATGTTGTCGTTGAGCCAGAACACGCTGGGATTGAACGTAGTGTCGATGAACGGCATGGAATCGCCTTCCAGATCCCACAGCGAGCGTTGCGTATAGCCGATGTAGAAGTTCTCTCCAAAGGTCGGCGCACGGCCACTGGGCGGATTGAATAAGCGATATTTGGCACTGATCTGAAAGCGGGCCGTCGTCCCGCCACGCGTACCGATATCGAAATAAATCGGTTCATACTCCGAGAGCGCGCCGCGGAACGCATCGAATCCCGAAGGCTTGTTCTCCACTTGCGCCAGTGCTGACTGATCGGGTGCCGGACCTGCATCGGGTTGTGCGCCAGCCGCCGAGACGGCTGCGGCAGGCACGGGCTGGCCCGTAGCTGGATCGATCACCGGACTGTTTGCCGGCGTGCTGGCCAGCGTACCGGTTTCCCGGCCCGAGACGTCCAACGCCATCATGGCGGGTTCGCCTTCGATGGATAGCGCCTGCAGGCCTTTCGCCTGTTGGGGCACCACAGTCGTCCATGCCATGCGAGCAAAATTGTTGACCGGGATGTTCATTGCCGCCTGCGGGCTGGCCAGTGTTGCCAGGCTGCGCACGATATTGCCGTCCGTTCCGCGCCACTGTACGACCAGTTGAGTGGGGGGACGCCAGTTCGTCGCCGCTGTCCCATCATTAAAGAGAACGGCTTGAATTTGCACCGTTTCGCCTGGCGCCGCCGACGGCCGCTCCAGCTGGTAAGTGATCCCGGCTGCCGCAGGCATCGCCGCGGCGAGCAGGGCGGTTAAAACCAGGGGGCGCAACGCGCCAGAAAACGAGGAAACCGTATCCGAAAGCATAATCAGGCAGAGATAAGACGACGAGGCAATGTAGCATCGTCACGTTCCGGTGCCAGGATGCTACTGCAACGGCATGTAAAATGTAATGATTGTGTCGTACGTCTCAGGGTATCAGGCGCAGATCGCGGGATATTTATCACGATTCCGATGAGTTTTTACATTCTGTGGACTCAAGCCGCCCGCCGTGAGACGGTACAATTGCCGCGCGTTATCATACGCACGGCCTCAATACCCGCCCTTAGCTCAGTTGGATAGAGCACTCGCCTTCTAAGCGAGCGGTCACACGTTCGAATCGTGTAGGGCGGGCCAGCCCCTGGGGCCCTGATACACCCTCCCGCAGCATTGCTGCGCGGCAGGCAACACCATGCGTCCTTTCGCATGGCTACCGCCTCAATAGCGCCAGACATACGATCTCCTCGCAGTATCAACGAACGTGATCGGTGCATTGGAGCAGAGCCTCCTCGTCGATCACATCCCATTGAAAACGACGAGGACCGATCTCATGTCTGACCATACCGCAAGCAAAGAAACTTCATCGCGCCGCAATGTCCTGATTGGCGGGGCCACCGCCGTAGGGACCCTATTGGCCGCCGGCATGTCTCAGCCCGCTGCGGCCAAGGCGGTCGCGCCAGCCGGGACGGCTCAGCGTGGTGCTGCCGCGTCCAGCTCAACCATCGTGACCAAGGACGGCACCCAGCTCTACTACAAGGACTGGGGCGAAGGCCAGCCCATCGTTTTCAGCCACGGATGGCCGTTGAACTCCGATAGCTGGGAATCGCAGATGTTGTTCCTGTCCTCACAAGGGTATCGTACCGTCGCGCACGATCGGCGCGGCCATGGACGTTCCAGCCAGCCGTGGAAGGGCAACGACATGAACACCTATGCCGATGATTTGGCTACCGTCATCGAAACGCTGGACCTGAAGAACGTGGTCCTGGTCGGGTTCTCCACCGGCGGGGGCGAAGTCGCGCGTTATATCGGCCGTCATGGCACCAAGCGCGTTGCAAAAGCTGTCCTGGTCTCGGCCGTGACGCCATTTATGCTGAAGACGCCCAGCAATCCCAATGGAACGCCCATCGAGGTGTTCGATGGCCTGCGCGCGGCCCAATTGGCCAATCGCTCGCAGCTGTATCGTGATTTCCCGTCGGGACCGTTCTACGGATTCAATCGCCCCGGCGCCAAGGTGTCGCAGCCGCTGATCGATCTGTGGTGGATGCAGGGCATGCTCGGCGGGCACAAGAATACCTATGATTCGATCAAGGCATTCTCCGAAACCGATATGACGGAAGACCTCAAGAAATTCGACGTGCCGACGCTGGTCATTCATGGCGACGATGACCAGGTCGTGCCAATTGATGCCGCGGGCCGGGCGTCGGCCAAGCTGATCAAGAACGCTAAGTTGATTGAATATCCCGGTGCGCCTCACGGCCTGACTGATACGCACAAGGACAAATTCAATGCGGACTTGCTCGCGTTTATTCGGAGTTGAGCGGCATTGGCACTGGCCTAGCTGCTTTGCAGTGCCTCCATTACCCGGCGATGCACCTCGAATAACGCGGGGTCGTCCGGGTGACGGGGGCGCTCGATCTCAACCTGGATCACGTCGCGGATTTCAGCCGGTGTTCCTCCCATCACGACGATTCTGTCTGCCAGAAAAGCCGCTTCCAGCATATTGTGAGTGACCAGTACCCCGGTAGGGCGTTGGCGACTTTCGTCCAGCCATAACGATTGCAACAGCAGGCGCAGGCGTCGGGCGGTCAGCTCATCCAAAGCGCTGAATGGTTCGTCCAGCAGCAGGACATCGGGGGTAGTCGCGAAAGCCCGCGCAATCGACACGCGTTGACGCTGCCCACCGGACAGAAATTGTGGATAGGCATTTGCGTGTTCCGGCAGTTCGACTTTCTCGAGCAGGCTTCGAACCGTTGCCTGTTGTTGTGACAAGGCTGCATGGCTGCGCGTCAGCACAATACCGACATTTTCCTGGACACTGAGCCAGTCGAGCAGCCGCGGTTGTTGAAAGACGACACTGAGATTGATGGCATCGACAGGCCGGTCAAAGGCCACGGCCCCGCGCGTGGGTTTATCCAAGCCTGCGATGAGATTCAGAACCGTTGACTTGCCGCAGCCGGAAGGGCCGACCAGCGCCACCAATTCGCCGGAACGAATACGAAAGTCGAATGCCCTCAGAACCAGTTTCTCGGGATCGGCGCCACGCGCCGGATATCGCTTTTCGATGGACTCAATATGGATATTGCTGCTCATACCGCAGTCCCTTTTTTCCAACGATTCGCATGCCGCTCCAATGGCTGAAATATGCCGTGTTCGACCAGTAGCATGGCGACCCAAAAGGAGAGCGTCCATGCAATCACGCCTTCGACATTTTGCGTGCTGAACTGCGCATTGAGTTGATAGCCCACGCCGTCGGACATGCCAAAGATCTCGACTAATACGATCACTTTCCAGGCAATGGAAAAACCGACTCTGCACCCTGAAACGATGAAGCTGTAAAGGACGGGCAGCCAGATGCGGCGCAATACGATCGACGTGGGCAGGCGGAATACCTGTACCATTTCGACGAGCTCGTGTGCCAGCGAACGGACGCCTTGTTGCACTGAGATGATGAGTGCGGGCAGCACACCCAAAGCCACCGCGACAACGGGTGACGCCAGACTGACGCCGAACCAGATTACGCACAGCAATGCCCAGACCAGGCCGGGCACGGTCAACCCCAGAATAATGCCCGGCTCAAAGAACCGCTCCGCAAAGCGAGACACCGCGGTCAGTATCCCTATAGGCAAGGCAATGGCCAGTGCCAGTAGAAATCCCAGCGACATACGCAGGAAGGTATTGCCGATCTCGACCGGGGCAAAACCGCTCAGGCAGATTTTGATCAACTCATGGGCGATGGCGGCGCTGTTAGGTACCAGGGGGGAGTGCGCCGCGCGCGCCATCACTTCCCAAGACGCGATCAGTACGATAAAGAAAAGTATCTGTGGCGCCAGCCGATGCCATGCGCCGCGCAGGCGCTGCCCCACGGGCACGGCGCGTTCTGGATGGGTCGGACGCGTTACGTCCAGAGTCAGTTCTTTGGCGTCCATCAGGCTTTTACGTAAATAGTGCGGTCAGGCGTTCGATCCAGCAGTCCGAGTTTCACGGCTGTCTGGATTTGTTTGTCGATGGTGGCAAATACGCCGTCATCCCAGCGAGTGGAATAGGCTGGCGCCAGGCGTTGCGGCAATAAGTCGATCGCCTGGGTTTCATCGGCTTTGATCCCGAGGTCTTGAGCGATGGTCTTCAGGCTGTCTGGATTGGCATGTATTGCCTGGCCGAATCGTTCGAACAGCGCTGCCAATTGTTTTGCCGTCTCGCGATTGGCGTCGAACCACGTGCGGCTGGCCGCCAGGCCTACGAGAAAGGGGTCTTCTGTTTGGCCTGTGGCCTGTTTCCAGAGATCCGCCACACGGGCGATTTCGCGTGCACCGCGGCCCACCAAGCGTGTTGCCGTGGGCTCCAGCGTAATGATGGCTTCGACATCGCCGCGTTCAAACAATGCCAGATTTGCGGTCGGTGAGCCATGGATGACCTTGACGTCTTTTTTCAGATCGATGCCGATCAGCGAGGCCGCAATTCTGGCCTGCAGATACGTCTCACTGGTCTCGGCCGTCGTCGCTATGGTCTTGCCGATCAGGTCCTTTGGCTCTTTATAGGGGCTGTCGTTACGCACGATCCAGCGGCCGTGGTTGTTCAATGCGGGGCCGAACAATACGATGTCACTGCCGCGATTGACCAGCGTGGCAAGGCCCACCGCGCCAAACACGCCGACATCAAGTGAGCCGGCGCTGAGCTGAACCTGCATTTTCCCCGGATCTGCCGTGATCCAGTTCAAGTTCAATGTTGAGTCAGTATTCAAATGCTGGCTGTCTATCAGCGGTCGCCACGCAGACCCGGCACTGCCGGCCGATGGCAACGTGATACGGACTGCGCTTTGCTCAGCGGCTCGCGCTACGGAAAATAGGCTGGCCGCTGCCAACACGCTGGCGGATTGAAGAAAAGTTCTGCGCTGCATGCGGATCCCTTGTGCGGTTGCGATATGTGTTTATGGTTATGTTCGAGGTGCGATCGTGGTGAGGCTCATAGCACCAGTGCACGATGCAGGACGCGACGCTTGCCGCCAAAATCGGGCACCCCACGGTGTTGTACTGTGCGGTTATCCCAGATCAAGGCTACGCCGTCCGTCCAGCGATGGCGCGCCTGCACTTCAGGGGCAGAGATAGCGTCGAACAGCACGTCCAGCAAAGCTTGACTGGTGCGTCGCGTGACACCCAGGATGCGCTGGGTATAGAGTTCGTTGGCGAAGATCTGCTTCCGTCCTGTTTCGGGGTGTGTGCGAATGAGAGGGACCTCGATCGACGGATATTTCTCACGCTGCCCCGCGCGTTGTGCAAGGTCGTGATACGCCAACGTCAGGAATCCCTGGGTCTCGACGTCATGCACTGCCGTCAGCGATTCAAAATAGGCCGCCAATGCGGGGTCGAGCAGGTCATAGGCTGCGGTCGCATTGGAGAACACCGTGTCTCCACCGGTACCGGGCACTTCTTGAGCGAACAAGGACGTAAAAGGAGGCTGCACGTTCTGGAACGACTGGTCGATATGCCAGATGTAGTTCATCCGCGTGCGCTTGATGGATGAGTCGATGGCGTTGAGCTGTCCCGTCTTTCCCGAGCCAGGGGTGTACGGCGTATTCAAGAGCTTTACTTGGCCAAACAGTGAGACCAGCCGTTCAAAGGACTGAGCGTCTACAGTTCCCGGCTCAAAGCTCAGAAATCCATGGCGTAGCAGGCCTCTATATAGAAAGTCGCGCACGGCAGGGGCAACGTCGCTATCGGGCCTTATTCGCAGACCGTGCACAGTCGCACCTACCGTCGCAGAGTAGGGCGCAATATTGATGTCGCCCAACGTCGCAACATCATGAGGATATTGCGTGAAATCCAGGACTTTAGACTGAATCCTGTCCAGTTTTTCGTCATCGACATAGATGCCGTTCGTAACGGGGGGCGCAGCGGGGAGAGTGGCGGAAAGAGACATGGTCGTTTTTTCTAGGATCAGGCGCTGGGCGATTGGATGGGATACTGCGGGTCGGTGCCCCATTCCAGCCACGAGGCGGGATAGACCGCGGTCTGTTGCCCGGCCAGTTGCAGGGCAACAAAGGTGCGCGCGGCACGTCCTCCGCCTCCGCAATAGACAATGGGGTTGTCCTGAGGGGTAATGCCAATCTGCTGTGCCTGGGAGGTGACTCCATGGGTGCCGGCGTATTGCCCGTCGCCGTTCAATTCGAGGCTGTTGTCCCAGAACTTGGCCTCAGGAATGCGGCCTTTGCGGCCGGCATTGCTGCGTACGCCGTCAAATTCCTCCCGTGACCGGGCATCCAGGACAGCGCGGTTCTGCTGGGTCGCGGCCAGTACATCCTGAGCGGTAGCCAAATATTCTGATTGAGGCGTCAACACAAATGGGGTCGCCGGCCAGGAAGCTGCCGTCGTGACATGTTCGCCAGGCCAGGCCGCCAAGCCACCGTCCAACAGTGAAATATGCTGGATTCCTGCATAAGCAAATGCCCAGGCGGTCTTGGCCGAGGGGGCATCATTTTGTGCGCCGATAATCACGACGTGCGATTCTGCGGTGAGGCCCAAGGCAGATAGCGCCCACGCTAGTACGGCCTGGAACCGTGTCAGGGAGGCGGGATCCGTGCGCACGATCGACAGCAAGGCGGGATCAAAATTTCTGGCGCCAGCGATATGGCCGCGCCAGTAATCGGCAGGCGAGCGCGCATCAATCAGGACCAGCGTCTCATCGTTCAGGTTCTGTGAGACCCAGGTGGGTGTGACAAGTTTGAAAGTAGCCATGGGGCGATCCTCGTTGATGCTGCAGGCACAGTGTGTCGACGTCGCACCACTGCGCGAAAGATGGATACTGTCCCATGATTTGTGCTTAATTCAAAAGAAGAAAAAATTGTTAGTACCTTTACTAATTTCATTTTGAAGGCAGCTGATCTTGATGGAGAATCCGTGGCTTCGACTTGTATTGGCTGCGGCTTGAAACATATTCATGGCTTTTCGTTTGCGTCCCGTGTCCGACGCGAGTGAGGATTTTCGTCCGCTCGCATTGCTGGTTGGCTCTGCCATGTTCATGGAGCAATTGGACGCCACTATCATCAGCCCCGTCATTCCTCAGATCGCCTTGCAATACGGCATAGACCCGCTAGGTTTGAACCTGACGATGACGATCTATCTGCTCTGTTCGCTGATATTTATTCCGCTCAGTGGACTATTTGCGGCACGCTGGGGATCGAGGACGACCTTTTGCGGGTCTGTATTGCTATTCGTCATCAGCTCCGTATTGTGTGCGATGTCTACGAGCGTAGAGGCGCTCGCCGCCTCTCGTGGCCTGCAGGGTGCCGCCGCTGCAATGATGGTACCGGTTGGCCGTAATGTGCTGATTCACGCCGTGGGCAAAGGAAAGCTGGTACAGGCCCTGGCCTGGATGGTTACGCCTGCCATGCTGGGCCCGATGCTGGGGCCGCCTCTGGGTGGAATATTGGGGACTTACTTAAGCTGGCATTGGGTTTTTTGGGCGAACGTTCCCGTGGGGCTCGCGGGGTTATGGGCAGCGCGCTATGTGATGCCGGAATTGCGTACGCGTATCAGCAGTGTGTTTGATTGGGGGGAGTGGTTGCTGCTGTCGGCCATATTGGCGCTCATCGTAATTGGCGTCGAATCCGTACGGCAGGCGGACGATCCGTTGTGGCTGTTTGCGTGGGTGTTGGCGTTGACGGGATTGCTCGTTTTCTATATCCATTATCGGCGGCACTTGGCGCATCCGATGCTGGATTTCTCGCTGCTACAGGGAAAATCGTTCTCTGCAGGGTTCTGGGGAGGCAGTCTCGTTCGCGTGGGTTATGGGGCACTGCCATTTTTGCTGCCGCTCATGCTGCAATTGGGATTGGGATTCAGTGCTGTGCAGAGTGGGATGGTCCTGTTGCTCAGCGGTACGGTCGCCTTTTTTGCCAAGACGCAAACGGCGAAGATGCTGGGGCGTTGGGGTTTCCGCCGGATGTTGATCGGCAATGGACTGATGTGCACGGCAGGGTTATTGGCGTGTGCATGCTTTGCTCTGCCCGGCTGGAATATGATCGCCATTTCCCTG
Organism: Bordetella tumbae; assembly: GCF_054780995.1. Classification (NCBI taxonomy): domain Bacteria; kingdom Pseudomonadati; phylum Pseudomonadota; class Betaproteobacteria; order Burkholderiales; family Alcaligenaceae; genus Bordetella; species Bordetella tumbae. The sequence continues at coordinate 21,894 of NZ_BAAGVG010000009.1, forward strand.
GTCATGGCGCTTACGGGTTTTTTTCGGGCGATTCAGTTCAACGCGCTTAGTGCGATTGCCTATGCGGATTTGCCTGCTGAAAAAGTTGCTTCGGCCACGACATTGAACACGATGGCTTGGCAGCTCGCGGTTACGGTGGGCATCGCATTTTCCGCGTTGCTCATCGAATGGTCCGCCACCTGGGCCAGCCGCGCTGAGCCCGCCAGCGCCGATTATGCGATCGCTTTTGGTCTGCTGGCACTATGTTGCGCAGCGGCCATCCCGTGTTACCGTTCCCTGCCCGAGCATGCTGGCCAAGAGTTGAGCGGCCATACCCCTCGGGTGTCTTGAGGGCGTCAGGCCAGCGTTTATTGGCCTGCACGCAAATTCTTTTAGCCTTTTTCTACGCCATTAAGCATGCCCAATTCTGCGATCGAACGTCTGGATCAACTTTATGACCGGCCCGGGTTCTTGCTTCGGCGCGCGCATCAGATTTTCGTATCCATTCTGGAAGCCGAATTCGCATCGATTGGATTGTCTCCCGCACAGTATGCAGTATTGATTGCGCTGCACGAGAAAAAGAAACTGACCCAGGGCGAACTCGCCTTGTCCTTAGGGATGAATAAAGTCAGTATTTCTCAGGTCGTCCAAGGGCTGGAGCGCAATGGCTGGCTCCTGCGGCAAGTCGACAGTGTGGATAAACGCCAACTGCGTTTGACCTTGACCGCCGCAGGACGAAACATGTTGCGTCGAACACGCGGTATGGCAGAGACCACCTACAACGCACAGATGGCGCCATTGAACGACGATGAGCGAGAGCAGTTTGTGTCACTGCTTAAACGCTTGGTACACGAGCTGGAGCCGCATGCTCGAGCGGCCTTCAATCCATTGGATGTCACAAAAAAATAGTCATGCCGTTCGAAGCATGAGGATGGCAAGCTCTATGAGCCGCTACCATTCATTTTATCGATGATGATAGCGGCTCATTGGCGTGTAATACCGGCTCAACCCTTCAGCGCGACCAGCACTTCATCCAGCATTTTCTTGGCATCGCCAAACAACATGCGGTTGTTTTCTTTGTAGAACAACGGATTGTCCACGCCCGCATATCCCGATGCCATCGACCGTTTCATCACGATCGAGGTCTTGGCCTTCCAGACCTCTAGCACCGGCATGCCGGCGATGGGGCTGGCCGGGTCTTCCGCGGCGCTGGGGTTGACGATGTCGTTGGCGCCGATGACGATGGCGACGTCCGTATCGGGGAAATCCTCGTTGATTTCGTCCATCTCCATCACGATGTCGTAGGGCACCTTCGCCTCGGCCAACAGCACATTCATGTGGCCTGGCATACGGCCTGCCACCGGGTGAATGGCAAAGCGGACATCCACGCCTTTTTCGCGCAGCGTCTTGGTGATCTCATACACCGTGTGTTGAGCCTGGGCCACCGCCATACCGTAACCCGGTACGATGATGACGCTTTTGGCGTCGCGCAGCATCTCGGATGTCTCGGCGGCGCTGACGGGCACGACTTCGCCTTGGGGCTCCGTTGCATCGCTTTTCTTGGCGGGCGTACCGCCGCCCGAGCCAAAGCCGCCGGCAATGACGCTGATGAAATTGCGGTTCATTGCCGTGCACATGATGTACGACAGGATCGCACCCGAGGATCCAACCAATGCGCCCGTTACGATGAGCAGATCGTTGCTCAGCATGAATCCGGTGGCAGCCGCCGCCCAGCCCGAATAGCTGTTGAGCATGGAGACGACTACGGGCATATCCGCGCCGCCGATGGCCATGACCATGTGTATGCCGAACAGCAGGGCAATCACTGTCATCACAATCAACGGCAACATGCCAGCATTGACGTCGGGCGCCGCCAGAAACTCCCGGCCGAACCAGATCACGACCAGCAGGGCAATCAGATTGAGCCAGTGGCGAGCGGGCAGCAGCAGTGGCTTGCCGCCGATGCGGCCTGCCAGTTTGCCGAACGCGATCAGCGAGCCGGAGAACGTGACCGCACCGATCAGAATACCGATGTAGATTTCCACCTCGTGGATGATTTTCTCCGCACCCTCGTATTTCATGGTGGGGTCGATATAGCTGGCGAATCCGACAATGCAGGCCGCCAGACCCACCAGGCTATGCATGAGCGCCACCAGCTCAGGCATCTGGGTCATTTTGACAACCTTGGCGGCATATAGACCGATGCCGCCGCCGACCACCAGCGCAATGACAATCCAGGCGATGCCTGAGGTGCTGACGCTGGGGCCGAACACGGTCGCCAATACGGCCAGCGCCATGCCGATCATGCCGAACAGATTGCCGCGACGTGAAGTTTCAGGATTCGACAGGCCACTCAAACTCAAGATAAAGAGAATGGCGGCACCGAGATAGGCCACCGTGGCGAGACTTTGGGACATGATGATGTCTTTCCTTTATTTATTTTTCTTATTTACGGAACATGGCGAGCATGCGACGGGTGACGGCAAAGCCGCCAAACATATTGACCGCTGTCAGGATGAGCGCAGCAAAGGCCAACCAGTGAATCAGCGCATCGGGCCGATCGTTCAAGCCCGCCGTGGGCGGCGCAATCTGAACTAGCGCCCCGATGGCGATGATGCTGGAAATGGCGTTGGTCACGCTCATCAGCGGTGTGTGCAGTGCAGGGGTCACATTCCACACCACCATGTATCCGATGAAGCACGCCAGTACGAATACCGTAAAGTGCCCCAGGAAGGCCGCCGGTGCATAGGCGCCGATAAACCAAAAGGCCACTGCGGCCACAGCAAAAACGATCGCGAGCGTTTTGGCTGGCAATGGACCGCTGCTGCCATGCCCGTGACCGCTCTTCTTTTCGGCGACAGGGGCCGCCGATTTGGCAGCCGCGGCAGGAGGCGTCGCAGGCTTTAGCGGTGGAGCGGGCCAGGTAATGGCGCCATCCTTGATTACCGTCAGGCCCCGGATCGCATCGTCCTCCATATTGATCACGGCATGCCCGTCCTTGGCCTTGCACAGTTCCTCGGTCAGGCGCAGCAGGTTGGTGGCGTACAGCGTGGACGACTGTTTGGCCAGGCGTGAGGCCAGATCGGTGTAGCCGATGATCGTGACGCCATGGCGCACGACGGCTTCGCCGGGTACGGTCAGCTCGCAATTGCCGCCTTGCTCTGCGGCCATGTCGACGATGACGCTGCCGGGCTTCATCGATTGCACCATCTCGGCGGTGATGAGCTTGGGCGCAGGTTTGCCGGGGATCAGGGCTGTGGTGATGATGATGTCCGCGTCTTTTGCCTGCTGGGCGTACATCTGGCGCTGCGCGGCCTGAAAGCCTTCGCTCATGACCTTGGCATAGCCGCCACCACCGCTGCCTTCTTCTTCGTAATCGACTTTGACGAATTCGCCGCCCAGGGATTTGACCTGATCGGCGACTTCGGCACGGGTATCGTTGGCGCGTACGATAGCGCCCAGGCTGGCCGCTGTCCCTATGGCCGCCAGGCCTGCCACACCGGCGCCTGCGATGAAGACTTTGGCGGGCGGCACTTTACCTGCCGCGGTGATCTGTCCGTTGAAATAGCGCCCGAATGCATTGGCTGCCTCAATGACAGCTCGATAGCCGCTGACACCCGCCGTGGAGGTGAGAGCATCCATTTTCTGGGCGCGTGACAGCGTGCGTGGTAGGCAGTCAATGGCCAGCACGGTTGCCTTTTTTGCGGCGAGTTGCTGCATCAGATCCGGGTTTTGGGCGGGCCAGATGAAGCCAATCAGAGTCCCGCCTTCGCGCATCAGGGCGACTTCTTCGGCACTCGGGGGGCGTGTTTTGAAGACGATGTCGGATTCCGCCCAGAGCGCCGCAGCGCCCTGGACGATCTCTGCACCCGCAGCCGAATAGGACTCGTCGCTGAAGTTGGCCGCCTCGCCGGCGCCAGCCTCGACTGCGACCTGAAAACCCAGTTTGACGAGTTTTTCTACCGCTTCGGGAACCGTGGCGACGCGCTTTTCGCCAGGAAATATCTCGCGGGGTACGCCGATTCGCTGCGGCGATGAGACGGTGTCTGACTGCATCAAATGCCTCCCTTTTTATGGATACGGTTTCTTGCTTTCCGTATTCATATCATGGATCTGCTGAATATGGGGCTTCGACCTATCGTTCGCAGGGGCATATTGGCCCTCAAGCAGGGTCAGTCAGGTTATGCGTTGCGATGGTACGTAAATACGTCCTCCTGGCCTCAATTGTCCGCGCGTCTCATCGATGGGGCTACTTTGATGAGGGTGCGCGAGGACGATAACTCCGGCTATTGACTATCAATGAACACTGCACGGGTTTGACGGCCTCAACGCTCAATCCACCCACGAGCAAAAGAAGCACTGTGAACAATCGCTTTATGCTCGGACGGGGTAAGCGGGCGATGGGATGGCGGGCAGGATATGGTTGCTTCATCACGTTGCTCCTGAATAGGTACGTGTCGGTTATACCTGCTCAGGAAAAACGCTGCGTGTCGTACTGTATGTTGGGCGGTCGCGTATACAAACGCTTTACAAAAACGCCTGTGCACTACAAATACGGTGAAGCCAGCCAGATAATCTTGTTGCGCAGCCGCTTGATGAACGGCTGCCCATAGAGCTCCTCGAGGGTGACTTGTCTCGCACCTGCGATGTACGCATCCACGCGATGGCCGATCCATTGGGCCAGGTTGTGATCGTAGACTTCGGTGTCGAGCTCGAAATTCAGCCGCAGGCTGCGCGGATCCATATTGGACGATCCGATATACGACCAGGCGCCGTCCACTGTCATCAGTTTGGAATGGTCGAACGAGCCCGATGAGCGCCAGACGCGGCATCCCGTGCGGATGATCTGGTCCAGTTGCGCCGTCATCGCATAATTGACCAAGCGCAAATTATTGCGGCCGGGGATCACGACGTCGACGGTGATGCCGCGCCGCGCGGCGGTTGCCAGCGCCAGGATCAGCGGTTGATCAGGCAGGAAATACGGCGACTGAATGCGGATGTGGTGCTGTGCGACGGCGAGGGCGCCCAATAGCATATTGCGCGTGCTGACGACGGCGCGATCGGGCCCTGAGGGAACGCAACGCAGCGGTACCGTGCCTGCCGGCGTCGAGGCCGGGGGAGGAAACCACGGCTCGCCCTCGAGCATCTCGTGGGTCGTGAATGTCCAGTCGTGTGCAAACACCGACATGAGCTGCGTGACGACCGGGCCCTCCAATTGAAAATGCACGTCTTTGTTGGTCTGCTCGCCCGATAGGGCGCTGACAAAGGCGGCGCGTACGTTCATACCGCCGGTAAAACCCAGGTCGCCGTCGACAACGAGGATCTTGCGGTGGCTGCGCAGATTGGCATACGGCATGCGCAGCACGCCCAGGGGATTTGTCATGAACAGCGCGGTGCGTACGCCCGCGCGGTGCAGCATGCGCACGATAGGGGGACGGGAATACTTGCTGCCGATTGCATCGATCAGAACGCGGACTTGTACGCCGCGTTCGTGAGCCTCGATCAGCGCCTGTGCCATTTCCCGGCCGATGGGGTCGCTGTCAAAGATATAGCTCTGCATGGCGATGCAATGGCGCGCCTGGCGAATGGCCTGCATCATGGCAGGGTAGGCTTCGTCGCCTCCTGACAGGGGGGTGACGGAATTGTTGCCTACGACAGGGAAATGGCTGATCTGGTCACCCAGTGTCCTGAGCGACGAGAATTGGCTAGCCGAGTAGGGCACGACATCGTCGATGGGTTCCTGTTCGTAGCTGGCGTAGGACAGCGGAGTTTCGTCTCGTTGCTGCGAAACGCGGGTGTGACGGATGCGGTTTATCCCGGCGACAAAATAAAACAGCGCCCCAAACAGGGGGGAAAACAGGGCCACCCCGACCCAGCCGATTGCCGCACGTACGTCCTGTTTGGTCATGGCGGCATGGACGGCGGCACCCGTACCGGCTACTACGCTGATGCCGAATACCAAATGGGGCCAGTATTCATGTAAAAGCTCGTCGAAGCGATCCATATGCAGCTCTGAATGACTCTCGCAAGGGTGTCATGCCTATACATGGCAGGTGCGTCAGGATACCAAGTTGTAGCTGTTAGCTCGCATTTCGTCGTGGGCGAGCAACAAGTGGGCGTTCGTATGACGCTTGGATTCGTTTTACGGAGAGGCAGGCGGCGTGTGGAGGGGCAAGCCGACCAGGAGTGAATGTGAGATCAATTGTTCATACCGAGCATGGGAGATTTTAGAGCTCACTTGCTCAAACGATTGCTTAATCAGTGATGGCTTTGCGGTTGTGTCTGTACCGAGAGCAATCGTGTTTCGGTCAAGCCTAATATATGACCGAGCTAAGCACAGAAATGAAAAAGCCCGCTCAATGGCGGGCTAAATTCTAGTATCGCAATTCTTGTTCTAATCTTCATATGGTGGGATTTTTGATCTTTTATCCACATGAAAACTCAGAGCGATTTGGGGTGGCTGATGGGGCTCGAACCCACGACAACTGGAATCACAATCCAGGACTCTACCAACTGAGCTACAGCCACCGCTGAGTACTGCGAAGAGGCCGAACTATAGCATATAAAAAATCGCGATGGCAAATGAGCGGCGATGTTGGTGTTTGACGATCAGGGGGGGGGCCGAACCTTGAGGTACGAGGGCCAGCGCACGCTGCCGTTCGCCCCCGTTCTGGATAACTTAGCCTGACCGACAATTCATGCGCCGCCTCGAAAGGACGATTCCTCAGTCCGTTACAAAACTTATCAGGCTTGTCACGATATGCGCGGTATGCTGCCCTTTAGAGAGGGCCTACGAGTGCATCCAAATAATTTTGTTTACAAAGGATATCGGTTGACGGCGAAAGTCACCCGGGGTGTCCAAGACAGCAAGACAAACGCGTCGGGGTCACCCGTCTTTACCGCTTCGGTATTCGTGGTTCAGGCTGACTCCGTACAGGAATCGGGTGATGAGTATGAAGTCCCCAGCTTTGCCGAGGGGAATTTTGTATTTAGTCCGCGCGAAGCCGTGCACCAGGCGATCAGCCATGGGTGCGCGATTGTCGATGCCCTGACAGGGGTGACGGGATAGGCGAACCTATTCAGTCAATTGGCAAAGATCTCCGACCAACTGCGAGCTTTGCCCAGCGGTCTGACAATCGCGGACTGTTCCAGAATCGATACCGCTTTGTTGAATTCCTCGGCGGCTGCGCCGTCCTCGAGGATGACCAGGCGGCTGTTATCCGCATCGGCCATTTTGACGTCCGACATTTTGCCGTGTGTCTGGTAGACCTGTGTCCAATCGATTTTTTTGCCTGCTTTGAGGGCGATTGGTTCGATGTAGGTGAGCGAGGCGCCAGCGGTGCTGCGCACCGCATAGGCGAATTCGGCCGTGTGGCCGCTGCTGGCACGTGCTTTTGCGCTTTGGACCAATCGTTCAGCGCCCACGGCCTCGGCCAACGTGCGGCCGACTTCGGCGCGAAAACGCAGGCGGCTGAATTTCGGCATCCATTGGCTGCACTGAAAGGTCAGCGCAGTCGTCAATTTGATCGCATCCCACAGCGCATCCTGCAATTGCGATTGCGGGCCGGCGGCCGTGATGGCGCCACTATGGTCGAAGTGTGCCAGGCTGAGGCCCGGGGTCTGATTCAACTGGTCCAGCCGTTTGGGGGTGAGTTCGACGCCATAGGTGGCGGCATGCATGGCAGCTTCGCCTGCATCGGTCAAAAAGAACGAATTGTCGTCGGGATGAGCGATGTAGAACGTGGCATGCTGGCCGTCCAGGCCCATGGCAACGGGCGTGATGGCGCGTACAGCGCGTTCTCCGGCGGGCACGACCGTCCAGCCGGCCGGGGGCAGAAATGCGGTCATATTCAGATGAGCAGTTCAATCTGACGGCCTTTGAGCGGGTGGGCAAAGCCACCTGCCAGCGTCAGATTGGCGCGTTGCAGGAAATAAGGGATCAGGGAGGCGATGTCGTTCAGCGCAGGGACGACAGGCTCGGCATAACCTTCGCCTTCGTGATGCCAGATATGCTGGTGGGTGCGCTGATCGAGTACGTTGCGGTAGAGCGGCAGGTCTGAGCCAGCCAGATTCGTGTGGTAGGCATCGTTGGTATCAATACCCAGCACGCGATGCGGTCCGATGAACAGGCTGGCCGAACAGGCTTCTGCCAGGGTGATGATGGCTTGTCCGTGCACGGCAGTGCGCGCCGGACGATAGAGCGTACGAAAAATGATGTCGTCGCGTGTCTCGCCGCGCAAGCGGCAGGACGAGACGAATTCTACCCATTGGGCTTGTCCGGGCGCAGGGCGAGGCGTCCAGGTCACCGCTTTGGCGGTTTCCTTGGGCTCTGCCAGGATTTCGCGGACTTCTGCCGGGGTAATGAGGGGGGCTTGCGTAGTGGCCATGCGCCGTTTGGGGCTGTTGTCGTTCAGGGGATGCAGCGGGGCACCCAGCGAGGCGCCCGAAAGGGCCGTAATATTACAAGATCATGGCGTTGTCGGCAGGCCGCAACCGTTTAGCCGGCTGCAAAGCGGTGCTGCCTACCATTCGGCGAGCCGACATGGTAGGCAGTCTGGACGGTCCATCTGTCGCGCCGATCTGCCCGGAGAATCAACGAGAGGCGATCAAAGGCTCTTGCTGGCAAACGTGTCGCATTGGCGCAGGTCGCCGCTGTCCAGGCCGCGTTTGAACCACTGTACGCGCTGCGCGGAGGATCCATGCGTAAAGGCATCGGGGACGACATAGCCCTGGCTTTTCTTTTGCAGGGTGTCGTCGCCAATGGCCGTCGCAGCGTTCAGGCCTTCTTCGATGTCACCGCTTTCGAGGATGTTGCGAGCCTGGTCGGCACGGCGTGCCCATAGCCCGGCGAAGCAGTCTGCCTGCAACTCCATGCGGATCGACAGGGCGTTGGCCTGGCTGGGGTTACGCTGGCGCAGTTGATCGACCTGGTCGGAAATGCCCAGCAGGTGCTGGACATGGTGGCCCACCTCATGGGCAATGACGTAGGCCTGGGCAAAATCCCCCGGCGCGTTCAGTTGGCGCTCCATTTCGTCAAAGAAGCTCAGATCGATATAGACCTTGCTGTCCGCCGGGCAATAAAACGGCCCCATGGCCGATTGCCCGGTACCGCAGGCGGTCGGCGTCGCGCCGCGAAACAGGACCATCTTGGGCGGAACGTATTGCCGATTGAGATTTTCCTGGAAAATCGTGCTCCAGACGTCTTCGGTCTCGCCCAGGACTTTGGACACGAAGCGCGTCTGTGGATCGTCGGCCGGAGGCTGGGTCGAGGTTTGCTGTTGTTGCACCGGCGCGGTGCCATCGGCCATTTGCAGGACGACCGAGGGGTCCACGCCGAAATAAATCGCCACTAAAGCCAGTACGATGGTGCCTATGCCGATCGAACCACGTCGTCCTCCGAACCGCGGGCCGCTTGAGCGTCGATCTTCGATATTTTGACTTTCCCGCGAGTCATCCATGCGCATCTTGTTTCTCCTGAGCAAGCGCTAAGGATGCTAGGATAAACCCATGGCTCTCTTTTTCTCCATTCATCCTGACAATCCGCAACCGCGTTTGCTCAAACAAGCCGCCCAATGGCTGAGCGATGGCGGCTTGGTGGCGGTGCCTACCGACTCCAGTTATGCGGTGGTGGCCCATCTCGACGACAAAGCGGCCGCCGATGCGCTGCGGCGGTTGCGCGGATTGGACGAACGTCACCATTTGACACTCTTGTGTCGCGATCTGGCCGAGATCGGCCATTTTGCGCGGGTCGACAATCGTCAATATCGCTTGCTGAAGGCGGCGACGCCGGGGCCCTGGACCTTTATTCTCGAGGCGACCCGCGAGGTACCGCGCCGGGTATCTCATCCGTCTCGCAAGACTATCGGGATCCGTGTGCCGCAGCACGCGGTGACGTTGGCGTTGCTCGAGCAGGTGGGGGCGCCGTTGCTGTCTACGACGCTGATCCCCAAGGACGAAGACGAGGCGCTCAACGACGCCGAGGACATCCGTGATCGCTATGCCCATGAGCTGGCTGCCGTCATTGATGCAGGCGCTTGCCCGCAATCTCCCACTACAGTTATTGATTTGACCGGCAACGAGCCGGCAGTGCTGCGGCGTGGCCGGGGTGACCCTGCCACGTTGGGCTTGGTCTGATATAAAAAGATAACTCCGGCGCCTCATGTCCGACATCATTCAAGCTATCGCGATCTACGCGATCCCCGTTATTTTCGCGATCACCCTGCACGAGGCGGCCCACGGTTATGTGGCTCGTATGTTCGGGGACCCCACTGCCGAGCAGGCGGGGCGCATCACGCTCAATCCTATGCGCCACATCGATCCCGTCGGCACCATATTGGTTCCGGTGGCGATCTTGCTGATGTCCAAATTGATGGGCGGTCCCGGCATGCTGTTCGGTTGGGCCAAACCTGTCCCGGTGGATTTCGGACGCCTGCGCCGGCCCAAGCAGGACATGCTATGGGTGGCCCTGGCAGGGCCTGCCGCCAATCTGGTCATGGCCATTCTGTGGGTCATCTCGATGCGCCTGTTCCTGGCTGCCGGTATCGAAGAGGGCTACTGGTATCAGGTCGGCATGGCGGGTATTAACGTCAATTTGGTGCTAATGGCGCTCAATTTGCTGCCTATTTTGCCTCTGGACGGTGGCCGCGTCGTATTCAGCCTGCTGCCTAATCGACTGGCCTGGCAATACTCCCGGATCGAGCCCTATGGCTTGTTGATCGTGCTGGTACTGCTGGCGACCGATGTGTTGTGGACCTTGATGCGGCCCTTTATGGAATTGGGCTCGACCATCGTGACATGGTTCTTGTAATTGCCAATATTCCGGTAAACTCGACGGTTCGACTGACCTGTTTCTCGCCCGGTGCATGTTGCGCCGGGTTCGGAGCCCATTTTCATGGCATCCCCCGATTCCTCAACGATTACTTTTCAGGGCAGCATGGTGGCGTTGGTAACGCCCATGCAGCCTGATGGCAGCCTGGATTATCCGGCGTATCGATCTCTGATCGATTGGCACGTCGCCGAAGGCACCGACGCCCTGGTGGTGGTCGGCACCACGGGAGAGTCTCCCACGGTGTCCATGGACGAGCATGCCGAGCTCATCCGCGTGGCGGTAGAACACGCGGCAGGGCGTATTCCCGTGATCGCTGGCGTCGGCGCCAACTCGACTGACGAGGCGATCCATCTGACGCGTCACGCCAAGCGCGTGGGCGCCCAGGCGGGCCTGTCCGTGGTGCCCTACTACAACAAGCCCTCCCAGGAGGGCCTCTATCAGCATTTCCGCGCCGTTGCCGAGGCGGTGGATCTGCCGACGGTGCTGTACAACGTGCCAGGCCGTACGGTCGCTGACATGAGCAACGAAACCGTGCTGCGTCTGGCGCAAGTGCCAGGCATCATCGGTATCAAGGACGCGACCGGCGATATTGGCCGCGGGGCGTTGTTGTTGCGCGAAGCTCCCGCAGATTTTCAGGTGTTCAGCGGCGATGATCCTACCGCTGCCGCACTCATTCTGTTGGGCGCTCGAGGCAATATTTCAGTGACAGCCAATGTCGCACCACGGCTCATGCGCGAGCTTTGTGCTGCGGCCTTGGCAGGTGACGTGCCCAAAGTGCGTGAACTAAACTCGCGCCTGGCTCGTCTTAACAAGGTCTTGTTTGTCGAGGCCAATCCCATTCCTGTGAAATGGGCGCTTGCCCAGATGGGCCGTACGTCGTTGGGTTACCGGTTACCGCTGGTCGAACTCGGCGCGCAGCATCACGATACGGTCCGTCGCACGCTCCAGGAAACGGGTCTGCTCTAATTTAAGTGAGGATGCGTATGAACCAACGTCATGCCGCTGCGTCGGCATTGATGGCTCTGGCATTGCTGTCGGGTTGCAGCGATGTGAATGAATTTCTCGGCGGCGAAGAGTCGGTCGATTACAAAAGCACAAAACGTGGCGAACCGCTGAGCATCCCTCCGGATCTGACTCAGGCATCGAGCGATCCACGTTATCGTGCTCCTGCATCGGGCAGCACCACGTTCTCGCAATATCAAGAGCAGGGCCAGCAAGTCGCCTCTTCGACAGCACAGACTAGCAATGTGCTGCCCGAGCGCAGCGACATGCGAGTCGAGCGTGATGGCGATTTGCGTTGGTTGGTAGTCGATTTGCCTCCTGAGCAAGTCTTTCCCAAAGTGGTCGATTTCTGGACAGACACTGGCTTTACGATTGCGAACAACAATCCCAAGGCCGGTTTGATCGACACGAACTGGGCCGAAAACCGTGCCAAGATCCCCGAGAGCTGGCTGCGTCAGGCGTTAGGTTCCATTCTGGATTCGGTGTGGGATAGCGGTGAGCGCGAGAAATTCCGTACGCGTGTCGAGCGCGTCAATGGGCGTACCGAGATTTATATCTCGCACCAGCAGATGTTTGAAAAGCGTGTGGGCTCCGATGACTCCCAAGTGCAATGGGAACACGGCAAAGAAGACCCCGGTCTGAATGCCGCCATGCTGGCGCGCCTGATGGTGTATCTGGGCACTGACGTCGACAGCGCCCGCAAGCTGGTGGCTCAGGCCGAGGCTTCGCCGCAGTCGCCGAAGGTCCAGCAGGACGTACGGGCCGATGGTGCCATGCTGGTGGTCGACGAGTCCTTTGATCGCGCATGGCGTCGGGTTGGGGTGGCGCTGGATTCGGGCGGTTTTGCTGTGGATGATCGTGATCGTTCCGCTGGCGAGTATTTCGTGCGCTATGTGGATACGGATACGGGCGCTCAGCAAAGCGAGCCGGGTTTCTTCAGCCGGATGTTCTCTGGTGACAAACAAACCCAGGCGGCGCAATACCGCATCCATCTGACCGAAGTCGGTGGTCAGACACAGGTGACGGTGCTCAACGCCAGCGGCCAGCGTGACAATAGTTCAACGGCACAGCGTCTGTTGGGCGTGCTGAAGGACAAAATGGTCTGATGTTCGAGCAGGGCGGTGGTCCATGGCCCTGTCTCTTAAAAACGCCCCTGCGGGGGCGTTTTTATTTTGGATGGCCCGGCTTGGCCCAGCCCGGCAACAAAAAAGGGCTGCGACGATCGTCGCAGCCCTTTTTCACGTCTGGCGAATTTCGCCAGAGAGGTGATTTAGCCACCCGAACCCGGCGTGGTCGAGGTGCCCGGGGCCGGCGTGGTGCTCGAGCTGTCCGGAGCCGGGGTGGGTGCCGTGGGAGCGGGTGCCGCTGGCGCCGGTGCGGTGGTCGACGGTGCCGAGCCGGCGGGGCTCGAGGTGTCTTCCTTCTTGTCGCAAGCGGTCAGCGCTACGGCCAATACCGAAGCAAGAATCAAGGTTTTGCTGATCATGTTGAGACTCCTGTGAAATGACGATCATGCGGCCCCAAATCGGGGAAATCAGATTCCCATTAGGGGAAACCAGTAGTCAGGCTACAGGAATCAGGCGAGCGCTGGCGTGTAAAAATTAAAGCGGTGGCATCTAAAACGTAACAAGCTTTACTGATACGTTTTCGATATTTCTTAATGTTTCAGATGCCTCGTCCTCTCCGCTAACTGTGGGAGATGGATACGAATTTCTGTGGGATTTGTGCACAGCCCGCCGCTCCGGGTCCTGGTTGGAACTTTAAATTACATAGCGCCACTCAGTCAGACAGCTAAGTAGCACAACTACGTCTCCGGAGCGGACGATGCAAATGAGTGGACAGATCTTTCTGACAGAGCTCGCGCGTCTTTTAGGCGCACACCAACCTGAGGACAGCGCCGCCCTTTATCTCACGCTCGAGAGCGATGTGCAGGTCACAGTCAGTCTGGAGACCTCTAGCATCGAGAGTGTGCTCTTGTATGCGGAGCTAGGTGACGTACCCAGCGGGGACGCGTTTCTGCAGGACATGGGACAAGCGAATTTTCTGGGGGCTGGCACGGAAGGCGCCGTCCTCGCCCTGCGGCCGGATGATCCTGTCGCATGCCTCTTCAAGCAGGTCCCTATTGGCATCCATAGTCCGGATGATTTTCTGCCCCTTCTCAAGACATTTTGCGAAGTTGCCACCAATTGGCAACAGCGAATCCGAACCTATTGATTAATGGGCCGCGTGCCTAGCGAAGCGCCGCAGCGTAGCGCTATTAAAGCAATGGAGTGTCAAGATGGTCGGCAAATTACTTTCTACAACTTTCTCGCCGGATTCCCTGAACGATGCGGTGGTTGCGCACCCGTCTACGGACAAAAATACCCAGAGCGATGAGTTCGGCACACGGTCTACCGTTTCAGCTTGGGGCTTCTGGGGGTGGCTTGGGTACCGTGTTCATACGGCGTCGACGTTAGGTCAGCAGCAAGAGTTGTTCGCGCAACTCAAATCCGAGCTTAGAGAAAAGTACTTGAAGGTTGGGTCTATCAACTCTGAGACGGAGGCAAGCGCCCGTCGATTGAATTCGGAGATCAGCAGCGCAGAAAAAAAAGGATCATTCCGTGGCACTGATCAAGAAAAGGCGTCGATCAAAGCGGTCCGTCTCGCCGCCATCGCACGAATCGAAGCGGAGATCGATCTTCTATCCTCCAAAAAGGGCGCGTTCGTCACGCCTAGGATGATTGCCGAGCTCAGAAGCAAGGCCGACGTTCAATTTGCATCCATTACGATGAGAGGTCTGGATGATTATCGTCCGCAATCCACGGGCGGACGTGTGTCAGACGCTCAGAATTTCAATCCTTTGAAAGACTATAAGTCTTTGCTGAGGCGTAGCCAGACCGGATCAGAGGTTATTCGTTTCACGACGGACAGCGACATGTCGAGTAAGGGAAATCACGACGCTATTAAGTCCGAGAGTGGAGCGGCACAGCTGATGCTTGTACCTCAGGGAAGCGTTCCCGGGGAAAAAAACGTTGCCGAGAAAACCCTGGCGCACTGTCTGGCATCGCTTAAGCACGCCTATTTTCGTACAGACGCTGACGCAGGCTCGATCAGTACCAAGGAGTTGGCCTTTGATCGTCTCGTCAGTAAATACGTAGAAAGCAGATTAATTGACAAGACGACGGGACGGCTCTGTGATCTCACGAAAAACGACTTTCAAGCGTTAGAGCGATTGGCTTTCAAGAATCGGTCGACCGTAGGCCGCGCTGAAAGGCCGTTTAATGAGATGTTCGGAGCCGGTGCGGGAGATCCCGCCCACTCTCGCTACTCAGGATTTACCCTCGATAAGGACGCGGGTGTTATTCATTTGATCAGCGAAAACCCTCGGCACGCAGTCATGTATATCGAGACATTGGATTCCGAAAAGCATGTGTGGAAACTTACCAAACTCGATTTTGCCTACATAGCGGACACGTTACGGGCAAACCAGTCTTTGTTTGAAAGGCTCACGGACGAGTTGCTGCTTTGCGGGACGATCGGGCTCTCGGAGGGGGCTGTGATTCGGAGCATGAATGGAAAGGATGAGTATGACGTGATCCATCCGACGGTTATTTCAGCGGCAGATCTGAAAATCGGTAAATCTGTTCCTACTGACCCGTTGGGTGTCATAGGGAGCGGAAAAATGAAGGATGTCACCAGCATACGTTTGCCGATGACAGAGATTAAAAAAATCATCCAGACTGCGATCATCCAGCGTGAAAGTGAAATAAAGGATGAGCCGAATGATGTACCTCTCTATCATGTTTTCGGCAGGAATGCTTCCAAGGAAGAGTTGGGTAGCGAACTGAAGAGCTATCAACATAAGCAGGCCAGCGCCATGCGGGAGCTCGTTCGAATCCAGATGCTGTTTGATCATTTCGCCGAAATGAACCTCGACAGCAAAGAAGCAATCGCCGCCCAGGCTGCAGCCTCCGCTCAAGCTGCAGCCGCTGCCCAAGCTGCACCTCCCGCTCCCGTCCCCGTCATCCCCGTAGAGAGGCCATGGTGTCCGGAGGTGCTTCAATCGCTTCGCGCTCAAGGGCTCCTTGGGGGGCTATCGCTCGAGTCGCTGCAGCGTTCGCCACCCGACACGTCAATGCGCAAGGTTTTTGAGACCATGAGGGAGCGAATCGAAATCGTACAGGACGCATACGTCGCCTCAAGCAAGGCACGCGCAAAGCGAACTGACCTGGAGAACTACATTAGACAAGATGCCCATCGTTTCAGACATAGCGTTAACGGATTGCTGGAGGACGGCAAGACGCTTTCTGCTAGCGAGCGCGGGCAGCTTGAGAAACTTTCCGCATCCGAGATCAATGGTTTGTTGGCGGATCTTTGGAAGAACCAAAGTGCCATTCATCAGCTTTCTCAAAAAATTGAGAAACTATCGAATATCGAATCCTTAGAGTTGGATCTCAAGGCGGTTCGGAAAGAACTAGAGATGCGACAAGTGTCCAGGACTATCGCGAACGAGGTGTGGCAAAGCTCGAACGACAAGCTGGCTGCCGCGATGCGAAAACTCAAACCCGACAATTGGGAGGCCACCCCCAGTTCGGAAGAACTCAAGAAGTATAAGAAGGATGGTTCCTTCGAAGCCGTATATGAGACGTTCGTAAAGGACGCTATTGCGACCCAGCAGAAAAAGCTCGCGTCATCCGACCCTCTCCGAATTGATTTGATCATGGCGCGCATCCGAGAAAAGGCAGTTCGTCAGCCGAAGTCTGAACTCGCCTCGCTTTCGAATGCGTTGACAACGCAGGATTTTGAGCCACTTGCTGCCCGGCTTAGCGAGTTGAAGCCGGCCGGCTGGCGCCCGAACTGGACGGCGGATCGGCTCAGAGCGTCATTTTTGACCGACGCCAAAAGGCTCAATGACTATATTGACAACCTGGTAACAGAGCCAATGTTCGTGGAGAATAACAACAAGTCGGCCTCAGAAGCCGAAAAAGTAGTGCGTGACTCGCTCTACCCATTATCACGGCCATCAGCGGTTCGCGCCAAAAATTCCGACGAAGATTTGGCTCAAATTCGGGCCAGGAATTTCGGTGGCGAGGCGCCCAAAGTTCCTAGCTCGATGAGCGACGAAGCACTCGCCGAACTGGCGGCCGGCCTGGAGAGCCTATACAACACGCGTAGCGCTGAAATGATCAAGGGGGCGGATGGCTATACCGCGACCGATGAAAAAGGCCACCGTGCCGTTCGGGCGGGGAATTGTGCGGATTGGGTGCGCAGCATGATGCGGTTAGCGGGAGTGAATATCGAGGGTATCAAGCTCGCCTCAACGTCCAGCATTATTCCCGACCGTTACAACCTCCCTGATCCACAGGTACTGGCTCGTGGCCGGTACGACAGCTTCCGTGTCGGCGTTGCTCGTACTGGATTCAAGCTGCATGAGAAAACACCGCCATCGGTGAGGGAAATTTCACCTCAACCTCGGACTGCGCTGCAGAACCGGGACGGGTTTCTGATGCGACGGCGTAGGCATGGCGTCGAATATGACACGACCCAACGGTGATGAGCGTGCTGCCGCGTCTCGGCTTTGATTCCTGATGATGATTGAAACCATGACCATGAATACTATGACGACTTCTGAAACGCACCTCGAACAGTTGAGCGCGACCATGGGTTTGCCGCTCTCCTTCGACGAGGGCGTTTGCACTATCGCGCTGGACGACGCTCTTATCATCTGTATCACTAACGACGTGGACCGGGGGGCGTGGATGATCAGCGCCCTATT
Source organism: Bordetella tumbae (assembly GCF_054780995.1). Lineage (NCBI taxonomy): Bacteria > Pseudomonadati > Pseudomonadota > Betaproteobacteria > Burkholderiales > Alcaligenaceae > Bordetella > Bordetella tumbae. Next base: position 39,458 of record NZ_BAAGVG010000009.1, read on the forward strand.
AGCAGACGAAGGTCAGATGGAGACGCTGGATCCGCAAGTCTGCCTATACATGAACTTTCTATTGCACATGCGCGATCTCGGGGCTATCGCGCTGACTGACCGTTATGGGCCGATGTTTTTGGTTCATCGTCTGCCTGTCGTACAGATGTCTCACGACGATGTGGTCAGCCGTATGGAGGACTTTATCGAGGCGTGGCGTCTGGTGAAACTGCGGCTGTTCTTTCCCGAACGAGCCGATGACAACCAGAGCGCCGAGTCTGACAGTGACATTGGCCGCGAGATATTCGTCGTTTGATCAAGCCGTTCGGAACGGTTGCCGATGGCCTAGGCTTGCCGATAATGCAACCAACCGGCATCCAGCCAATCCATCAGGCATTCGCGCTCATCTTCGCCCAGTTTGCGGCAGCGCGGGTCGTCGCATGACAGGCGGCGGGCATCGGCCAGGGCGCGTAATGCAGGGTGGGCGGTGACGATAGCGGTTTCGCCATTGATGAACAATTGCTTGCCGCGATACAGCATGCGGGTGCGGCGATCCAACTCCAGATAGCCGCTGTCCGGCCATTCCGACCCTAGGTCGACGACCGGTTCGGCCGGCGGATCGAACACGCTCAGGTTGCTGGGCTCGGTCAGCCAGCAGCCCAGGAAACGAGAGGCCAGCGCATCGTCGAAACGGACTTTGGCCAAGGTGTCCAGGGTGGCCTGCACGAGGTCGTCGGGCAGGGCGGCGGGGGTCTCGACTGCAGGTTGGCCCGGGTCACGATAAAGCGCATCGAGCTTTGGTCCAGGCAATGCGGGTTCGCCATACGGGCCTCCGAGCAAGCCGATGCGTGCCATCGCTTGATCCGCGGCAGCCTCCAGCAGGCCGCGTGCCAGAATGGCCTGTGTGGGCGCGCGAAACCCGATCGAAATCGTCATGCAGTCGCCGCCGACGGCAACGCCATCGTGCGCCGCCTGAGGCGGCAGATACAGCATGTCGCCCGGTTCCAGGATGACATCGTGTTCGGGCGTAAAGTTGTCCAGTATCTTGAGCGGCAAGCCGGGTTGCAGGGTCAGATCCTTCTGCCGGCCATAGCGCCAACGACGGCGCCCCGAGGCTTGCAGCAAGAAAACATCGTAGCTATCGAAATGCGGCCCCACACCGCCGCCATCCGAGGCCACGCTGATCATGACGTCGTCCAGACGTGCATCCGGAATGAAACGGAACAACTGCAACAACGCCATGGCGGCATCGTCGTGCAGATCCACGCTTTGCACGAGCAGCGTCCAGTCCGGCTCCGCAGGTTTGGGCAGGCGCGCAAAGGGGCCGTTTTCCATTTGCCAAGCGCCGTCCTCGCGCCAGATCAGGCGTGATTCCACATCATCGCGGCGCGCCAGCTTTTTCACATTCGCAATGCTGACCGGCGGTTTGAAATTCGGCATCGCCTGCCGGATCAGCAACGGCTTGCGTTGCCAGAAGCGACGCATAAAGTCGGCGGCGCTGATGCCGCCAAGCAGAGTCAAGGGTTCGTTGATGTTCACGGTAGGCAAGCTTTGAGGCGATAAAGGGCTTCCAACGCCTCGCGTGGCGTCAGGCTGTCGGGATCGATGTGGGCCAGTTCGTCACGCAGCGTGTCCAGCGCCGCCGATTCTTCGGAACGATCGCTGGCGGCATTGGCTTGCGCGTCGGCGTCCAGGGCTGCGGCGAACAGGCCCAGCTGCGGCGTAGGTGCGCCTTGGGCTTCCAGGCGTTCCAGTTCACGTGAGGCATGGCGAATGACCGCTGCGGGAATCCCCGCTCGTTGGGCGACTTGAATCCCATAGCTGCGGCTGGCAGGCCCCTCGCGGACCTCGTGCAGGAACACAATGCCTCCCGCGGATTCGGCGGCTGCCAAGTGCACGTTGGCGGCAGTGGGCTGCTCGGCAGGGAGACGTGTCAATTCGAAATAGTGCGTGGCAAACAAGGTCAGGGCCTGGTTGTGCGTAATCAGACGCAGCGCTATTGCCCACGCTAACGCCAAACCGTCATAGGTGGAAGTGCCTCGGCCGATTTCATCCATCAACACCAGGCTGTGCGGCGTGCTGGCTGCGAGGATTGCAGCTGCCTCGGTCATCTCCATCATAAAAGTCGAGCGTCCGCCCGCCAGATCATCTGCCGCGCCAATGCGCGTGAAAATACGGTCCAGTTTGCCGATGGTGGCGCGTTGTGCAGGCACAAAGCTGCCCGTACGTGCCAGCAATGCGATCAAGGCGATCTGCCGCATATAGGTGGATTTACCGCCCATGTTAGGGCCGGTGATCAACAGCATGCGGCGCGTGGCGTCGAGCGAGCAGTTGTTAGGCGTAAAGCGCTCGATCGTACGCTCCACCACCGGGTGACGGCCCGCCTCGATGGAAATATCGGCCTGCTCGGTCAGCTCGGGCGCGACCCAGCCATGACGGCGTGCATGCTCAGACAATGCGGCCAGGGTATCCAGTTCTGCCAGTGAGACGGCGCACTCCGAGAGCGGGCGCACGAACGCTGCCAGTGCATCCAGGACCTGCTCGTATAACCATTTTTCCCGAGCCAGCGAGCGGTCCTGGGCGGACAGGACTTTGTCTTCCCAGGACTTCAGTTCAGGCGTGATGTAGCGCTCGGCATTCTTGAGCGTCTGGCGGCGGCGGTAGTCGTCGGGCACCTTGTCGGTCTGGCCCTTGGTGACTTCGATATAAAAACCATGCACGCGATTGAACTCGACGCGCAGGTTATTGATGCCGGTCCGCTCACGCTCGCGAGCCTCCAGCTGCAGCAGGAAATCTCCTCCGTCTGCAGCCAACGCCCGTAGCTCGTCCAGCTCGGCATCGAAGCCGGCAGCGATCACGCCGCCGTCGCGGATGGCGACAGCCGGCTCCTGGGCAATCGCGCGGTTCAGCAGATCGGCAATGGCCGGGTCCAGCGAGAGATGGGCTGCGAGCTGCGCGAGGCGAGGCGTGCTCTCCATCGGCTCGAGCAACTCGCGCAACGTGGGCAGGGCGGACAACGCGTCTCGCAAGCTGGCCAGTTCCCGGGGGCGCACCGACCGTAGCGCCAGGCGCGAGGCGATGCGTTCGACGTCGGGAAATGCGTCCAGTGCGTCACGCAGTGTTTCCAACAAGCCTGCGGCACCAAAGGTCTGCTCCACGTCCATGCGACCCGCCAGCAAGGCGGCGATGGCTTGTTGCCGGGCTTGCGCAGGCGCATTGTCGCGCAAGGGGTGATGCAGCCAACGTCGCAGCAACCGGCTGCCCATCGGTGTCTGGCAACTGTCGAGCAATGAGAACAAGGTCGGGGAGTCTTCACCACTCAGGGTTTGAGTCAACTCCAGATTGCGGCGCGTGACCGGGTCCATCAATACATACTGGCCCGGGCGGTCAACGGCAATGCTCTGCACATGGGCCAAGGCCTGCGATTGCGTCCGTGCGGCATAACGCAGCAACGCGCCCGCCGCGCAGATGGCTGCCGGCATGTCGTCCACGTCAAAGCCCGACAAGGTATCGGTCTTGAAGTGCGCCAACAGATGCGCGCGTGCACCATCGCTCTCGAAATGCCAATCGGGGACGCGCGTACGGGCGCCGTCGAACGACAGGGGCAACTCGGCACTTTCTGCGTAGACCAATTCTGCTGGCGCAATACGATGTAACTCGGACTCGATCTGCGCGGGGGCACATTCGGTCACGCGAAACTCGCCGCTGGCCAAGTTCAACCAAGCCAATCCGGCGCGTTGGTTGCGTGCTTTACCGCTGATGCAGACGGCAGCCAGTGCGCGGTCGGCTTTGGCTGGCAGCAGCGCTTCGTCGGTGAGGGTGCCGGGCGTGACAATACGCACGATGCGCCGCTCGACCGGACCTTTAGAGGCCGCAGGGTCGCCGATTTGTTCGCAAATGGCGACGGATTCACCCTGGGCAACCAGACGGGCCAGGTATTGCTCCATGGCGTGCACCGGAATGCCCGCCATGGGAATCGGCGTGCCGTTCGAGGCGCCCCGTTTGGTCAAGGTCAGACCCAGCAAGCGAGCCCCGCGCTCGGCGTCTTCGTAGAACATTTCGTAGAAGTCGCCCATGCGATAGAACAGCAGCAACGGCCCCGCTTCGGCTTTGAGGCGAAGATATTGCTGCATCATCGGCGTATGGCCGGCCAGGGAATCGGTAGGGGATTTTTGCGGTGCGGAATTCATGCCCGGTATTGTATCGGGCCAGGGAGACGGCGGAAGTGGGATGAGTGGCTAATGGGGTGAATAGGTCGGAACGTTTATCTTCGCGCATGCTTGTTGCAGGCGCCTGTCGCGAGTCCATAGACGGACATCATCTGTCATCAGCGTAGAGGCGAGCAAGTGTAGGTCGACATATCCTATACCTAGACCATACAGCTCTGCATGATGCAGTAGATGCAACGCCTCCTCAAATGTGGCTGCTTTGACTTGAGGCAAGGCCATCAGACTGCTGAGAATGACATCGCGATTGGACAGGCTGCCCAATGCAAGTTCCCCAATGATGTAGGGATGCGTGGTGACTTGGCCATCGTCAAGCAGATGTTCAAGCACCAGATTGCCTGGCTTGCCAAGGAAATCGATCCAAATGGAAGTGTCAGCTAGGATCATCGACAGGGTCCGACCGGCGGCGAGGCACCGGGTTAAGATCGGGCGAAGAGCCGCCCATGCGCGCCAAGCGCCGTGAGGCCTCGATTTCCACCATTTGTTTCAAAGCCTGCTGGAGTAATGCGGATGTTTCCTGAATGCCGGAAAAATCTTTCGCTTTAGCAACCAATTCATCGTCCAACGTTATGGTTGTTCGCATGATCTGCTCCCGCGTTCTATATGATTAGCATCAAATTTAGCATCATTTGATGTAAAAATTGATGATTTCGAGAGGGAGGTCTGCATTTGTACTGATTTTTCTGCAATGGAGAGGGCCATCGCCCAACGCTTGGCGCAGTATTGGTAAGGGCGGCAGGATACGTCCTCAGGCCTGCGGACGAGTGGTTCGAGATCTCATTGCCGCAAATTCGGACTGGATCGGGTTCAAAAGTTGGCAAATGGCGATTTATCTCACACGGATCTGATCAGGTCGCGTCGCCGCTCCCACACTGCAGGTGCAACCAGATGGGCGGGCCGTTGATTTTGTAGCGCGTCAATCACCTGAGAGGCGACTGCTCGGGCGGTACGGGCCAGAGCTTGTTCAGTACTGCCTCCCGCATGAGGCGCCAAGAGGACGTGAGGCATGTGTAGTAGCGCCGAGTCAATCGCGGGTGGTTCTTGGGCAAATACATCCAGGCCTGCTCCACCTATCTGACCGGATGCTAGATGGCGTACGAGTGCGGCTTCATCTACCAAGTCGCCTCGCGCGGTATTGATGATGAGCGACCCCGGTTTCATAGAGGCGAGCAGAGTATCCGTCAGTAGTGGACCGGTGCCAGGACGGGAGGGACGGTGCAAGGACAGGACATCGACCTGATGGACTAGCTCGGGCAGGCTATCGATGGACTCGAAACCGGCATCGGTAATTTCCTCGGGTGCGACCGAGGGAGAGTACACACGTACTGCCATCCCAAAACCGCCAGCCGCCATCCGTGCCAATAATCGTCCGATCTGGCCAAAGCCGACGATGCCCAGCGACATGCTGGAAAGTTCTTGCAAACCGGGCTCATACCGCACATCCCAATTGCCCTTGCGCACAGCCTGATCCAGCACCACCGTGCGTTTGACCAGCGCCAACATCATCGACAGGGCCAGTTCTGCCACGGAACGTGCGTTGGCGCCGGGAGTGTTTACAACAGGAATTCCCAGCCGTTCGGCTGACGCGAGATCAATGGCATTGGTACCCGCGCCGTGGCTGCCGATGATACGCAGTTTCGGAGCGGATTCGATGGCGAGCGTGTTCAAGCCCGCATTACGGGTAATGACAGCATCGCAGTCTCTAATGGCGTCGGCGACGTCTTGCATGGATGCAGATTTAGGGGTGACGCAGGTGATGCCCGCCGTGCGCAGCATTGCCAGCCCCTGTTCATGAATGGGTTGAACGATCAGACATTTCATCGGTGGGTTGCCTCGAGAAATCCCGGCATTCAAGCCGGAACGAAAAAGGAGAGCCGTTGTGCACCTGTAGGCACTGCCGGGGACTCTTGATGACTACATAGCCGTGTGGTCAGCGGCGAGAATATCGGACAGTAATTGCGTCGCCATCGCGAAATCCGATATGTCCATGGCCTCGTGAGGGTTGTGTGAGCCGTTTTGATTACGCACGAAAATCATGGCGGTCGGAATTTCCTGTTGCGCGAACACCGCCGCATCATGTCCTGCCCCGCTGGGCATAGCCAGCGCAGGGATGGCGCGGGCCGAGGCCAAGGCAGTCAATTGGGCGATCAGCTTTGTGTCCATGAGGGCGGGTTGCGAGCCTGTCTTGGGGCCAAAGTGCACCTCGGTGGAGGTGGCTCGCGCTGTGTCCAACGCGTGATCGCGCAACAACTGATCAAACCGCTCGAGCAGGGGAACGCTAATGCTGCGTACGTCGATGCAGCAGTCCAGTTCGCCGGCCACCTTGCTGAAGGCATGCTGAGCCGGGTTGGTCGATAGTTGGCCTACTGTCACGACGAGGTCCTCGCCATCAGCCTCAAGGTCTGCCCAGGTTTTATCCAGCGCGGTCATCCACAATGCTGCGGCACGCACGGCATCGCGTCGGTAACGCCGGTTGACTGCACCGGAGTGCGCGTATTCGCCGATCCAACGCATGTCGCGATATCGAAAACTGCCGCGGATGCCGGTAACGATGCCCACAGGTATGTCGGCGTCGACCAGCGTCGGGCCTTGTTCGATATGCAACTCGATGAAGCGATCGATCCCGGTGGGGTTTAGCGCAGCACGTCCGAATGCGGCCGGGTCAATAGACAAGGTGGACAGATGTTCACGTAGCGTCTGGCGGGTATCGGCGCGTGGCAGCTCGAGCACCGAGGCGTCGACCAAACCAAAGGCGGCCTTGCTGCCCAAATATGAGTAAGGAAACCAGGTGCTTTCTTCCGCGCGAATCGCCATGACGGTAACGTCGGCCTGTGGCCGATAGCCGGCCGTATGCCAACCTGCCAGCACCGACAATCCTGCGACCACGCCTGCCGCCCCATCGAAATTCCCGCCGGCAGGTACAGAGTCCAGATGCGAGCCTGTCAACCGTACGGGCCGATCCCGATAATGTCCCGGTAATGTGATGTAGAGATTGCCACTGGTATCAACACGAGTTTCCAGACCTAATTGGCGTGCTGTGTTCTGCATCAAGTCGTGGGCGCGTTGTTCTCCGGCACCGTAGGTGTCGCGGGTCACGCCCAGTCCGTCGAACGACTGTGTACGCAAAGTCTCGAAGAGGCGGATTGCCAGGTCGATATCCGGATCGGGGAGATGGCTCATGGGTTATACCAATGAGTAATCGGCGCGGGAGATCGGCGCCAGATGGTCTGTGAGCAGCCGTCCGTAGCCTGGGATCGCGTTAGACAGGCCCAGCAGGCGCAAGCATGCCCAGAAAGTGGCTTGATTGCTGGTGACGACAGGCTTGCCCAGTTCGTCTTCGATATGAGCGATCATATCAATCGTGGCCAAGTTGGTGCACGATAGAAAGATGGCGTCTGCATCCGCGCGATCGATGGCTCGGGCCAACTGGAACGTAGATTGTGGCGGAACACGCCCGATATCGCGCCTTTCTTCCTGCGTGTGGCCCAGATCCAGGCCTTGGATCGATACTACATCAAAGCCATATTGTTCCAGGAAATCGCGCTCGCGTTGATTGACGAAATCAATATAAGGCGTACCCACCGCGATGCGTTTGGCGCCTAGTGCACGTAATGCCGCCACTGCCGCGCCTGCGGTGGCGATGGCTGGGACGCCGACGCGCTCGCTCATCCCATCGCACAGTTCGTCCAATGAGCAGACAATCGAACCGGACGTGCACCCATAGGCCACGACGTCCACTTCGGCAGTCTTGATCAGATCGGCGGCTTCGAGCACGCCTTGTGCCATGCGGTCGTAGTTCTCTTGTGTGGCAGGACCTGCGTTGATGGCACGGCCCGTGTGGATTGTGACACCTTCGGGAGCCAGCCGGTAGAACTCGGGCTCGTTGATGGTGTTGGTCGATGGGACGATCAGCCCAATTTTCGCGCGCCAGCCATAGGGGCGGTATTGCGCGGTCGTTTTCATCAGCGTTTGAACGGGCATTATGCAGTCTCCTCGCGTGCTGCCAGGCGTTTCAAGCCGGCAGCCGCCGTGTTGAAAGTATTGAACAGGGCGTTGACATCGTTGCTGAACGGCATCCAGCGGATACCGCGGGCGATCCAACGCTCGGCGGCATTCAGGTCCTGGCAACTGAAACCCCAGGGAATGCCGTGTTGGCTGCATGTGGCAATGACATGTTCGACGGCCTCTTGGTACAGCGGGTGTTGCATATCACCCGGAATGCCAAGATCCTGGGTGAGATCATCGGGACCTATCATGATGGCGTCCAGGCCCCGTACTTGGCAGATACGGTCCAGATTGTCCAGCCCGACTCGCGTTTCCATCATGGCGACGGTGGCGGTGTTGGCGTTGATCTCCGCGGCCTGGGATAGGGGTGACGACAGTTTGATGTAGTCCGTGTGCGGTCCCCGCATGTTCAGAATGCGTTGTCCATCGGGATAGTATTTGGTGTAACGCAGAATCTGTTCGAGTTGCTCCGGCGTTTCGATATTGGGCAATAGCAGACCCATTGCCCCGGCATCCAGCGGGCGCGTGTAGTCATGAGAGTCCGACCCTGCGGGGCGCACGATGGGTACGATGCCTGCTTCGCGCGCTACCAGGCAGAGTGTCGCCACATCAGCGATCGAAAAGTCGCTGTGCTCCATTTCGATCAGTACGAAATCCAGGCCAGTCGTGGCGAGCAGTTTCATAAAGCGGGGGTGATGCACCATGGTCGCCCAGGTGCCAAATACAGGTTTGTTCTGAGTCCAAAGCTGCTTGAGTGGGTTTTGTTTCATGAGGCGGCGGCTTCCGAGGTAAAGGACATGGTGCTGAATTTGAGTGCGGCCTCGCTCATATACTGAACGGTCGCATTCCAGATGGCGTGTCCGACGCCGGCGCTGGCATGGGTGGGGTCGCCCTGAGTGCCGATGGGAGCGTAGTCGCTGATGTCGCTGAATACCGCAAAACTCGATTTGCCCAACGACACTTTGCCGCTGCTGACGGTCTTGACGTCAGCGGTAAAGGGGCGCAGTGATTCTGTGGCCCGTGCGCGGTCCATAAAAACCAGCTCAGGAAATTTGGCCAATGCCACGGAGGTCACCATTTCAGAGGCATGGCCGCTGGGCGAGCGTTTCGTCTGAAGGCTGTCGCCAGCCACATCGCGCATGATCGAGAACACATCGATCAGGCCGCCAACCGCGTCGTATTTGCGACGCAGATGGCGGCAAACACTCTCGATCGGTCCCAGCGAGCCCGCGTGGATATTGATGAAAAAGAAATGGCGAAACCCCTGGCCGGCCAAGGCATCGCACATGTCTTTTAAATAGGATTCGATCGTGTGCATTTCCACCGACAAGGTGCCGGGGTAGTCCAGAAACATGGCCGAATAATTGACGGGAACGATGGGCGTTACCGCCAAGCCCGTATGCTCACCGATCTCGGTCGCAATGGATTCGCAGATGCGCAATTCGGTGCCTGTAGCCAGATGGCTGCCGTATTGCTCAACGGCTCCGACAGGGATCAAGACGGTATCGCGTTCTGCCAGATAGGCTCGGATGTCATCGTAGGGGTGTTGATCTGTTCGCATAATGCAGGGCCTGTTTGTGTGTGCTAGAAAAAAAGAGAGCTGTTCACTGTTGCCACGGCTTCACCGTCCACAGCTCGCGTAACTGCCGATCGACGGCTTTCAGACTGGCGATGTAGTCGTCGCGTTTGAGATAGCGCAGGGGTTGAAAAGAAGCCTTGGCGCGGCTGAGATAGGTTTGATCGTGATTGCATTCGTCCACGGCCCGGCTCAGATCGGCGATCACCTCGGCCGGCATACCGCGTGGTCCCGCCAATCCACGCATCGAGCCGCCAATGACCTCATATCCTGCGTCGTGAAACGTGGGGATGTCTGGTGCCTGCTCGGCCCGTTTGTCACCCATCACGCCTACAATGCGCCAGGGTTTGCCGTTGGCAAATGTGATGGCTTCACCCAGGTTGGCCATTGTGCTGTCAACGACTTTGCCTAGCAGTGCCACACTGGCGGGAGCGGCTCCTTGGAATGGCACGGGAGAAAGTTGAATACCCGCTGCATGTTCAAGCGAGAGCGCGGAGATATGTCCCGCGGAGCCGACGCCTTGTGTGCCAACGGTGATTTCACCGGGTTTGGCTTTGGCTGCGGCGATCAAGTCCTGGATCGAATGGATGGGACTGTCTGCATGGACACTGATCGTGCCGGGGTCTTCAACCAGGTTGGCAATAAAGTCGAAACTCTCTAGCGTATAGGCCGTTTTGCGTTCGATAGGCAGGCTGATCACGCCAGGAGTATTGACCAGACCGATTGTGTAGCCGTCGGGCTCGGCTCGGGCCAAAGCCGTCAGGCCGATATCACCCGAAGCGCCCGGTTTGTTGAGGACGACAATGCGAGCCGAATCGAGCTTGGTTTCCATGCAGGCGGCAATCGTGCGGGCCGTTTGATCCGAACCCGCGCCAGCCGGAAACGGCACGATGAGATTGATGGGATGAGCGGGGTAGGCTGCCGAACACAGTGAGGGCAGGGCAAGCAGGGCGCAGCAGAGGACTTGTTTCATGGTATGGGACTCCAAGGGATTCAGCGGTTCCATGGGGATGTTTTCCACAGGGCCTGGAATTGCGTCTGCTGTTCCTGCAGTGCCCTGTTGTACTCGTCTCCGGGAATCACCCTGATGTCTTGCTCTGCCTTGCGTGCGTCCTCGATGAATAAAGGATCGTTGGCAGCTTTTGTTATTAATGCGGCGACTTGATGTTGACGTTGTGCCGTGATGGCAGCAGGTGCACCGATGCCGCGCAGTGAGCCGGCTTGTAACGCGTAGCCGGCTTCTGCCAGCGTCGGCACGTCGGGAGCCGTGGTGGATCGCGTCGCTTTCATGACGCCTAACGTGCGCCAGCGCGAACCTTGAGAAAAGGCCAACGCTTCACTGAGATTCGCGGCTGCAATATCAATGTGTTTGCTAAGCAGCGCGGTGCGTACGTCGGCGGTCCCTTTGAATGGGACATGGCGTAGCTTGATGCCAGCGGCCTGTTCGAGCATAAGCATGGCGATATGCCCGGCCGAGCCTATGCCTGCTGTCCCATATGTCAGGCCCTCCGGATTGCGTTTGGCGGCCTCTACTAGGTCGGAAATGGAGAGGATAGGCCGATCGGCATGTACGCTGAATGTCGCGGGGTCATCGACCAGATTGGCGATGAGGGCGAACGAAGTCAGATCGAATTGGGCTTGCCGTTCGATGGGGATGGTCAGCACATTGGGTGTGTTGATGATGCCTAATGTGTAGCCATCGGGCTCGGATCTGGCTACATAGCTCATCCCGATTTCGCCACCTGCGCCAGGCTTGTTCAACACTGTTACGGGTTGACCTGATTGCCGCTCCAATGCACGGGCAAAAAGACGAGCGGTCAGGTCGGTGCCGCCCGCCGCGGTGAACGGCACCACCAGCGTGATGGGTTTATGTGGAAAGTCCTGAGCAAATGCCGGTGAGCACGCGATCACGCTATGGATCGCGAGCAGCCCGGATAAGACGCAAAAGCGGTGCATGGCCCCTCCGGATAGGAAGAAAGTGAAAGTGGATTACTTACACTCAGGCCATGATCAGCCCGGCGATGGCGCCGGGATCTTTGTACGAAGACCTCTTTCGAAAAAGCGGATATGCATCATGATTAAAACCCCTTGTGATTTTTTAAGCTTTTGAATTCAAACAAAAACTTTTGCCTTGTCCGTATTCTTCGACACGTCAGGCGTGGTAGGCATCAACGGAAATTGAACCATTTCGTCTAGCCTGGAGAAGATGGTATATATAGATCGAGTAATTGAAAAACTCTATTTTTTTGTGTGATTCACAAATATTATTTGTGTACCTATGTTGAAAGAGCTTCGCACACTGGTGGCCGTCGCCAAGCACGGCAGTATCACGGCCGCTGCACAGCACATCGGCTTGACTCAGGCCGCTGCCAGCGCGCAGATCCAGCGCCTGGAAGAGTCTTTGCAGACATCGCTGTTTGATCGCAGAGGACGCCAAGTGAAGCTCAATGCTGCCGGTGCCGACGCTGTGGCGCGAGCGACCCAGATACTGCATCTTTATGACGAGCTATGCGATCAGTCCCAACGCACGGCGCTGCGTGGGCATTTGCGATTGGGGGCGATTCAGAGCATGCAGCGTCAATACCTGCCTCGCATCATTCAGGCATTGGTCGGTGAGTACCCTGATGTCAGTACACATCTGGAGCTGGGAGGCTCGATGCCGCTGTTAACCCTGGTCGATCACGGCAAGCTCGATGCTGCGATCGTGGTAAAGCCTTTCTTCGCTTTGCCACCAGAGTTGAAATGGGTACCTTTACTGCAGGAACCATTCAAAGTGATCTGCCCAGCGAATGTCGCGGGCGATGATTGGCGGCAGATTCTAAAAACATTGCCCTTTATCCGTTATGACAGCGCGTCCTTTGGCGGACGGGTCGTCGATCGTTTTTTGCAGAGCCAGCGTCTGGTGCCTAAATACCAGGTGGAGTCACAGGATGTAGACGCCATTCTTGAAATGGTGGCGTCTGGGCTGGGCGCCGCGCTGGTGCCGATAAAGGACGTGGGGCGTCATCAAGCATCCGTTCGCGTTCTCGATCTGGGAGAGCACCAACTGCATCGTGAGGTTGGTGTCGTTCATCCGGCCAACCAACGGCAGGCGCAACTCGTGGCGCAATTTGTGCGCATCACCTGCGAACAGATTCGCGAATCGGCGTTCGTGCATCCATTGTTGGAGTGAAATCGACTGTGAGGTCGCTGAGATCAAGTGGGCGTTGATGTAGACAATGCCCATACGCTGTCTGGACGCCCACGCATCGCGCGCCGCGCTGTCATGCGTGCCAGCCAAGCCCATGCAACCGAGGCCAATAGTGCCGTCGCATCCACGCCCAACGGAGCCACAGTGCCGTATGCCCACCAACCCAGCGATGGCATTGCCCACGCCACCAGCGACGTGAGCGGAATGGCGAGCGTACTCAACGACGCCAGCCACAGCAGGTGCACGCTGGCGCGAGCCGCGCCGACGTAAAAACTCCAGGCGATGCAGGCAAAGAACGCCACGTAATAGACGGCCATATGCCATGCGGCCAGATCGGCGACGATGCCGTGCAGCCATTTGCCTGCGGCCACACTCAGGGATATGCCGCATACACAACCCAGACAGACGCCAATGGTGGCGGCTGCCATTCCCCGCGTCGGCTTCGTTTGCACCGGCATGGGTTGTCCCTTGCGTTGGGCTTTGCGCCGCGATTCGATCCAAAGCAGATTCCCCGAGTAAAACAGGAACGCACCCGCCAGGCCCAGTACGAAGTACAGCCAACGCACTGGCGTGCCGCCAAAATTGGCAAAGTGCAGAGTAAAGAAACTGGTCAGGGTGACTGCCGCTGGGGATTGTTGGCCGGGCAATAATTCGGTATCCAGAATGTTTCCCGAATACGGATCGACTCTGACGAGTCCTCCTTGATCCGATCGCGCGATGTCTTTGTCGTCAAAGCCCCAGATGCGCACGGTGGCTCGAGGGCCCGTGACCTGGGTGTATTGCATTGTCTTGGGCACAAAATCGGGGGCGATGGCCTTGACCTTTGCCAGCAGCGCCGCGGGCGGCAGCATGTCCGCGGGATTGCGCGGTACGGGTTTGGCCTGTACGTCCGGTTGGGCTGGGGGTGCAGGCCCACGCCAGATGGATTCGAGTTTGCCGCCATGAATCATCGGGTCCTGGATCGCGAAAATATCGTCGTGAAAGGCGAACACGATCGAGGTCAACGCCATAATGATGTGAAAAGGCAGACTGGCCAGGCCGATCAGGTTGTGCGCATCGAGCCACATGCGCTTCAGATTCGGCCCGATGTGCAGGGCGAACAGACTCTTGGCCAGCGTGGGCAGCAGCACAATGAGGCCCGAGACCAGTGCGATCGCATAGAGTGCGGCGATGACGCCCATGACGCGGCGATAGGGATCGATATCCTCGGGCAGCCCGACGACGCGATGCAGCGTATCGATAAATTCAGGCAGAGCCGAGGGCGTATGTTGTTCGACCACGACGCGATCGTTTGCGAGGCGCGCGGCAAAGTGCTGTGCATTGGCTTGCCCGTCGTGGCCGGAGGGCAGGGCTCCCGCAGAGAGTTCTCGCCAGGAAAGCGGGGCAGGGACGTTTTCGCTGGCCTGCAGATACAGCATGAACTCGCGGCTGGCTTGCGGACGTTCCTGTAATACTTGCTCGATCAGTCGAGGGGCATCAGCCAGTGTGGCGGATTCGAGACCAGGCGAGGGCGGCGATACCCAACGCGCGATGGGCTCTTTGAATACCGTCAGTGCGCCAGCATAAAACGCAATGAACAGCGCCATGCCGGAAATGATGCCGGTCCAGGTATGCAGGCTCTTGTAAAGGCGAACGATGTCGGGACGAACCATGGATGAACTGTGTTGCGATGTCAGGGCGTGGATACGGTGGACGTGGTCATGTGGCCGGCCATGTCAGGGCGTCGGGGCAGCGGACGTCGTCGCGTACCGCACCACGTCAGGCGCATAGAGCAGCGCATAGGCCAACAGCGTGGCCGCGCCCAGCCACAGCCAGGTGCGCAGGCCATTGCGAAATAAATAGCACAGACTGAGTACGCCCATCCAGACGGGCGGCACGATCCACATCGCAAATTGGGCGGCGATCATGGGTGTGGCCGACGACAGACGCATGACGGCGCCGCCGGCCGCGAGCGCGAGCGCCAATCCCAGCACCGTGCCGGCAATGGTTTTAGAGACCCAGTCTCGTTGTATTTTTGCGGGACGCTCAGTCATGCGTGTCGTCATCTTGCCGATGAGTCTGGCGGGCTCGCCAGACAGGGCCGATCGCGGGGATCAGGCTAAAGGTCAGCATCAGCAGCGTCGCAATGACAAAAACAGATGCCACTGGCCGCATGGCTTGCCACGCGGCCCAGAATGATGCGGCGATGAGCGCCAACCCAAGCCAGCCACAACCTGCCGGCAGGCGGCGCCCCTCGCGCCATTCCTGATTGGGATGACGGAGTACGACGCAGATCGTGCCGAGGGTTCCCAATAGGAGAGCGAGTGCCAGCATGATCAGAACGCGATGGTGGCCGACAGGCGGAAGGTCCGAGGCGCCGACAGCATGGCAAAATTATCGTTGAAGACGCCCGACCAATAGTCGTGATCAAACACGTTGTCGACATAGGCGCGGAACGTGACGGGCGTGTTCTGGATTCTGGTGGCGTAGGCCGCACCGACGTCAAAGCGATACCAGGCGGGCAGTTTGATGGTGTTGGTCGAGTTCAGATATTGTTCGCCCACGCGTGTCACACGGCCATTCAGGCTCAAGCCTTGTACGGGAGTGCGCCATTCTGCGCCCAGCGTGATGGCGGTCTTCGGCACACCGTAGACCGTATTGCCTTGCAGGGCCTCGGTGTTGCGATGGTAGCGGGCATCGGTGTAGGTGAAACCGCCCAG
This sequence comes from Bordetella tumbae, assembly GCF_054780995.1. Taxonomy (NCBI): domain Bacteria; kingdom Pseudomonadati; phylum Pseudomonadota; class Betaproteobacteria; order Burkholderiales; family Alcaligenaceae; genus Bordetella; species Bordetella tumbae. The sequence goes on from NZ_BAAGVG010000009.1 coordinate 55,133, forward strand.
CAGCGAAACGGTGTCCGTCAGTTGGCCGGAGAAACTCCACTCGAAACCCTGGTTACGCTGCTCTCCGTCCACGCTCTGCGTGTTGGTGTCGGCGTTCGTGACGACCGACGGCTGCTCGATGCGGAATAGACTGAAGGTGTTCAGCATACTGTCCGAACGGATCTTGAGGCCGATTTCGCCTTGCTTGGTGCGATAGGGTGAAAACTGTTCGCCTGCATTGGCATAGCCCGTACCGACGGTAGCGCCAGGAGAGAGGCCTTCGATGTAGTTCGCGTAGAGCGCCACATCGTCGCCCCAGGGTTTATAGACGACGCCGAAAGCCGGGGTGATCGTTGATTTTTTGCTGTCCGAGACTTTCTGCTCGACGCTTTGATAGCGTGCGCCCAGTGTGACCAGCAGCTTGTCGTCGAATATCCCCATCGTGTCAGCCAGCGCGACACCTTTGTAAACGTTGTCGGTGTTGAGGGCGGCGCCGTTGGGGCCTACCGGGACATCGGGTGAGACCGGGTCGTAGATATTCTGCGCCCAGCCAGTGTTGGCGGTGTTGGACAACCAGTATTTATAGGTCATTTGGTTCAGCGCCATGGTGACCTTGTGCGAGACGGGGCCGGTTTGCAACTGTGTTTTCAGGCCGAGCTCTGCCGTGCGCGTGTGCGTGATGCTATTGATGTTGTAGACGTACCCCGTGGCGTCGCCGTCCTCGTTGTTCACGACAACGCGTGTGCCGAACTGCAAGCCGTTCGCTACGGTGTTGGCGGCGCCAAAGGCGGCATAGGCGCTGGTCTTATCGTTGAATTGATATTCGCCTCGCATCAAGAAACCCGAGGTCCGCGAGTAACCGCGCGTGCCGCGGAACATATTCGTGCTGGAGTCAGGCGGACTGACCAGGTAGCCCAGTTTGGCCATGGAATACTGCGCGGGGCTGCCGTTCTCGATGTCCTCGCGGTTGGAATACGCATCCAGTTGCAGATTGAAGTCGTCGCCTTGATAGTCCAGCGCCAGCGCGCCTAGCGTGCGGCCTTTCTTTTGGCCGGATACGCCAGTCTCGCCGTTGCCATAGACCCCGTTGAATCGGATGCCCCATCGGTCATCGTCACCGAACCGCCGGCCCAGGTCGACCTGTTGCTGAAAGTACGATTTCGATGAGTACGTGGTGGTGAATTCGGTAATGGGCTTGCTGCCGGCGCGTTTGGTCACCAGATTGATCATGCCGCCGACGCCGCCGCTAGGCGAAATGCCGCCCAGCATGGCGTTGGGGCCGTTCAGGACTTCGACGCGCTCGATGAACTCCATGGGCACGTGGCTGATGGGCAATATGCCGTACATGCCGTTCAGGCCGATATCCGTTGCCGTGACGCCAAAACCGCGAATGGTGAAGTTCTCGATCAGATGCCCGCCGTTGGTCGTGTACTGCACCGACGGATCGTTCAGCAGCACATCGCCCAGGCTCATGGCAATCTGGTCTTGGGCCAACTCGGATGTATACGACTTGACGCTGAAGGCCGCATCCATGACGTTGGCGTTGCCCAGTATCCCGAGCCGCGCGCCTGTGGCGGTCTTGCCGCCAGGTGCGACCGCAGGCAGGTTGTTATCGCTTTCGCTCGTGCCAGTGACTTTGACGTCTGGCAGCGTCACCGTCGCCTCCGTGGCGTTTTGAGATTGGGCCGTGGCAGACAGATGGGCGCCCATCATGGCAAGGGCGGACAAGCAGGCAAGCGTGGTGACGCGTCGGTTCGGGAGGCGGGGTGTCATCGGAAAAATGGGATGCGAGGGCGTGGATCCTCCTGCCGCATTGTTGGGGACGGTACGATCGGCTGGCAGGGAGGATATAAAGCCCTTGAATTCTAAACAAGAATCAATCTTATAATCGAATTTTAAAAAATTCTTTCTTCTATGCGATTTTGTGTCAATATTGACAGTTAGCTGAAAAAGTGAGGCTGGGCGCATGCCGTCCAGAGGGCTGGTGACACGCCATCAGCGCAAGACTCGCATATCAAATATGACTACAGAACAGATTCACATCGCCGGGCGTATTGGGGCGGCTTTGCTGGGCGGCTATGTCTTTACCTGGGGTGGGATCGCCCTGGGCGTGGCAGGCCTGTTTGCGGCAGGGATGGAGTTTCACGATGCCGAACACCTGTGCAACATCTTGGGATTCCTGGTGTTCCTGGTGGTTTTTTTATGGGCGTTTGCCGCTCGCAGCATGCCGCGCGTGTGGCTGGTGCTATTAGGCGGAGGCGGGCTGATGACGGCATCGGCTTCTTTGATTCAGCACATGTTGGTCTGAACCGACGAAAATTAAAAAGAGATCGGAGCCTCTATGTTCCAGAATTTACGCCTCAGTATGGCTTGGTTGCACACCTGGTTCGGCCTTGTGCTCGGGTTTGTGTTGATGATTGTGTTCTTCTTTGGCGCCTTGTCGGTATTTGACCGCGAGATCGATCGGTGGGCGATCCCGTCCTCGCGTTTCGAGGCGCAGCCCATGCCGTCGTTTGATCAGGTGCTCAAGCCCGTTTTCGAAACGATGCAGCCCTCGGCCGAACGGATCGATCAACTGCGCAACAAGGTCAATGGCCCGGTTCCCACGCACTTTACGACGCCGTCAGTCTGGGGCGCGTACACCACGCATCGGGATCCCGTGCTGGGGTTGTTTGTCGGCTATGAAGTGCCCAATGCCAAAGAGCACGATACGCGTGTGTTTGCGCTGCGTACGATTGATCCCCGTTCCGGAGTGTCTCTGCCGGACGACAGGCTCAAGATAGGCAGCAGCTTTTTCTATCCTATGCACTACAGCCTGACGTTTTATTGGAAGAATGTCGGCTATTGGATCGTAGGGTTGGCGGCACTGATCATGTTAGCGGCCCTGGTCAGCGGTGTGATCATGCATCGCAAGCTGTTTCGGGAGCTGTTCACTTTCCGGCCCAACAAGAACAAACAGCGCAGCCTGCTCGATCTGCACAATCTCACCGGCGTGGTGGCGTTGCCGTTCCATTTCTTCTTTGCCTTTACCGGCCTGGTGATATTTGCGGGGATTTATTTTCCCATCACGCATACGCAGCTGGAGCCGTTGCACGAGCTGCACGAGCGTCTGGATGCCGAGGAAACGGGATTGCCGCATGACCGGGCCGGCGTTGCTGCGCCGATGGCTTCTGTCGATGCGATGGTCGTCGAGGCGCAACGCCGCTGGGCAGAAAAGGGCATGGCCGGAGAGGTCGGGTTCCTGGCGATGCGGCACGTCGGTGACGCGAATGGCTACGTCAGTGTTTACCGCGCCGGCACGGATCGTATCGCCTTGACCGGCGAGGGGATTCACTTCAAGGCGTCCACGGGTGAGCTGTTGCGCGAGGATCCGCCAAGCAGTGCGGTCGATAGCGTGAACGAGTTTCTGACTGGTCTGCATTTGCAGCACTTCCGTCATTGGCTATTGCGATGGCTGTATGTGTTGGGCGGGCTGATGGGATGCGTGTGCATCGCCACGGGCTTTTTATTCTTTGTCGAAAAACGCAAACGGCAACACGCCAAGCAGGGCAGTCAAGGGGCGCGCGTGGTAGACGCGTTGGCGGTGACCACCGTGACAGGCATGGTGGTCGCGACCTTGGGGATTTTGATTGCCAATCGATTGCTGCCTGATTCCATGGGAGCGGGCTGGCCGGAACGGCAGGCGATGGAACGCTATATTTTCTGGGGTGTCTGGGCGTTCGCCATGGTGCATGCGTTTTGGCGGTCGGGGCCGGTCGCGCAGGGACGGTTGAATCCGGCGTGGCGCGAGCAATGCCTGGCGGTGGCCGGTTTGGCCGTCGTCGCGGTGTTGCTCAATTGGGCCACGACGGGCGATCACTTGCTGCGTACGCTGGGTGCGGGCTACTGGCCGGTGGCGGGAGTGGACCTGTTCATGTTGGCGGGTGCAGTCGTCGCTTTATTTGCCGCTCGCAAACTGAAGCAGCGCGCGCAACGGGTGCCCGTGTTGCAGCCTGAGTCCTCGGGGCCTGCCCATGCCTGATAGCTTGGTGTTGTTGTTTGCCTTTGTGCTCGCCCTTGCCGGGATGGGGTGGCTGGCATTGGCGATGGAGGCGCACTGGGAGCAAGTCTATGGCGAGGTTGCATGCTCGCCGGCATTAGGGCGACGGCTCCGGTGGCTGGGCGGACTATCCCTGCTAGGGGCTTTGATGCTGTGTCTGGCGGTGGATCACGCGACGATGGCGGCGCTGGTGTGGTTTATGACCTTGGCTGCTGCGGCGCTGGTCGTCGCCTTTATGCTGTCGTGGCGCGCGCGTTGGTTGGCGGTATTGCTACCGGGAATTCGTACCGAGCTGAACTAGACGCGAGCGGGCTCGGGTTGCCCTGAGCTCGCTCGCTCACGCTGTGCGTTTAGCAGCGTTGTTCGTTCAGCTTGTTGATTAGATTGTTGAAATCCTGGGTAAAGCTCTGCGCGTCCATTTGCATCGGGCCCATGAGCATGCCTTGGCCGCGCTGGTAGTCTCCGCGAGCGGCGTGCGCAATCGCGTTGCGGCCGCTGCTCAGAAAGCTGTTCATCGCCATCGTCACGCTGGAGCAGCCACCGGGCTTGGCTTCGGTCACTTTCTTGTTCCAGCCGTCCACCATCTCAGCGGTCTTGTTCAGGCTTTCCTTGAGAGCGTCCGTGGCTTTCTGTTCGCCCTTGGTTTCAAAGAAGGCGTCCGAACGATTGGCGGCCTCCTTGGCGTACACGATCAGGCCGGCGCGGTAATACTCGATAGTGTCTTTGGGAGCCTTTTCAAAGGCCGCGCGCGTGTTGATTTCATCACGCTTGGCGATCGCCTCAAAGAACGCGTTCTGGGTCTTGGCGACCTCGGTGAGCGCGGCGACAAATTCCGCTTCTTTTTCCTGAGCTTTTTTGCTGTCATCGGCCAGATAGCCTTTTGATTCCGCGTAGTTGCTCAGCTCGGCATTGATAGGCTCGAGCTTGGCCAAGGCTTCTTTCAGCGGCTTTCCAGTTGCGTCGAGCTCGGGCAAGTTGCCGGGCAGGGCCAGGGCCTTGTCCAGCTCCTCGCGCGTGGCTTTGATGTTATAGGTGCTGACCACAGAATAATTGGTCAGAGGCTTTTTATTCTTGATATCGTCCGCGTAGTATTTCAAGTGATCAGCGAGATCCTTGGCAAACGAATTGCCGTTGGCCGCGTCGATGAACGCGTTGTACTTGATGATGTCCTGTTGCTCCGCGGACACCTGCGCAGCTTCGGGTTGTTGGGCGGCCTGTTTGTTGTCGTCATTGCAGCCGCTCAGAATCAGCGTGCCCGCAACAACGAGGGCAGCAAACAGGGGTTTCATTTGAAAAGACATATAGACTCCAACACAGTTGCCGGCCTGACGGCAAGCTGCGTCATTTAACGTAGTGGTGGAACAAGACAACCGTCGTATTCAGATTTTCGTCAGGAACATTGACGCATCGCGGCGCACAGGCGAGAGACCCGCGCAAGAGACTGATGAGGAAACATCAGACAGAGAGAGAACGGTGCTGACAGGGCAATGCCACTATTCATGACACCGGGCCGGCCATGCGCAATCGGATGGCCATTTACTGCTGCGAAAAAAATATGCATATCGACGGTCAGGCTTAACATCGCCTAAAGGCGCTTTTGTCAGCCTATGAGGCAGGCGGGAGTGTACGCCTTAAATAGGGATGGATCAGCTGCATGACAACAAAAGAACCGTAAAGATACGTTTAGTTATTCGTGTGCATCAAATTGATGCATATGCGCAGGCATGGCGAAAAAAATCTGGATATGATTCGGCGCGATGCGCACGTTCAATGCCGCGTTCTCATTTATCCAAGGAAAAGAAGATGTTCCCCTCTCGCATATTTTCGGCTTTCTTCATGGCGGTATTCGCTCTGGCCTTGACGGCATGCTCCGGTGGCAAGCCCGAGTCGACAGTAGAAACTTTTTACGAGGCCGCCGCAAAGGGTGATGTAGAAAAAGCCACACAGCAAATCTCATTTTCGAGCGTTCCCGCCGCGCAGATGATGGCTGCCAAAGGAAAAGTGCAAATGATCGTCGGCGAGATGCAGGCACGCATCCAGGCGAACGACGGTTTGGACAGCGTAGAGACCCTGGAATCGAAGATCAACGAAGAGGGAAAACTGGCCACCGTCCGCTCCAAGGTCAAATTCAAGAACGGCAAGGAACAGACTGAAAACCATCGCCTGATCAAAGAAGACGACAGCTGGAAAATCCTGTTGAAATGATTTCGGTCCGTCTACATCGGCTAGCCGCGCTATGTCTCGGCGGCTGCCTGATACTGACACAAGCCTATGCAGATCAAGTGGTATTGCCCGACGCGGCGCAGCCAGGCGATCTGATTTTTCGCGAAGGCACCGAGCCCGTCAGCGATGCCGTCATGGCAGTAGACGGCGGTCCATTCAGTCATGTGGGAATGCTGATCGGCCAGCCGGGCGATTGGCATGTGCTGCACGCAACCCCCTCCGAGGTACCGGGCCGGCCAGACGGCGTCGTGTCCGATACCTTGGCGTTCTTCGTCGACCCCAAGCGCTCAAAACGCTATGCCATCTATCACGTGGACGCCGATGCGACGCATCGCACCCAAGCAGTCCAAGACGCGCAGACCATGTTGGGCAAACCCTTTCGCGTGGCAGACCCGACCGGAACGTACTGCACAGTTTTAGTGTGGAATGCCTGGCGCCAAGCCGGCATAGATCTCGACGTGCCCTTCACCCAATTGAATTTGCCATTACTGAACGGCGAATACCTATTGCCCAGTTCATTGCTAGCATCAAAGAAACTACATCCACTCACACCCCAGCCCCAGCCCAAGGCCCAGGCGAAGCCATCATCCGCTATGTGAGCACAACGCCAGCCAGGGGCTGCCTTGTACAGGCGGTGCCGGCCCGTTGAGTCCGCCGAGCCAGTCTCATCAGGCGGGGGGAAGTCGGCTGGGCATGTTTGAGCGAAGCGAGTTTGCCCAGCCGCCCCGCCTGATGAGGCTGGCGAAGGGCAGTCTGGCCGCGCAGGCGGCCAGACCGGACGATAGGGCCGGCACCGCCTGTACAAGGCAGCCCCTGGTGCTTAAGAACCATATGCTTGCTTGCAAGACGCATAACACGCATGATGAACACGCCCTCTACTCGAGAGAGAGGGCGTAAAACTCCACCAGCCAAGAACTCTGGAGAGGAGCCGTCCATACAGCAACGACCCCTTCCGCCACCATCAATCAAGCGCCGACAGGCCTACCGTCTTCACGACGCACAACAATGGTAGCCGAGCGTGCATCACCACCCTCTGCGCGCACCGTATTCCACACCCCACCCGGGTGCTGAATATTGATGAAGAACGCCGTCAGATCAGGCGAATACGCAATACCGGTAATTTCGCAATCTGCCGGCCCGACGAGGAAGCGTTTCGATTCGCCAGTTTCCTGATCGATGTAATACATCGAGTTATTGCCGAACCCCGTCGCGCCTGAGTCAGTCTGCACCCACAGGCGGCCTTGAGGATCCACACGGATGCCATCCGGGCTGGAGAACGTATCGCCATTGATATTGCCGGTGACATTTGCAGCCTCACCTGCAGACGCATCAAAGCCAGCCAGCAACAACAGATCCCATTGGAACGTCGTAGCCAGCGGAGAATCACCGGTTTCTTTCCAGCGAACGATGTGACCGTGCCGGTTTTCAGTGCGGGGGTTGGCGGCGCTAGTGCGCTTGCGGCTGCTGTTGTTCGTCAGCGTGCAATAGAGCGTCTTGTCTACACCGACAGTGATCCATTCCGGACGATCCATCAGCGTAGCGCCTGCCACGCGTGCGGCAGCCTTCGTGTTGATCAGGACATCAGCCTGAGTCTTGAAATCGATCAGCGACGATTCGGGCAGCGTGCCCACGGCGACCTGGGTGTAATTGCCCGGATCGACAGCGCCAACCGTCAGATTGTTTTTGCCGACCGTCAACTCGATCCAGTTGCCCGAGCCATCATCGTTGAAACGAGCCGCGTACAACGTGCCCTCATCCAGCAGGCCGAGGTTGTTGGCACGGTTGGCCGGATCATAGGCTTTGCTGGGGATGAACTTATAAATGCAGCCCGGCGTACCATCATCGCCCATGTAGAACGCGACACGATTGTTCTCGTCCAGCATATAGGCGGTGTTTTCGTGATCGAAACGGCCCATGGCGGTGCGCTTGACCGCCGTCGAACTTGGGGTATAAGGATCGATCTCCACCACCCAGCCATAGCCTTCTTCTGCCTGCGTCGGATCCCAGTAGTTATCGGTCGTTTCTTCGCAGGTCAGGTACGTGCCCCAGGGGGTGGGACCGCTGGCGCAGTTGTTCAAAGTGCCGACCACAGTCGAACCCACGGCCGAGGCGGCGGGACCGCTGACGCTGTAAACGGTGTTGCCGCTATAGCGCTTGTTGTAGCTCGAGTTGGTGTTGACCGACCATTTGCCGTCATCGGAACGCGTGAGCTCGATGACCGACACGCCAACGTTGGACAGGTTGGTCTGAGTCTCGTTGGTGCTCAGGTCCAGAGTCTCGCTGTCGACGTTTTCGTGATTCAGAACCAGCAGGCCGCCCTTGTTGGGGTCTACGCCGTCCAGCGGATAGAAGTGCATGCCGTCGTGCTGGCCGCCCGATTGCTTCTCGGTGGTCGGGTACGACTGGGGCGTGCCGGTGTAGCCGATCGAGCCGATTTCGCACTTGTCGCCGGCCGAATACAGGATTTCTACCACATAGCCTTGCGGCACCGTGACGGTGTCGGCGGTGATCAGATCATCCAGCGGGGTAAAGGTGACCGAGTAGTCGGGGCCGGGAGGGGGCGTCGAGCCGCCGTCGTCACCGCCGCTGGAGTCGTCATCATCGTCATCACTGCCGCTGCCACAGGCCGTCAGCGTTGCGCCAAATACGGAAAGCAACGACAGGCCGATACTGTTTCTCAAAAGCGTGCGACGGGCGGGGTTGGCCGCTACGATGTCCTCGAGCATTTGGCCCGGAACGGTGATTTCTCCGCGAGCCTCACGGCTGGGAGCACGCAATTTATCTGTCAAATATGACATGTAGACCTCGTTGGGTGTTAATCGTTTTCAGGAAAACGTCAGAGAGCGGACGAGAGACTACGGAGTCTGTATGACGGGGATATGGCGAAAGACAAAAAACATCGTATTTCGACATTTTTTGGGTAAGGGTAGTCCCTTAAGGGTAATTGCTGGCCTAGCCTGGCTTGCCCTAATGCGCGTTATTACTTGTTTGTCATCATTGCCGGACTTGGCCGATGATGAGGCCGGAGCAATGTGGCGCAGACCGCGCGGCACATCGCCAGAACCCTTTCATCCGTACATGGGTAATACATGAGCGACACGAATTTGGCTTGCAGGGCAGGGGTCGACATCGGTGGGACATTCACCGATGTGGCGTTGGAATACCAAGGGCGGCTGTATACCGCCAAGGTGCTGACCGATTATGAAAAGCCCGAGCGGGCCATTGTGCGGGGCCTGCAGCTGGCGATAGAACAAGCAGGGATTGCGCCTGCGGCGATTCAGTCCATCGTACATGGTACGACGCTGGCGACCAATGCGCTGATCGAGCGCCGTGGGGCCAAGACGGCATTTATTACGAGCGACGGGTTTCGCGATGTCATCGAAATGCGCAACGAAGGCCGTTTCGAACAGTATGACCTGACGATTCAGTTGCCCGCGCCGTTGATCCCGCGCTGCGATCGTTTTCCGCTCAAGGGGCGTCTGGATGCGTCCGGGCGTGAACTGGTGCCTCTCGATATCGAAGGCCTGGACCGCATTATCGATGAGATTCGCGACGGCGGCTTTACCAGCGTGGCTGTCGGGTTGATGCACAGCTATCGCAATGGCGACCATGAGCGTCTAGTGCGTGACCGTCTGCGGCGTGCTCTACCCGATGTGTCGGTATCGATCTCGTGTGAGGTATCGCCCCAAATTCGCGAGTTCGAACGGTTCAACACGGTCTGCGCGAATGCTTATGTCAAGCCGTTGATGTCGTCATACCTGAATCGCCTGGCCCAGGCCTTGGCGGTCGAGGGAATGGCATGCCCGCTTTATATGATTCACTCGGGCGGCGGCTTGATGTCATTGGCGAGTGCCGCGGAGTTTCCGGTGCGCTTGCTGGAATCCGGCCCCGCGGGCGGAGCGATCTACGCTAGCCACGTCGCCGCGAAATACGGGTTGGATCGCGTCTTGTCGTTCGATATGGGCGGAACGACTGCCAAGATTTGCTTGATTGAAGACTTGCATCCCAAGACTGCGCGTACGTTCGAAGTGGCGCGGACCTATCGATTCAAGAAGGGCAGCGGTATGCCGATTTCGATCCCGGTGATCGAAATGGTGGAGATCGGTGCGGGTGGCGGTTCGATCGCGCATGTCGACGATTTGAAGCAGGTCCGGGTCGGCCCGGAAAGCGCGGGATCTGAGCCGGGGCCTGCCTGCTATGGCCGAGGCGGCGAGCGTCCGACAGTGACGGATGCGGACCTGGTATTGGCAAAGCTGGACGCCAAACGGTTTGCGGGCGGCTCGATTACCTTGGACGAGCAGGCATCGCGCCAGGCATTGCAAACCCATATCGCGGATCCGCTGCAGAGCGTGAACGTGCAAGCCGCCTATGCGGTGGCCGAGATGGTGGACGAGAACATGTCCAACGCCGCGCGCATGCACGCGGTCGAGAGCGGCCGTGATTTGAGCGAATACACGATGATCGCCTATGGCGGTGCCGCGCCGCTGCATGCAGTGAGGCTGTGCGAAAAGCTCGGGATGGAACGTCTGCTCGTGCCGCCGGGCGCAGGCGTCGGGTCGGCCATTGGTTTTCTGCGCGCGCCTTTTGGCTATGAGTCGCTGCGCAGCGCGGTCATGCGTTTGAGTCAGTTCGATGCCGGCATTGTGAACGGCATGATTGACGAGATGAATGATGAAGTCGCGAGCTTCCTGCGGGAAACGGGACATGGCGAGGATGCCGTCCGCGAATTGCGGGCGTATATGCGCTATGCCGGCCAGGGCTGGGAAATCCCGGTGGATGCACCCGCGGGGGTGTTGAACGATGCCAGCCTTGAAGTCTTGCGCGCGAATTTCGTCAAGGCCTATACGCAACTGTTTGGCCACGAGGTGGCCGGGCTGGACGTCGAAGTGGTGAGTTGGGCGCTGTCTCTGCGCACCGAAACGGAAATGCCCCCGCGCATCGAGCCGAGCACGGGCGACAGTGCGGGATCGCGTGAACAATATCCGCCGATTGATAGGCGTAACGTGTTTGACGCCAAATCCGGCGATTTCCATGATTGCGCGATCTATGACCGGGCCAGCTTGCCGCGTGCCGTGCGGCTGGATGGGCCGTTGATTGTGACGGAAAAAGAGACCTCGACCTATGTCAGCCCGGACTACAGCTTGATCCTGCAACAGGACGATAGCTTACTCATCCAACGTCAACATAAACAAGGGGTGTGACATGAGCACCAACATCAAAGTCCGCGAACAAATCATGTGGAATCGCCTGATCTCGGTGGTCGAAGAGCAGGCTGCGACCTTGGTTCGCACGGCGTTCTGCACCAGCGTGCGCGAGGCGGGTGATCTGTCGGCAGGCGTGTTCGACGCGCAGGGGCGCATGATTGCGCAGGCCGTGACCGGCACGCCGGGGCACGTCAATTCCATGGCGGATTCCGTCGGGCATTTCGTGGCCAAGTTCGGCGAGAATGGCCTGGTGCCGGGTGACGTCCTGGTGACTAACGACCCGTGGATGGGAACCGGGCATTTGCACGATATCACCATGGTGACGCCGGTCTACCGCCAGCCCACGGCCGATGCGGCGACTCGCCTGATTGGTTTTTTCGCCTCTACGGCCCACGTGGTGGATATCGGCGGGCGCGGCTTTGGCCCCGATGCCGGCGACGTGTACGAAGAAGGTATACGCATCCCGTTGATGAAGTTCTACAAGGGCGGCGTGCTGAATGAGGATCTGGTCGAGATCTTGCGCAATAACGTGCGCGAGCGGGATCAGGTCGTCGGGGATTTTCATTCGCTGGTCGCTTGCAACGACACGGGCCGCCGCCGTCTGGAAGCTATGCTGGATGAGTTCGGGTTGCCCGATCTGACAGAATTGGCGGCGTTTATTTTCGAGCACAGCGAGCGCGCCACGCGTGACTACATTGCGGCGCTGCCCCAGGGCAAGCACAGCTACGAAATGCGAGTCGATGGTTACGAGAGCCCGATTGATCTGCGGGTGACGGTGCAGCCGCAGGGCGGCACCATGTACGCGGATTTTGCGGGGACCTCGGGTACGAGCCGCTACGGTATCAACGTGCCGCTGACGTATACCAAGGCCTATGCATGTTATGCCTTGAAGTGCGCCATCGCCCCAGAGATCCCGAATAACTGGGCGTCGCTGCGTCCGTTCGAAATCACTGCGCCGGCGGGTTGCATTTTGAATGCGCCGTTCCCCGCTCCGGTGGCAGTGCGGCACGTGCTGGGGCATCTGATTCCCGATGTGGTGTTGGGAGCCTTGCAGAGCTATCGCCCGGATTTGATTCCCGCCGAGGGGGCCAGCGCATTGTGGAACCTGCAGATGCGGTTTCAGGGCGCGCGTGAGCATAACCGCGAATCGCGTCACGAGATGCTGATTTTCAATACGGGCGGCACAGGGGCTCGACCCAATAGTGATGGGTTGAGTACGACGGCTTTCCCGAGCGGTGTGCACACCATGTCCTCGGAGGTGACGGAGAGCATCGGCCCGATCGTCGTATGGCGCAAGGAACTGCTGCCGGATTCGGGGGGTGCAGGACGTTGGCGCGGCGGCCTGGGGCAGCGTATCGAGATCGGCGCTCACGAGGGATACCAGTTCACGTTGAATGCGATGTTTGATCGCGTGGCTTTTCCGGCGCGCGGCCATCATGGCGGCAGCAACGGCGGAGCGGGCAAGGTCGGGCGGGATGACGGCACGGTGTTGCGCGCCAAGGGCAGCCAGTTGATTGCAGAAGGGCAGCGGCTGGTGCTGGACTTGCCGGGTGGCGGCGGTTTTGGTGCGCCGGCTGAGCGGCCTGCCGAATTGGTCAAGCGCGATGTGCAATACGGCTATATCAGCGAGGCTGAGGCGCGTCGCGATTATCCACACGCGTTTGATTGATCGCAAGGCGGTGCTGCCGGTGTCTGTGCAGATACCGGCAGTGTTCATTCAATATCAATGCATGATGGGGAAAAAATGAATACCAATGCAATCAGCGCTGGCCGTCCCGTATCAGGGGGATTTTCCGACCAGGACGTGCAAGACACTGCGGGCGTGGCACCGCGTAAAGTCGGCAAGAAAGAGTTGAACCGTGTCGTGCTGGCCTCTGTCGTGGGCAGTTTTGTCGAATGGTTCGAGTTTTCTGTCTATGGTTATCTGGCCGCAATCCTGGGCAAAGTGTTTTTCCCTTCCAGCGAGCCGGGAATGCAATTGATCGCCTCATTGGCGGCGTTTGCGGTTGCATTTTTTGCACGGCCTTTCGGTGGTTTTCTGTTTGGGCCGATTGGCGATCGCTATGGCCGCAAGAACGTACTGACGGTCACGATCCTGATGATGGCGCTGGCGACATGCGCCATTGGCTTGATCCCATCGCACGATACGATCGGTATTGCCGCGCCTATATTGCTGGTGGTGATGCGCTTGCTGCAAGGCATCTCGGCGGGAGGCGAGGGCAGCGGCGCTGCGATTTTCGTAGCGGAGTATTGCTCTGACAAGCATCGCACGGCGGTGACGAGCTGGGTCGAGGTGGGGTGCATCAGCGGCTTTGCGTTTGGCGCCATCATCACGACGATTTTGACCAGTCTGTTCACAGCGGATCAGATCAATGATTGGGCCTGGCGCGTGCCGTTCCTGTTGGCATTGCCCTTGGGGGCGATTGGCCTGTATATCCGCAACCATCTGGAGGAAACGCCGACTTTTCAAGCGGTGCGGGAAAGCAAGGCCGCGCCTCCCAAGGTCAGCTGGCGGCATTTGTTTGAAACGCATAGAGGCCCGCTGTTGCAGTCTTGCGGCTTGATCATTGTCACCAACATCACTTTGTACACGGTGGTGACATATATCCCGACGTACTTGATCAGCACCTTGACGATGGCGCCTGCCCAAGGGTTCATGCTGTCGCTCGGACCGCAGATTTTCCTGATTGTGATGATCCCGGTCATGGGATGGCTGGCCGATCGCATCACGCGCAAAGCGACGATGCTGGCAGGCAGCGTGGCGATCCTGGTGTTGGCGATTCCGTGCTTCAGCATGTTGTCGACGGGGGGGTATCTCGAGAAACTGGCCGCCTTGATGGTGATGAATCTGTGCCTGGCTGCCATGCTGGGATGCATCTTTGCCGCCGTGCCCGCGTTATTCGCGCCTCATGTGCGTTTTACGGGAATGGCGATCAGCTACAACGTGTCGGTCGCGTTGTTCGCAGGTACTGCGCCGATGTTGAATGCGTGGCTGATTCAGCGTACGGGCAACCCGATGATGCCGGCCTACTATTTGATGCTGGGGGCCTTGGTGGGTGTAGTGGCGTTGTTGTATAGCCGTGATCGTACCGGCGAACCCATGCATGGGGATGTGGCGCGTCCGCACTGAACATGCAGGGGTGATGCCCCTGTCGTAGTGATAACGCACGGAAGATGTCGGTTTTTTCGCGAGGCTCTCAGCGCTGCGCGGCGTTCGACGCGCTGGAAACCTGGCGACACGTTGAGGGATAGCCCACGATGTCTTCTGTGCAAACGTATTCCAACAACCATGCGGTGAACTGCTTGAGCAACGGCGAATGCTTGCGATCAGGTTTGATCAGCAGCGTGAAGCGAGGCGTTTTTTCTGCGGAAAGTTGTTTGAGCAGATCGATGCCATAGGGCGCCACGAGCCGGCCCGCGGCGATTTCTCTGACGGCATCGGCATAGGAGATGAACCCCACGCCCAGGCCCGCGAGGATGGCCTCCATCATTGCAGCGTGGGTGTGCAGCAGCATGACCCGTTGCGAGGCGCGTTCCTTGACCTCTAGCAGGTCCAGGGTGTCGTCCCAGAGCGAGTTGGCCACCAAGGACGTGACTACGCTGTGTTTGAGCAAGTCCGCGGGGGTGTTCAACGGGATCCGTTCCAGCAGGCCGGGCGTGGCGACCAGTACTTTCAAGTCATCGATCAGCGGCGTCTCGATATAGTCGGCGTTGCCGCCGTAATCCCAGTGAATGGCCGCATCCATCCCACGGTCGTCGAGCTCGATCAAGTCCACGCCCACCGCCATACGAAAATCGATGCCAGGAAACAGGGCGGTGAATTGGCCCAGCCGGGGTACCAGGAATTCCGTCGCAAAATACGGGCTGACATACAGATATAACTGTTGTGCCGTGCGCGAGGTCTGGACGGCGCTGATGCCTTGAGAGAACCGATCGAGGCCATCGCGCACGTGGTCATACAACGTATGCGCGGCTTGTGTCGGGGTGAGGCTGCGAATATTGCGTTGGAACAGGGTTTGTTCCAAATGGGCTTCGAGTTGCTTGAGCTGTTGGCTGACGGCTTGCGGGGTGAGACACAGCTCTTCTGCGGCCTGACGTATCGAGCCCCGGCGCATGATGGCCTCGAAGATACGTAAGGTATTTAAAGGAGGAAGGCGATAACGCATGGTCGCGGATGGGACGCTCGATGGAGTGCGATACGGAATGAAAGACGTCCCGCTATCACCAGATCACGTGGAAACCCTCAATCGTAATCCTTTCTGAAGCAGGTCTTGGATCGGCAAGTATTTCTGGTTCGGGTTCGCTGGCGCTCGGTGATTTCCGAGGGAGGACCTGCGCGTTTCCTGCATGCGCAATCGGCAGAGGCTCAGGCATTGCAGTTGCTGACAAACACATCAATAATGAGTTGCAGAGTGCGCCGCCGGTGTCGTGGGGCGATTCTCCATGACGGGCGGTGTCCAGCGATTGGCGCGCCGTCACGTGGTGACAGAAGCGTGGGACCTTTTCTCTAGGAGGTACAGCAATGTCCAATAGCCATATCTACAAGCAGATCGAATTGGTGGGATCGTCTACGAAGTCTTCGGACGATGCCATTGCGCAGGCGATCGCTCGCGCATCGGAAACGTTGCGCAACCTGGACTGGTTCGAAGTCACGGAAGTGCGTGGCCATATCAAGGATGGCAAAGTCGCGCACTGGCAAGTGAGCCTGAAGATCGGGATGCGTCTGGAACAAGAGCCCTGACGCGGCGGTGGCGCAGCGATTCCCGATTGCTGCGCATTTTTTCACCATGCATCGTAAGTGATTGCGGTGTAAGGACTTTCTTTGCTTGTCCGAAAACTGTTCAGTGGTTTGTCCACACTAGACGGGGATAAACCCAAGGTGTGTGGATAGTTCAGACGCGAGTGGGTGTGCCAAACATCGCGGACCCGGAAATTTTTCGCTTCGGGATACGGTTTGTCCACTGGTCGGCGTCAAAAGCCGGATAGAAGCGCTGATTGATCATTTTTTGACCGGTGATCGTAAGCCTTTGTCGCGAAAGGCGATTCTCTGCTTGTCAGAAAACTGTTCAGTGGCTTGTCCACATTCTCCGGGGATAAGCTCGGGGTGTGTGGATAGTTCAGGATCAGGACGGCCTCAGAAAAGACGAAAAGAGACGGTTTTGTTGTCGTCGACGCCGTTTTGCGCGCTTTGGTCAGTGCAATGGTGTGTCCAGGCGTTGATTGGGCATTTTTTTACCAGCGCTTGTAAGTCGTTGTCGTGAAAGGTGATTCCCTGCTTGTCAGAAAACTGTTCAGTGGCTTGTCCACATTAGACGGGGATAAGCCGAGGGTGTGTGGATAGAAAAAAACGGGGGAAAGGTGTGGGCCTTTCCCCCGTTGTTGTTGTTGTTGTTGTTGTTGTCTGCCGGTATATCGTCGGCAGTGATCTGTTCCTATGCCTTGAGTTTGTTCACCCAGGCGATATAGCCATCGAGCCAGCCTTGCAGGAACTGGCGGGTACGTTCGTTGGTGATGGTGTACTGATCGTCGATCAGTCCGGCTGCATCTTGCAGAAACACTTCAGGGGTGGTGTACACGTTGACGCCCTCGGCGGCGAGGATGTTGCGCAGGTGTTGTTGGGCCATGGCCGTGCCCGCGGCGCTGGGCGAGGTGCCGAGCAAGCCGCCGGGCTTGCCGGGCCACGAGTTTTGTCCCCAGGGACGGGAGCCCCAGTCGATCGCGTTTTTCAAGGCCGCCGGTATCGACCGATTGTGCTCGGGAGTGACGAACAGCAGGCCATCGGCCTCGGCGATCAAGGCTTTCAGTTTGGCTGCCGGTGCGGGCAAATCTGTCTCAAGATCTTGGTTGAACAGGGGGATGTCACCCAGGCTGGCATATTCAAACTGGACGTCTGAGGGCGTGAGTTTTTCCAGGGCGCGAGCCAGGCGCAAATTGATAGAGGCGGCCCGCAGGCTGCCCACGAAAACCGCGATCTTGGTGTTGCTCATTGCACATGCTCCAGACGAGGGGAAAGCGCCTAGTGTAGACCTGCGTCTTTGCTGCCTCAATACACGGAACGTATATATCGGTGGCGATGAAAAGCATGTGGGGCGGACATATGTCTTGCACTATTTTGGTGCAAACGGCGTTGAGATCCATGCATGTTGGATTTGAATTGGTGCAATGCAGCAAAAGTTGCGGCCCGTGCAACGGCGGTCCCCCCGGGACGAGCGGATAAGCGCGAATTGGCATGCCATTTGCTAGGGTAATTACTAAGAGGCCGGACTCAACTGACACCGGCCCGCAAGCAGCCAGGAGTTTTGTATGTCCGCTCATGTTCCCGCACCGGTCACCATGCTGGTGACCCGCCATATTTCTCCCGAACGTTATGGGGATTTTCTGACTTGGATGCGCCAGGGTGAAATCCTGGCGGCAGGCTTTCCAGGTTTCTTGGGGTCGGGGGTATTGCAGCCTCCCGAGGGGGGCGATCAGTATCAGATCGTCTTGCGTTTTGTCGATGCTGCGAGTCTGGCTCGTTGGGAAAATTCGTTGCCGCGCCGTATGTGGCTCGAACGCGGGGCGAACCTCGTGCGCACGAGCCGTGTGCATCGGGTCAGCGGGATGGATACTTGGTTTGGTGCGGCGCGCAGCGCGCCGCCTCGTTGGAAGCAGGCCGTCAGTATCTGGTTGGCGTATTTTCCGATGCTGTTGCTGTTCAGTTTGCTGCTGAACGAGCAATTGAGTGCTTTGCCGATATTCTGGCGCGTATTGGTCACGACGGTTTGCATGACGCCCGTGCTGTCTTTTATTTGTATTCCGGTTATTACCCGCCTATTGCGCGGATGGCTGCAACCGTCTGCCAGGAATTGATCGTGAAGCGAGGTAGTTGGCCGGAGTTATCGGCTAATTCTGACAGTTAGGATAAAGAACACTGACATTAGGCTGAACATTAAACGAAAATTGTTTACACTTGCGTTTATCTCATCCGATTTCTAAGAAAGCGCGGCCACGCGGGGCGCGCTTTTTTCAACAAAGGAGATTGTTCCGATGCGCAAGTTGCTCTATGGCGCGCTGCTGATGGCCGCCCTGACGGGAGGCGCCGTCCAGGCGGCTGCCGAACCCAAGGCGGTGGTGAAAACCTATTCTGACATCGCGTTGGCGGGTTATGAGGATTCCCTCACCACGGCACAGGCCTTGCGCACGGCGATTGATGCCCTGGTCGCCAAGCCCAGCGCCGAGACGCTGAAAGCCGCGCGCACCGCATGGTTGGCGGCCCGAGTGCCGTACCAGCAAACGGAGGCGTTTCGCTTTGGCAATCCCATTGTTGATGACTGGGAAGGCAGCGTGAATGCCTGGCCGCTGGACGAAGGCCTGATCGATTACGTGGACGCGTCGTACGGTACGGAAAACGACCAGAATGCGTTCTATGCGGTCAATGTCATTGCCAATTCCAAGATCACTGTAGGCGGCAAGACGATCGACGCCAGCAAGATCACGCCCGAACTGCTGTCCGAGACGCTGCACGAGGCCGACGGTAACGAGGCCAACGTGGCGACGGGTTATCACGCCATTGAGTTTTTGTTGTGGGGACAGGATTTGAACGGCACGGGCGCAGCCCCTGCCGATCGTACCGGCACGCCGCAGGAACGCCACTCGGGCAACCGTCCGCACACGGACTTTGATCCCGCCAATTGCACGGGCGGCAATTGCGAACGCCGTATTGAATATCTCAAGGCGGTGACCGATCTGCTCGTCTCCGACCTGGAGAGCATGGTCGCTAACTGGAAATCCGACGGCGCCGCACGCAAGGCCGTCGAAGAAGATCCCAAGGCTGGCTTGATCGCCATGATGACGGGGCTGGGCAGCCTGTCGTACGGTGAGTTGGCCGGCGAGCGTATGAAGCTCGGTTTGATGCTGAACGATCCCGAAGAAGAGCACGATTGCTTCTCGGACAATACGCATAACTCGCACTATTACAACCAGATCGGTATTCGCAACGTGTATCTGGGCGACTATCAGCGCACGGACGGCAAGACGGTCACGGGTGCGAGCCTGTCTGATCTGGTGAAGGCACGCGACGCCAAGTTGGACGCAGAAATGCGCGCCAAGCTGGATGCGACGGTCGCGGCAATGCAGGCCATGCGTGATCGCGCAGAAAAAGTCGAGACTTATGACCAGATGATCGCGTCGGGCAATGCCGAGGGCAATGCGGTGGTGCAGAAAGCCATCGACAGCCTGATCGATCAGACGCGCAGTCTGGAGCGTGTAATTGCTGCTCTGGAATTGGGCGACGTCGCATTGGAAGGCTCGGATAGTCTGGACAAGCCGGAAGCCGTATTTCAGTGAACAAGCTCGCAGTTGCAATACTGACGGCGCTGGCGGCAGCCAGCGCCGTTGGCGCCTCTGACGGGCGTGATGATTTGACAGAAGAGGACCGTGCGCGGGTGGCCAAGGTCACTGCGCCGACGCGCGATTTTTCAGCACCGGAGTCATTCGAGACCTTGCCTGCCGGGGCCGGGACCACGCGCAAGATGATCAACGCAGATATCTTTTCGCATCCCTCGGCCAATCTGACGTTCGAAGGGCGTCAGGAATTCCTGGTGGGCAATGGGTTGTTTCGCAAGGACTGGGTCTCGTCGCCGTCATCGACACAGGCGTCGGATGGCCTGGGGCCTTTGTTCAATGCGCGCTCGTGCCAAGCCTGTCATACCAAGGACGGCCGAGGCACGGTGCCAGGATTCGATCCGCTCGAACGCTCGGATACGGTGGCCTTGTTGCTGCGCTTGTCGGTGCCTGCGACGACGGACGAGCAGCGTCAGCAATTGGCGTCGGGCCATTTGCCCTTTGTGCCTGAGCCGGTTTATGGCGTGCAGTTGCAGAATTTCTCGGTAGCCGGATTGCCTTCCGAAGGCAGTCTGGAAATCGAGTATGAGCCGGTGACGGTGGAACTGAATGGCGGCGAGACGGCGACGTTGATGAAGCCGACCTACCGCATCGAAAACCTGGGCTATGGCCCCATGCGCGAGGATGTACAAATATCGCCGCGTATCGCCCAGCCGATGATAGGCCTGGGACTGCTGGAGGCGATCCATCCCGCCGATATTCTGGCCAATGCGGCTGCCGATCATGGTGATGGCATCAGCGGCCGGCCCAATTGGACACGTGATCGCCGCACCGGCGAGCGTGTGTTGGGGCGCTTTAATTGGAAAGCCAGCCAGCCGACAGTAGAACAGCAAAGCGCAGCGGCATTTTCGAATGACATGGGGTTGTCTACGCCGTTGTTCCCCAGTCATTACGGCGAGTGCACCAAGGCACAAGCAGCGTGCTTCGATATGCCGCATGGTGCGCAACCGCATCTCGGCGAACACGAAGTGCCCGCCGAGCTGATGGATTTCGTGACGACGTATTCGGTGAATCTGGCTGTGCCGCAGCGGCGTGATGTCGATGACGCTCGGGTGCTGGCCGGGAAAAAATTGTTTTACGAGGCAAATTGCGTTGCCTGTCACGTGCCTAAGTATGTGACGCGGCGAGACGCGGCGCGAGAGGAGCATCGCTTTCAGTTGATCTGGCCGTATACCGACATGTTGCTGCACGATATGGGCGAGGGGCTGGCGGATCAGGTTTCCGAGGACGAAGCCAGCGGCAGCGAATGGCGCACGCCGCCCTTGTGGGGCATAGGCCTGACGCGCACCGTGAATCCCAATGCGACGTGGCTGCACGATGGCCGCGCGCGATCGCTGCTGGAGGCGGTGCTGTGGCACGGAGGCGAAGCCCAGGCTGCGCGCGACCGGGTTGTCGCGATGACGCCGGAGGAACGGGCAGACCTGATTCGATTCCTGGAGTCGCTGTGAGCGGTCCGAGAGGAGTAAGTATGTTCAAGACAAAGCAATGGATATCGGCTGCGGTCATGGCGATTGCGCCTTGGCCCGCCTTGGCGCAGGCGCCCAGCGATTTGGGCCAACGCCTGGCCGATGGTTATGCGCGGCCCGCTGTTGCCAAGCTGGCCGAACAGGCCACGCATTTGGAGCAGGCCTTAAAGACGTGGTGCGATAGCGGCGGACAACCTGATGTGAAAGGCGTGCAGCAGGCTTTTGCAGGAACGGTGCAGGCTTGGGCCGGCGTGGAGTTTTTGCGTTTCGGTCCGTTGGTGCAGGGCAATCGCTATGAGAAATTAGCGTTCTGGCCGGACACTCGCGGGGTGATGCAGCGCCAGGTCCGCGCGCTGTTGGCCGCGGCGGATCCGGCTGCAGTAGCACCGGGGGCGCTGGCCTCGCGCAGTGTGGCCATGCAAGGTCTGCCTGCATTGGAATACGTGTTGTACGACACGCCGGGTCTGGTGAAATCGGCGCCGGGCAAGGATACGGCCTATGCGTGCAGCTACGCCGTGGCTGTGGCGGGCAATGTCGCGGCTGTGTCGGGCGAGTTGCAACAAGCCTGGAGCGCCAAAGGGGAGTTTGGCCGGCAGTTCACTGCACCTGCCGCGGGCAATGATCTCTATCGCACTCAACAAGAGGTCGCCGCCGAGGCGATCAAAGCGTTATCGACCGGCCTGCAATTTGCGCGCGACGTCAAACTATTGCCTGTATTGGGCGACTCTGTGCAGGCAGCCCGCGCGCAACGCGCCGCCTTCTGGCGCAGCGAATCGACCATACCGATGCTGGCCGCAAGCGTAAAAGGGATACGTGCGTTTTACGACGCGGGGGGGTATCGCTATCCCAAGGGCGAAGAGTGGGTCGGGGTTTCGTTGACCGGTGAACTCGATCGCGCCGCGGAGGTGTTGGACAACGTGAACGAGCCGTTGCAGAAATTGTTGGCCGATGAGGCTGGCTGGCAACACCTGGCATTGGCGGGTTTGATCCTGAAAAATGCCAAAGACATTGTGGATCAGAATTTTGCGCCTGCCTTGGGCGTCACGATTGGATTTAATGCGCTCGATGGAGATTGATCGCCGCCGCTTTTTGGCCTTGGCCGCATTGGCCGGTCTGTCGCCTGCTGCGTTGCGTGCTGCTACGGGTGTATCCGAGGAAGTGGCCAGCCGTACGGGCCGTTTGGCCGCTTCCGAGGGCCCGCTGTATGTGGCCGCGCGCAAGGCTCACGGTCGTTATGAGGCCGTTGTATTAGACGTTCAGGGCCGGGATCAACTGGTTGTGCCCATGCCCGCACGCGGCCACAGCTTTGCGCTGGATCCCGCGCGAGGGCGTGCCGTGGTGTTCGGCCGCCAGCCGGGGTTTTTCGCAGTCGCTTTTCGTATAGACGGTTCGCAGTCTCCCATTGCGCTAGAGGCTGCAAGCGAGCGTCATTTTTTCGGTCACGGTGTCTATCTGCCCGATGGCAAACGTATGGTGGCAACAGAGAACGCCTACGAAGCGGGCAAAGGCGTGCTGGGCATTTACGATGCGTCGGAGGGCGGAAACTATCGCCGTATCGGTGAGTTTGAGACCGGCGGCATTGGTCCTCATGAGGTCGTCCTGTTGCCAGACGGCAAGACGCTTTGTGTGGCCAATGGCGGCATTCTGACGCATCCGGACTACGGCAAGCTGGAGCTGAATCTGGATACGATGCGCCCTTCGTTGGCGTATATCGATGCGAACGATGGACGCTTGATTGAGCGTGTCGAATTGACGCAGGACCTGCATCGTCTGTCGATTCGTCATTTGACTTTGGCGGCTGATGGCGCAGTGTGGTTCGGTTGTCAGCATATGGGGCCCGCCAGCGAACGGCCCCCGCTGGTGGGGCGGCATCGCATGGGACATGAGCCAGAGTTATTCGCGGGCCCCGAAGACGTGCTGCGCGACTGCCGCAATTACATTGGCTCGGTGGCCGCGGATCCATCAGGAAGCGTGATCGCGACCAGCAGCCCCGTAGGCAACCAGGTGGTGTACTGGGATGCGGTCAACGGCCGCGCGTTGGGGGTGACCAGCCTGTCGGATGGTTGCGGTGTGGCGCCTCTCGCACCGGGACGCTTTTTGCTCAATAGCGGCATGGGCGCGCTCGTGCAGGCAGGCCCCGGCTCATCGGCACAATCCATCCTGACGCCGTCTTCAGGTCTGTCCTGGGACAATCATTTCCGGCGTTTGTGACGGAAGCCAACAAGACTCGGCAGGGTCACCGTGATTTGATACAGTTTCCAGCTGTTTAATCATTCGGTGCACAGATAACGCTGTGTGCTGAATTTCGACCTGTTGGAAAAAGACATGCGTGAGTACTTGATGAGTCTGGAATCCCTGATGCCGCGGTTGACCGAAGGCGCGGTGAATATCGCCATGGCGCTGGTCATATTGATCCTGGGCTGGTGGATATCGTCGTTGCTCGGTAGCTGGGTGCGGCGCGCCGCAACACGATCGCCGCGTATCGATGCCACGATTGTGCCGATGTTCTACAGCGTGGTGGTGTGGACCGTGCGGATTTTCACGGTCATTGCCGTATTGGCGCGATTCGGTGTGCAAACGGCCAGCTTGATTGCGGTGCTGGGTGCCGCGGGCTTGGCCGTAGGCTTGGCGCTGCAAAATACGCTGCAGAATATTGCCGCGGGCATCATGCTGTTGATCTTGCGTCCTCTACGCACAGGTGAATATATTGCGCTGAGCACAGGTACCGAGGGGACTGTCGAAGAAGTCGGCCTTTTTTTATGCCGCCTGGTGCAGGCTGATGGCATTCATATCACGCTGCCCAATAGCGTGGTCTGGGGCGCGACCATCACCAACTACAGTCGCAACGTGACGCGTCGCCTGGATCTGCCTGTCACGATCCATTATGGCGATGACCTGGATGCTGCGATCGCGAGCCTGACCAAGATCGTCGAGTCGCATCCCTTGGTGCTGAAAGACCCCGCGCCGCTGGTCAAAGTCAGCGAATACAAAGATAACGGCACGGTGGTCAATGTCCGCATGTGGTGCGCAGCCGCGCAATACTGGGATCTGCGCTGGGGGCTGTTTCATCAGATCCGTCAGACCCTGGCCTCTGCAGGCTTCAAGGCGCCAATTCCTGTGCGCGAAATTCAAGAGCCGGCTAAATAAGCCATCCTCCCCGCGTCCCGGGGCCGGTATTGCCGGGCCCGGTTCGATGCCGTCAACTGCTGCGCAATGAGAGGCGAGCCAGCTCCGCGTGGATCCAGCCCGCGATTTCTCTTTGCCGGGGCGCTGGCATGCGGTCAATGATGGCAGTCACGCTGATCGCCAAGATGGGTGCTCCTTGGGGGTCAAGCAGGGCGCAGCCCACTCCCAGCGCACCGCGCACGGCATGGTTGCCGACAACGGCATAACCCCGCGCGCGCGTGTTTTCGATCAGGCGCAGCATCTCGTGCGGCGTCATGCCGCCATATTCATCCAGGTATCCTGAGTTGCGTTCCACAATGCTGTGTGCGACGGCGTCGGGCAGGGCGGCCAGGATCGCCATGCCGCCTGAGCCGACACCCAGAGGCTGGCGTTTGCCGGCATAAGTGGCCAGGATTTGCACAGGATAACCGCCGATTTCCCGGTGCAGGCTGACGGACTCGTCGCCTTCGCGTACCACGAGAAACACCGCGTCCCCGGTGCGTTCGGCCAAGCGTTTCAGGCTGGGCAGGGTCTGGCTGACGCGTGGGTCCGGCGTCACCGTGTCCGGCGTCGTCGCCCACTGCGCCCGGTATTTCTTGGTGCCGGGCACGGGTAGTACCAGCCCCGCGTCCAACAGCGCCGCGAGCAGACGGTAAATCGTCGGGCGCTGGATGCCCGTCAAGCGGGCTAGATCGGTAATGCTCAAGCCGCCCGCGCCGTGATCGCGCAGGGTGGCCAACACCGTCAGGCCGCGGCGCAGGGTGCGCGGGCCGGAAGAGCTCTCTGAAATCGACATGCTGCACTCGAACCTATGACCAATAACGATGGATGGGGGGCTCGTAAAGTGGCGCCCACGAAAATCGTCCGTGGTGTGGACTCTACCTTGCCGGATCGGTGTTGACTAGTGGAAAATCCGGTCGGTATTCCCAATCATAACGTCCGTACTATGGACACTTCACAGGAGACACGACATGACCACAGGTCAAAAGCCCCGTTTTCTTCGCCATGCCGCGTCGCTGCTTGCCGGTGCTCTGGGTTCGATGGCGATTGCTGCCAGCGCCCAGGCTGCCTACCCAGACAAGCCCGTGCATATTGTTGTGGGTTTCTCGGCGGGCGGTACGACTGACGTGATCGCTCGCATCATGGCCAAGGAGCTGACGCAGACGTTGGGTCAATCCTTCGTCGTAGAAAACAAGCCCGGCGCCGGCAGCAACATCGCGACTGACTACGTAAAGCGTGCGGATCCCGATGGCTACACACTGTTGTTTGTGGCCGTGACCAGCGCCATCAACCAGACGCTGTACCGCAACGTTTCGTTCGACCTGACCAAGGATTTCGTCCCGGTCGCATTGGGCGCCAAGGTCCCGAACATTCTGGTGTTGAACCCGAACGTGCCGGTGAAGTCGGTGCAAGAGTTGGTGGATTACGCCAAGGCGAATCCCGGCAAACTGGCGTTTGCTTCCTCGGGCAGCGGCACGTCGATTCACATGGCCGGCGAGCTGTTCAAGATGCGTACCGGCATCGACGTATTGCACGTGCCCTACAAAGGCAGCGCGCCGGCGGTGACCGATCTGATCGGCGGCCAAGTGCAGTTCATGTTCGACAATATGCCGTCCTCTTGGCCGCATGTGAAAGGCGGTAAGTTGAAAGCATTGGCGGTGACCACGGCCAAGCGCTCGCCCTCGGCCCCCGATCTGCCTACGATGCAGGAACTGGGCTTTGACAAATTCGACGTGTCTTCGTGGTTCGGTTTGATCGCGCCGGCAGGCACGCCGCCGGAAGTCATCGAAAAGCTCAACGCCGCCATCGTCAAGGCGCAAGACAATCCCGACGTGCAGAAAGCCTTTGAGGGCCTGGGCGCTGTGGGTGAAAAGACGACGCCTGCTCAGTTCGGCGCGTTCATCAAGTCGGAAGTCGAAGGCTGGGCGCCGGTGGTCAAGGCGTCGGGCGCACAAGTCGACTGAGGGGTGTAAGACCGGGTGGGCGTTTGACCCGGACGACCTGATAGGTCAGCAAGGAAACCCGGTATCGCGTTTCCTTGCGAGTGCTCTATTTATTCCCAGTGGCTTTCGTTTTGCGCAGCATCGCCGTGCAGACGCCGCGCAGCATGTCGACTTCGTCGCGGGTGAGGCCGCTGCGGCTGAACAGGTGCCGCATGCGCGGCATCAGTTTTTTGGGATGGGCCGGATCGAGAAACTCGATCTGGATCAAGGCTTCTTCCCAGTGTTTCAGAAAAGCCAGCACGGCCTCGCTGGGGGCGAGCGCCGCGCCCGGGTCGGCCTGTTGCGCAGTCGAAGCGGGCAGCATGGCTGCGCCTGCCGCCTGGAGCAAGGCGTACCGCAGTTCCCACGCCGCCAGTTGCAGGGCCTGGGCGACGTTCAGCGAGCTGTATTCCGGATTGGCGGGAATATGGCAAATGCGATGGCACAATGCGATTTGCGCGTTGGTCAGGCCCGCCCGCTCGGTTCCCAGCACGATGGCGGTGTCGCCCGATTCGGTGTTGGCCAGATGGTCGCTGGCCAGCTCGGCCGCCTGACGGATGTCGCAGGGTGGAGGCCCCAGGTCCCGCACGCGCGCCGTCAGGGCAAATGCCAGCGTGACCGGCGCCAGGGCTTCTTCCAGGGTGGCGCAGACCCGGGCGTGTTCGAGGACGTCCACGGCACCGCTGGCCAGGGCAATGGCCTCGGGTTGGGTGGTCATGTCCGGAAATTTCGGCTCGACCAGGACCAGATTCTGAAAGCCCATCGTCTTGATGGCACGTGCCGCCGACCCGACGTTTCCGGGGTGGCTGGGCTGTACCATGATGAACTGAACGCGTGAAAATGCTTGAGTCATTTAAAATACCCGGTTTGGCCTAGTGCCATCCTGATTTTTCGGGGCTTTGCCGCGCGATTGTGGCAGGGCCGCCCCATGTTGTTGCTCCAGGGGAAACGGCTGGTGAAGCCTGGCATTTCCCTTTGAGCCTTATTGCATACGTACGGAATTTTATGCACCCGATGCTCAATATCGCCATCAAGGCGGCCCGGCGTGCCGGCACCATCATTAATCGTGCCAGCCTGGACTTGGAACGTATCAGCGTAGCCCGCAAGGGACCGCGCGATTATGTCACGGATGTCGATCGTGCCGCCGAGGAGTCCATCGTCGAGACCCTGCACGCAGCCTATCCCGATCATGCGGTACTGGGCGAGGAATTCGGCCTGCAAGGGCCGGAGCAGGCCGAATTTCAATGGATCATCGATCCGCTGGACGGCACCACCAACTTTATCCATGGCTTGCCCAACTACGCCGTGTCGATCGCCTTGACCCAGCGTGGCCAGGTCACGCAGGCCGTGGTGTACGACCCGTCGCGCAACGAGTTGTTCACTGCCAGCCGTGGCAGCGGCACGTTCCTGAATGACCGCCGTGTGCGCGTGTCGAGCCGCACGCGTTATGCCGAGGCGTTGCTGGGCGCGCACTGGCCGCGCTCGGGCGATGCCGATGCTGGCGGCGGCCGATTCCGCCAAATGACCGAGAACTGCAGCGGCGTGCGCCGTATGGGCTCGACCGTGCTGGACCTGGCCTATGTGGCCACGGGCCGCCTGGACGGTTTCTGCGGTCTCAAGCTCAAACCCTGGGATGTGGCGGCAGGCAGCCTGCTGATCCAGGAGGCCGGCGGCCTAGTCGCCGACCTGG
The DNA here is from genome assembly GCF_054780995.1 of Bordetella tumbae. NCBI lineage: Bacteria > Pseudomonadati > Pseudomonadota > Betaproteobacteria > Burkholderiales > Alcaligenaceae > Bordetella > Bordetella tumbae. The sequence goes on from NZ_BAAGVG010000009.1 coordinate 83,263, forward strand.
ATGGCGAGCAAGAGTGGATGGATTCCGGCAACGTGCTCGCCGGCAGCCCCAAGATCTTTACGCAGATGCTGGCTGCCTTGCAGCCCAAGCAGGACTGAGCAGGGTATTGCACAGGCTCGGGTGCGGGCCAGCCGCTCGGACCTGAGGTCTGCATAGGCCAGGCTGAATCCCGGAGGCGCCTCGTGGTCCGATACAGGGCGCGAGGCGCTGGCCGGTGTGTGCTGTCGGGGCTTTGTCACGTTGCTAAGGCCCCGTATCGCGGGGATTGGCCCCATGCTGGGGCAAATCCGCCGCCCGATTTTTCCTCATCTGCCGGCATGTTGCCGGCAAGTCGCGCCATTTCCATGTACGATTGGCGGTTCCAAAACTTTCGGAGCTCTTGATGGAGTGGCTGCAGGACCCCGCCGCGTGGGTCGGCCTGCTTACCCTGGTCGTTCTTGAAATCGTCCTGGGGATCGATAACCTCATTTTCATTGCCATTCTGGCTGACAAGCTGCCCCCCGCGCAGCGCGACCGCGCGCGTATCGTGGGTCTGTCCTTGGCGCTGCTGATGCGTCTGGGCCTGTTGTCCGTCATGTCGTGGCTGGTCACTCTCACTGCTCCACTGTTTTCTGTCGGGCCGCTGACGTTCTCGGGTCGAGATTTGATCCTGATGGTGGGCGGCCTGTTCCTGCTGTTCAAAGGAACCCTCGAACTCCACGAACGCATCGAAGGCAAAGCCGCTGAGGTGTCCGGGCCGCGCGTTTACGCCAGTTTCTGGGTCATCGTGACGCAGATCGTGGTGCTGGACGCCGTGTTCTCGTTGGACTCGGTCATTACTGCCGTAGGGATGGTGGATCATCTGGCCATCATGATGATGGCGGTGACCATTGCGATTGGCGTGATGCTGATTGCTTCCAAGCCGCTGACGCGTTTCGTCAATGCGCACCCCACCGTGGTGGTGTTGTGTTTGGGCTTCTTGCTGATGATCGGTTTTTCGCTGCTGGCCGAAAGCTTTGGCTTCAAGGTGCCCAAGGGCTATCTATACGCTGCGATCGGCTTCTCGGTGGCGATCGAGGCGCTGAACCAGGTGGCGCGCCGCAATCTGTTGCGCCTGGATGCGACCCGCCCGATGCGCGACCGTACGGCCAGCGCCGTGCTGCGCATGCTGGGCAAGCGCCCGCCGGCCGAAAGCGACGATACCGCGATCGCGCGCCCGGACCGGCCCGACACGCCGGCCTTTGGCGTCGAAGAGCGCAACATGGTCAGTGGCGTATTGACGCTGGCCGAGCGATCGATACGCTCCATCATGACGCCGCGCACCGATTTGTCATGGATCAATATTGATGACGACGCGCAGACCATACGCACGCAGTTGACCGAGGCGCCTCACAGCTTTTTCCCAGTGTGCCGCGGCTCGCTCGATGAGGTCATCGGGATTGGCCGCGCCAAAGACCTGGTTGCAGATCTGATTACCGACGGCCATATTCGTCGTAACCGTTTGCGTGATCCGATCATCGTGCACGAATCTATTGGTATCCTGCGCTTGATGGACACGCTGAAGCGCTCGCGCGGGCAACTGGTGCTGGTGGCAGACGAGTTCGGTGCGATCGAGGGCCTGGTCACGCCGATCGATGTTTTCGAGGCGATTGCCGGCGAGTTCCCAGATGAGGACGAACTGCCCGACATCACGCCGCTGGAGGACAACGTCTGGAAAATCGACGGCGCTGCCGACCTGCATCATGTCGAGCAAGTGCTGGAAACCGAAGGGCTGCTCGACGATGCGCAAGACTATTCCACGCTGGCGGGCTATTTGTTGGCGCGTTTTGGCCATTTGCCGCGGCCTGGCGATAGTTGCGAATACGAAGACCTGCATTATCGTTTCCGCTTCGAGGTGATGGAGCTCGATGGCCGCCGCATCGCTTCGGTGCGCGTTGAGCGCATGTATCTGATGCCGTCTGAGGCCGATGCCGATGGCGATAGTTAATTAATCTTTTTTTCTACGCACACTGTGACCGATAGCACGCTATACCTGATCAAGGCTTTCTTCCTCGGCATCATCGAAGGGCTGACCGAGTTCATCCCAGTCTCCAGCACAGGCCACTTGATCGTCATCGGTGACTTGATCAATTTCACCTCGAGTTCCGGCAAGGTGTTCGAGGTGGTGATCCAACTGGGATCGATCCTGGCGGTGATGTGGGTATTCCGGGCGCGCTTGTGGCAACTGATCCGTGGCACGCTGACGGGTGTGCCCGTTGAAGTCGCGTTTACTCGCAACCTGCTGTTGGCTTTCTTGCCGGCTGCAGTGATCGGGGCGATTTTCATCAAGACTATCAAAAGCGTGTTCTATCACCCCGGCGTGGTCGCAGTGACACTGGTGTTGGGCGGCCTCGTCATGTTGTGGGTAGAGCGCCGCACGCACCATACACCTGGCGATGTGCCGGGGGCGGCCGATGATTCTGCCTCGGATGAGCGTGCCACGGCCCGCACGCTGGAGCAAATTACGTGGAAGCAGGCGATCGGCGTCGGCGTTGCACAGTGCGTCGCGATGATCCCTGGTGTGTCTCGTTCAGGTGCGACGATTATCGGCGGGATGATTGCCGGTATTCAACGCAAGACGGCAACGGAATTTTCGTTCTTTCTCGCCATGCCCACGATGCTGGGAGCTGCGGTCTATGACATGTACCGCAATATCGATTTACTGAGCAGCCATGATTTGTCGGCCATTGCGGTGGGCTTCGTCGCGGCCTTCTTGAGTGCGCTGGTGGTAGTGCGGGCGGTCCTGCGCTTTGTGGCTAACCACACCTATCGCGTGTTTGCCTGGTACCGGATTGCACTGGGCATTGTGGTGGCTATTTGGCTTACGACGCATGCCTGATGTGGCGGCCCTTCAGCTGCAGGCCTGAAATAAAAAACGCTGGATTCGCGATATCGTGAATCCAGCGTTTTTTTCAGGCCCTTGCCCAGAGTCAGGCAGCGATCAGGCGATATCCAGATCGTAAGGCGTGATGCCGTCGCGGTCGATCACCAGCCAGCCGCCACGCGGCGGATTGGCATGATCGCATTCCCAGTCGGGCAGCACCCAGCGTTCGCGGCGGCGTCCATCGACTTCCAGGACATGCCGGGCGGGACGATGGGTGTGGCCGTGCACCAGGATATCGATGTCGGCCTCGCGAAAGGCCTGCTCGATCGCTTGCGCGTTCACGTCCATGATCTCGGCGGATTTCATTTGATTCGCCGATTGGCTTTCACCGCGCGCCTGTTGCGCCATGGCCATCCGTTCGGGAATGGTCTTGGCCAGAAACTGGGTCTGCCACTGCGGATTGCGCACCATGGTCCGAAACTGCTGGTAGGCCGCATCGTCCGTACAGTACTCATCGCCGTGGGTCAGCAGGATACGGCCAAAGTCCGTTTCCAACAGGGCGGGCTCGGGCAGCAAGTGCGCGCCCAGCGCATTGGCCAGATCGGCGCCCATCAAGAAATCGCGGTTGCCGCGTCCCAGCCAGACTGGAATGCGGGCCGCCGTGCGTTGCAGCCCTTGGAGTGCTGCCGCCAGCCAAGGCGGCGCGATCTTGACGACATCGTCGCCGATCCAGGCGTCAAAAATGTCGCCAGGCAAGAGCAGGGCGGCGGCTTCGTCTGCCGCCGTATCCAGAAACCCCAGAAATGCCTCGGCCGTGGCCGGCGTGGCCGGCCCCAGGTGCACATCCGAAGCCAGCCAGACAGGGCCCTGCAATGTGACCTTATTCAAGGACTTCGGCCTTTTCGATGACCACGTCCTCGGTCGGCACGTTTTGGTGGAAGCCACTGTTGCCGGTTTTTACGCCTTTGATCTTGTCGACGATCTCGGTGCCTTCGGTGACTTTGCCGAACACGGCGTAGCCCCAGCCATTAGGCGTGGGGGCGGTGAAGTTCAGGAAGTCGTTGTTCGACACATTGATGAAGAACTGAGCCGTAGCCGAATGCGGATCGCTGGTACGCGCCATGGCCAGGGTGTACTTGTCGTTCTTCAGGCCATTGTTGGCCTCGTTTTCGATCGGGGCTTGCGTGGGTTTTTGCTTGAGACCGGCTTCGAAGCCGCCGCCCTGGATCATGAAACCGTCAATGACGCGGTGGAAAATCGTGCCGTTGTAAAAACCGCTCTTGACGTAGCTCAGGAAATTTTCCACGGTCTTGGGGGCTTTTTCCGCATCCAGGGTAATCACGATATCGCCCTGATTGGTTTGCAGTTTGACGCGGGGAGAGGTGCTCATGGGTTGGGTGCCTTCTTTGGAGGAGGGGGTTGATGGGGTTGCTGCCTGGGCGCTCGCGGCTGCCGGCACGATCGCCAGGGCAACACTGCAGGCCGCTAAACGCAGCAAATGTAGAGGAGAGTAGCGCGAAATCATCTGTGTTGGCTTTCCTTCAGCATGTTTTCGATTTCACGTGCCTTGGCGTTCATGCCAGGCACGCCCTGGTTCGCAGCATTACGGTAGGTACGCAGCGCCATCATGAGTTGAATGTCTCCCATGTTGGCGCGTGCGGCTGGGTAATTTGGGTCGGCGCGCAGCGCCATTTCGAGGGCATCGTGTGCCCGGTCCAGTTCGCCTTGCTGCGCATACAGCGCAGCCAGATTGTTCCAGGGTTCGGGCAATTCTGGAAATCGGGTCGTCATCTCGGTGTAGAGGCTCACTGCTTCGGACGTACGCCCCAGTGCCGCCAGCGCGCGCGCATGCTGGAACATGAGCTGCACATCGGTGCCACGCTGGTCTTTGATGGCGGCCTCGCGCTGTTCGATCATCGCGAGGGCTTCTTCGTTCTTGCCGTCATTGAGCAGGCGCTCAATATGCGTCGTGATCTGGGACGGCGTCGGGTCCAGGCGTGTGTCCACGCCCGGTTTCAGGGCTTCGAGCAGATTGGCCAGGCCCTTCCAGCCGCCCTCGGGGCGTGGGGGATCCAGCTTGGTGCGCGTCTCCATGTCGTTGTAGGGCAGGTTGCCACCTCCGCCCATGGCCTGCCCGAAAGCGGCGCCGCCGGGCAGGGCCACCAGCGGCAGGATCAGCATGGTTATACGGAAAAGGCGGTTTAGGGTCACTGTGGTATCCGTTAAAAATGGAGACGCGTTGGGCGCGTAACGAGGCCGCTTGCTATACTTGACGACCGCCATTTTAGCCCCGGTTGCGTTCGTCGTTTATCCGCCGATGTTTCGCCTGCCGGCACCGACCGCTCCGCGGGACTTGCACCGCAATCTATCGAGGCCTGTTCAAGCGTCATGCTGCACATCTACAACACGTTATCGCGTACGAAAGAACCCTTCAAGCCGGCTCAGCCCGGCCAAGTGCGCATGTACGTGTGTGGCATGACCGTGTACGACTATTGCCATCTGGGCCATGCCCGCATGCTGGTGGCTTTCGATGTGGTGCAGCGCTGGCTGCGTGCCAGCGGTTTGGCGGTCGACTACGTGCGCAACATCACCGATATCGACGACAAAATCATTCGCCGGGCGGTCGAGACCGGGCGGAGAATCGGCGAGGTTACCGAGTACTACATCGCCGCCATGCATGCCGATGAGCGCGCCCTGGGGGTACAGCCTCCCGACCGTGAGCCGCGGGCCACCCAATATGTGGGCGATATGCTCGACATCATAGGCAAGCTCGAGCAAAACGGCCTGGCCTATCGGGCCGATGACGGCGACGTGAATTACGCGGTGCGCGGCTTTGCCGGCTATGGCAAGCTCTCGGGCAAGGCCCTGGACGACTTGCGCGCCGGCGAGCGCGTGGCCGTAGGCTCGGCCAAACGCGATCCCCTGGATTTCGTCCTCTGGAAGGCCGCCAAGCCCGACGAGCCCGAAGACACCAAATGGCCGTCTCCCTATGGCCTGGGCCGTCCCGGCTGGCACATCGAGTGCTCCGCCATGAGCAAGGCCCTGTTGGGCTTGCCCCTGGACATCCATGGTGGCGGTCCCGACCTGAAATTCCCGCACCACGAGAACGAAATCGCCCAGACCGAGGGCGCATTCGGCGGCACCTTGGCCAACATCTGGATGCATTGTGGTCCGCTGATGGTCGATTCGGACAAAATGTCCAAGTCCCTGGGCAATTTCCGTACCATCCGCCAGACTATCGCCCAGGGCGAGGCTGCCGCTGACCAGGCCGATTACGCGGTCAATCTGCGCGAAGCCGAAATGTTGCGTTTCTTTATCGTGCGCAATCACTATCGCAGCCCGCAAAACTACGCGCCGGACAACCTGGTCGATGCGCAAAACGCCTTGGATCGTCTCTATCAGGCGCTGCTGAACGTCGCGCCCGACGACAGTGCGGTGGATTGGAATACCCCGCAGGCGCAGGCCTTCAAGGCTGCGATGGATGACGATTTCAATACCTCGGGCGCGTTGGCGGCATTGTTCGAGCTGGCCTCCGATGCCAATCGCACCCGTGACGCGCACGCTGCCGGCCAGCTCAAGGCGCTGGCCGCGGTGCTGGGGCTGCTGCAACAGGACCCGGCCAGCTACTTTCAATGCACCACCCGCTATTCGGCGACCAGCCTGGCACAGGGGGGCGCTGCCGCCACCAACGAGTTGGACGCCGAGCAGATCGATGCCCTGATCGCTGCGCGCGCGGCAGCCAAACAGGCACGCGACTACGCTGAGGCCGACCGGATCCGCGCCCAGTTGCGCGAGGCCGGCATCGAGCTCGATGACAAACCCGGTGGTATCACCCAATGGCGCCGCGCCTGAGGAACCCGCACTGTCATGTCTAGCGCAGATATCGCCATCGCCAAGCCCGACTACTGGGAAGAAGCCGTCGCCCACCTGATGCGGCGCGATCGCATTCTCAAGAAAATCATTCCGCAGCACAGTGAAACCTGGCTGACGTCGCGCGGCTCGCCGTTTATCACGCTGGCGCGCGCCATCCTCGGCCAGCAGATTTCCAGCAAAGCCGCGGATACACTATGGCAGCGGTTTCTGGATACCGTCGGCAAGCGCCCCACGCCGGGCAGTGTGCTCAACATTGGCGTACAGGGCTTGCGGCAAGCCGGCCTGCCGCAACGCAAGTGTGAATACGTACAAGATTTAGCCGCGCATTTTGGCGAACGCCGTGTGCACCCGGAAAAATGGGCCGCCATGGACGACGAAAGCGTGGTATCAGAATTGGTCGCCATTCGTGGCATCGGCCGCTGGACGGCCGAGATGTTTCTGATCTTTCATTTGCAGCGACCCGATGTGCTGCCGCTGGACGATCTGGGATTGCTCAAGGCAATCTCGTTACACTACTTCAGCGGAGAGCCTGTCTCGCGCTTCGAGGCCCGAGAGGTCTCGTCGGCGTGGCAGCCTTGGCGTACCGTGGCGACCTGGTACCTGTGGCGCAGTCTGGAGCCTCATACGGCTCTGAACTAACGCACCACCTGGCACCCAATAACGGAAACCCTACTTCATGCGCAATACCTTCCTTGAATTTGAACAACCGCTGGCCGAGCTCGAGAACAAAATCGAGCAGCTGCGCTACGTCCAGGCCGATTCTGCCGTCGACATTTCTGACGAGATCGGCCGGCTGCAGCAAAAAAGCCAGACGCTGGCCAAGGAAATCTACGGCAAATTGACGCCGTGGCAAACCGCCCTGGTGGCCCGGCATCCGCAGCGCCCCTATACCCTGGACTATGTCCGGGAGATCTTCACCGACTACCACGAACTGCACGGCGACCGCATGTTTGCCGATGACCAGTCCATTGTCGGTGGCCTGGCGCGCTTTAACGGCGAATCCTGCATGATCATCGGCCACCAAAAGGGCCGTGACACCAAAGAACGCGCCGCACGCAATTTCGGCATGCCGCGTCCCGAAGGCTATCGCAAGGCCCTGCGCCTGATGCGCCTGGCCGAAAAATTCAAGCTGCCGATCTTCACGTTTGTCGACACCCCGGGCGCGTACCCCGGCGTCGGTGCCGAGGAACGCGGCCAATCCGAAGCCATCGGGCACAACCTGTATGCCATGGCCGAACTCAAAGTTCCGGTCATCACGACCATCATCGGCGAGGGCGGCTCCGGCGGCGCCTTGGCGATCGCCGTCGGCAACGCCGTGCTGATGCTGCAATACGCCACCTACTCGGTGATTTCGCCCGAAGGCTGCGCCTCCATCCTGTGGCGCAGTGCGGACAAGGCCTCCGAGGCTGCCGAGGCCCTGGCCATCACCGCGCCGCGCCTGAAAGACCTGGGCCTGATCGATCGCGTGGTCAACGAGCCCGTGGGCGGCGCTCATCGCGACCCCCGTGTCATGGCACGTCTGCTGCGCCGCGCACTGGGCGACGCCCTGCGCCAGTTCCGCGGCATGACAGCCGAACAACTGGTCGACCAACGCGTGCAACGCCTGCTGTCGTACGGCAAATTCCAAGAAGTCCGCAACTGAGACTGCCGTGTTCCCCAGCCCTGATTTGACCGCAGCCCTGCGCAAAGTATGGCAGGGCGTGGCAAATCCGGCGGTGCGTCTCGCCGTCGCCACCAGCGGCGGCGCAGATTCCGCGATGCTTGCCGCACATGCTGCCGCTCTGGCACGCGAGTCCGGCACGGAAATCATCCTGTTCCATGTCCACCACGGCCTGCAGACGGCCGCCGATGGCTGGGCCGATCACGTCCAGGCCTTGGGACGCATCCTGGGCGTACCCGTTGCTACCGCACACGCTCAGGTTGACGCCACTACCGGCCTGGGCATCGAAGCCGCCGCTCGCGATGCGCGCTACGCTTCGTTAGCTGAACTGGCGCATCAACACGACGTCCAGCACATCCTGCTGGCTCATCACCAGAACGACCAGGCCGAAACCGTCCTGCTGCGCCTATTGCGCGGCACGGGCCCCGACGGCATGGCCGCCATGGCACCCGCCATGCAGCGCGACGGCATCACCTACCATCGCCCCTGGCTGAACCAAAGCCGCGCCAGCATCCTGCAATCCGCCCTAGCATTCGCCGAACAGCACGATTGGCATGCCGTCCAGGACCCCACCAACGCGGACCCTCGTTACACCCGTGCAGCCGTTCGCGAGTTGTTATCCCCAGTTCTGGACGCCCGCTGGCCCGGCTGGCAAGCCCGCCTGGCCAGCCACGCACGCCACGCTGCCGAGACAACCGCCATCCTCGAAGAGGTCGCACAAAACGACTTGGCCACCTTGGATCTCTCGCCCGACGGCAAGAGTTTTTCCCTGGCCCAATGGCGCAGCCTGCCACCCGCCCGGCAATCATTGGTGCTACGTCATTGGTTGCGCTTGAATGGCGCCCGCATGCCCACCGAAGCCCGCATGGCAGACCTGCTACGCCAACTGCGCCAACTACACAGCCTCGGCCACGACCGCCAGATGCAAGTCGCCCACGCCCAGCACGTCATCCATTGCCACCGCGGCCGAGTCCGGATCGAGCCTCGCAGCGAGGCATAAACCTCATACCCAACCACAGGCGAGGCACCCTTATAAAGAAAAAGGGAATAAGCACGCGTTCCAAAAAAACGATGTGCTCAACAAAGGGTTTCACCGCCCGCAGCATGCCTCCATCGCGAGTACCGGCGGCGTGTCTGAGGCGGCGCTGGCCCGTTGAGTCCGCCGAGCCAGTCTCATCAGGCGGGGGGCAGTCGGCTGGGCATGTTTGAGTGGAGCGCAGCGGAGCGAGTTTGCCCAGCCGCCCCGCCTGATGAGACTGGCGAAGGGCAGTCTGGCCGCGCAGGCGGCCAGACCGGGCGATAGGGCCAGCGCCGCCTCAGACACGCCGCCGGTACGTCTAAATAGAGATAATCTGAACGCTCAACACCCCCAGAATTCACCCACCCCTGCGCAAATTTTCACCACGCGTTAAAATACTCAGCTTTGCCTGCCCAGCAGTGGCAGGTTTCCAGCCAGAGTACGAGATGTCCCTGATCGTTCACAAATACGGCGGTACCTCGATGGGCTCAGTCGAGCGCATCCGCAACGTCGCCCGCCGCGTTGCCAAATGGCATGCCGCTGGCCACCAAGTGGTCGTCGTGCCGTCGGCCATGGCCGGCGAAACCAACCGCCTGCTGGGCCTGGCCCGCGAAATCGCGCCCCAGCCCGACCCCCGCGAACTCGATATGATTGCCGCCACTGGCGAACAAGCCAGCAGCGGCCTGCTCGCCATCGCCCTGCAAGCCGAAGGCGTCGCCGCCCGTAGTTATACAGGTTGGCAGGTGCCGGTCCGCACCGACTCGTCCTTCAGCAAGGCGCGCATCACCTCCATCGAAGACGCCCGCATCCGTGCTGACCTCGATGCTGGCCGTGTCGTCATTGTGACGGGGTTCCAGGGCATCGATCCCGAGGGGCATATCACCACGCTCGGCCGTGGTGGCTCGGACACCTCGGCCGTGGCCGTCGCTGCTGCCCTCAAGGCAGACGAATGCCTGATCTACACCGATGTCGATGGCGTCTACACCACCGACCCGCGCGTCGTCCCGCAGGCACGCCGCATGTCCGTCGTGTCCTTCGAAGAAATGCTCGAAATGGCCTCGCTGGGCTCCAAGGTACTGCAGATCCGCTCGGTGGAATTCGCCGGCAAGTACCGCGTCCCCACCCGAGTGCTGTCCTCGCTGACCGACCCGCTTATCCCGCTCGAAGAAGAAATGACTTCGGGCACGCTGATTACTTTTGAGGAAGACGAAAAAATGGAAGCCGCCGTTGTCTCCGGCATCGCCTTCAGCCGCGACGAAGCCAAGATCACCCTGTTGGCCGTGCCCGACACCCCGGGCGTAGCCTTCTCCATCCTGGGCCCTGTCGCCGCTGCCAACATCGACGTCGACATGATCGTGCAAAACCAGTCCGTCGCTGGCACGACCGATTTCTCGTTCACAGTCAACCGTAACGAGTTCCAACGCACCATCGAACTGCTCCAGCGCGAAGTCGTACCCGCGGTCAAGGCACGCGAGCTGGTCACCGATGACAAAGTCGCCAAAGTCTCCATCGTCGGTATCGGCATGCGTTCGCACGTCGGCGTTGCCAGCCTGATGTTCCAGACCCTGTCGCAAGAGGGCATCAACATCCAGATGATCAGCACCAGCGAAATCAAGACCTCGGTGGTCATCGATGACAAATACATGGAGCTGGCCGTCCGTTCGCTGCACAAGGCCTTTGGCCTGGACCAAGTGCCTGCGGAAAAAGTCTGAGTCCGCGCAGATTTTTGGCGTGCGCCATTGGCGTACGTCAAAAAAATCGTGCTAGAATTGCAAGTTCTGCGGAGACGTGGCCGAGTGGTTGAAGGTACTCCCCTGCTAAGGGAGCATGTGGCTTAAAACTGCATCGAGGGTTCGAATCCCTCCGTCTCCGCCAAAAGCATCATGAGAAAAGCCCTGCTAATGCAGGGCTTTTCTCATGATGCTTTTTTGTTTCTTGCGATTAGATTCGGTCTTATGCACTAACACGACTGCGTTCGTGCTCGACTATCCTTCTTCTCATGACGAAACCTTCGCAACCCGTTGATCATCTTCCCTTGGCTGACGGCCATACCGTACCTGTCTATCGTTGGGTGCCCAATCGTCCCAACGCCTCAAATTTTGGCGATGAGCTCGGACCGATGATCGTGCGTGCCTTGCTGGCGCAGCATGGGAAACACCATCTTCAGGTTATCGATGCGCCCGCGGCAGGACGTTCCAAACTATTGTCGGTCGGTTCAATCATTCACAACGCGCGCAAAGGCGATGTGATCTGGGGCGCGGGCATCAATGGCAAGGTCTGGCCCATACACGTGAACGGCAAAATCGGCATTGTCGCCACCGCGGTGCGTGGACCGCTGACACGAGAGGTCCTCAAGACACGCGGGATCACATGTCCCGAAGTCTATGGCGACCCTGGCCTATTGTTTCCTCGCCTGTTTGCTGCCGAGCTCGAGCAGGCCATCGAAAAGCGCCGCAGTGCCGGCCCCACTGGGGGCATTGTGTACATTCCGAACTTGAACGATGAGCGCCTCATGTCGACGGGGCATCTCGCCCTGACTGCCGATATTCGCAGCGTGAGTCCGGGAATGACACCCTGGGATGTGGCGGCAGAGATCGCCGTCGCGGATCTCGTACTGGCGAGTTCACTTCACGGCATTGTCCTGGCCGAGGCGCTCGGCACGCCGGTCCGCCCGATTGCGAGCCTGTTTGAGCCGGCATTCAAGTACATGGATTATTTCCTGGGCACAGGCAGGCCGTCTGCGGCGTTTTCGACTTCCATTCCGCAAGCGCTGCAATCTCCCGATCTGCCTGCTCCAGTCTTTGATGCAGACGCGCTGATGACCGCTTTTCCGCTGGCAATGCTGGATCTGGCTTAGCGTTCAGTCTTCTGAGTCAGTTTGCACCGCGGTTCCCTGACGGCGGGAAAGCGTGCTTGCTCCCCCGAGCATCACGCTGGCATGCTCAATGGCTTTGAATTCAGATAGCTTGCGTTAGATAAACCGCCTCCCGTCCAACGATGGGCAATCGCGTAGGCATGAAAATCGTGCATTCATCGCAGGGCGAATGAATAGGTTCAGTGCCGTTCATCGCGATCAATTCGCCCTTGTCAAAGGTCTCAAATCCGATAACGGGGCGAGTGAAACTAAAATCCTCTGACTTTACGACGTGCGTTTCCAATAAGCGATACCGTCGCGGCACAGGCGGAGGTGGTGCATCTGGGCGAGCCTCGATCAATCCCAGATGGGTGAGAAACCGCAGCGATACATCGGTAGCCAGCTCGGCGGCTGCGCGGGAGAAATGCTGGCCGCATTCGACTACCAACGAGCCGCCATTTGTTGCGGTTGGATCACCGTGGCGACCGTAGCCGATCACGGGTGTGCCCGGGAATTTGGCTGGAGACATCACCAGGTGCACGATCGGCGCACCCACTGCCGAGGCCAACGCCGTATTGCGGTCTGCCTCGTTATAAACCCAGAACGGCTGCACGGGCGTGCTTGTTGAATGGATATCGAGGACGAAATCAGCAGCATCCAGCACCGGGCGCAACTCGCGCGCGCGACGAACCTCGGGGCTGCCATCGTCCGCATCCAACATATTCGCCGTCCAGATGCGGTTCAAATTGTGAACCAGCTGCCGGTTGGCATAGGGGTCTTCGATATCGAAGGCCTCGTAGGCCTCGATATGTGCAAAGCTGATCGTCAGTGTGCCGATTTTTGGCCGGATATGGTTATCCAGCAGGTGCGTCGCGGCCACCATGCCGCAGATCTCGTTGCCATGAGTAATGGCGTTGATCAACACGTGCGGGCCAGGCTGGCCAGACTCAAACCGGTGAACGTAGGGAATGCCTATGTTGCCTTCCCGATAAGCGGACAGATCGCGCGGCAATATTTCCAAGGGCGGATCGGCAGGGGCGAGCGTGGAGATATTCAACTAGGGCTCCAAGAAAACACCGGCATTCAAGTGATGTCGGGGAGAGCGGAGCTCCTCGGTGCCAAGGCTGCGGGATTGCTCTGCTCTCGGGCTGCGGGTGAATTGATTCTACTCAATGCGGGGCGAGGTGACGAAACCTGCAGGCACCATACAAGGGTTTTCTCGTTATAGGGGGAGAGCTTGAGTGCCGGCTAGGCAATTAGTTGGGCCACATGAGAAGGAAGGGTGAAATACCTTTAAGGTATAGATGTGATCCATAAAGTATTGGACGTTGAAAGTGCGCGGATCTTATAAAGCAGGCTGTGACTCAACTCCACAGCCTCAAAAATGTCCGTAGCAACAATCGAACGCGTCGAAACATCTCTGGTGGATCTGCCTACCATCAGGCCGCATAAGCTGTCGGTGGCCACAATGTATGGCCAGACCTTGATGTTAGTGAAAATCTACTGCAGTGATGGCGTCGTGGGCGTTGGCGAAGGCACGACCATTGCCGGTATGGCCTACGGCCCCGAAAGCCCGGAAGCCATGAAACTGTCCATCGATACCTATTTTGCGCCTGCCATGATAGGCCAGGACGCCTCGTGCATTCAGGCGTTGATGGCGCATTTGGGAAAACTGGTCAAGGTCAATCACTTTGCCAAGAGTGCATTGGAGACGGCTTTGCTCGATGCTCAAGGCAAGCGCCTGGGCGTGCCTGTCAGCGAACTGCTCGGCGGCCGGCGCCGTGACCGTCTGCCCGTCGCATGGACATTGGCGTCGGGCGATACGGCGCGCGATATCGCCGAAGCCGAGGAGATGCTCGATAGACGCCGTCATCGGATTTTCAAATTGAAGATTGGCGCGAAGGCCCCCGACGTCGATATCAAACACGTTGCCGAGATCAAAAAGGTATTAGGCGATCGCGGCTCGGTGCGTGTGGACGTCAACATGGCCTGGAGCGAAACGCAGGCCAGCTGGGCCATTCCGGCGTTGGCCGATGCAGGTTGCGAATTGGTGGAGCAGCCCGTCGCCAGCGTTGCTGCCCTGGCGCGTTTGATGCGCCGTTTTCCCGTTGCCTTGATGGCCGATGAGGTCTTGCAAGGGCCAGAAAGCGCTTTTGAGATTGCCAAACAACATGGCGCGGATGTCTTTGCCATCAAGATCGAGCAGAACGGCGGCTTGTTTGCCGCTCAACGGGTAGCCGCCATTGCGGATGCGGCCGGCATCGAACTGTATGGCGGCACCATGCTGGAAGGCGCGGTCAGCACCATTGCTTCGGCGCATCTATTTGCCAGTTTTGCCCATCTGCAATGGGGCACCGAGCTGTTCGGCCCATTGCTCATTACCGAAGAAATTTTGACCCAACCTTTGGACTATAGCGATTTCGCGTTGACGGTTCCTCGTGGTCCCGGCTTGGGGATAGCGCTGGATGAAGCGAAGATAAAGCGGTTCACGCGTGACGGACTGACCAAGATCACTGATACGCAGCACTGAACGGACATCCGTTCACGCTGACTGATTATTTATTGGAGAGACAGAACCATGAGTGCAGACGTATTCAACACCAAAGAAGTCCAGGATCTGCTGACTGCGGCAACGAATATTGCAGGTCAAGACGGCAATGCCCGTTTTAAGCAGGTGCTGCATCGCCTGTTGAGCGATTTGTTCAAGGCCATCGACGACCTGGACATCACTCCTGATGAGGTCTGGGCGGGGGTGAACTACATCAACCAGCTCGGGCGTGATGGCGAAGCCGCCCTGCTGGCAGCGGGTCTGGGTCTGGAAAAATACCTCGATATCCGCATGGACCATGCAGACAAGCAGGCCGGTATCGAGGGCGGCACGCCCCGCACCATCGAAGGACCGTTGTACGTGGCAGGCGCGCCGGTACGCGACGGGATGTCAAAAATCGACCTCGATCCTGATCAGGACGCAGGCCCGCTTGTGATTCGCGGCGTAGTGACGGACACGGACGGCAAGCCCCTCGCAGACGCGATCGTCGAATGCTGGCATGCCAATTCGAAAGGTTTTTACTCGCACTTCGATCCGACGGGTGCGCAAACCGAATTCAACCTGCGCGGCGCAGTCAAGACCGGGGCAGATGGCCAATATGAGTTCCGTACCCTGATGCCCGTAGGCTACGGCTGTCCGCCGCAGGGGGCGACGCAGCAGCTGCTGGATGAAATCGGCCGGCATGGCAATCGTCCTGCACACGTGCACTTCTTTGTCAGTGCCGACGGCCATCGCAAACTGACCACACAGTTCAACATCGAGGGCGATCCCTTGATTTGGGACGACTTTGCTTATGCGACGCGCGAAGAACTGATTCCTCCTGTCGTGGAGAAAACTGGTGGCGCAGCGCTGGGCTTGAAAGATAACGCGTACAAGGAAATCGAATTCAACTTTGCGTTGACCAACCTCGTGCAGGGTCAGGACAACCAGCTTGTTCATCGCCTGCGCGCAGCCGTTACGGCATAAACCCGTCCGACGGCAACCTCACTACATTACATCCATAACACTCGCGCATATTGCGCGAGGAGACACTCATGGCCGCAACGCTTTCCATTCCCGCCCTGATAGATCAGGAGCGAGTCAGCGCCTTTCAATGGCGCGTGCTGATCCTCTGCTTTCTCATCGCTTTGTTCGATGGTTTTGATACGCAGGCGATGGCATTCACTGGGCCCGCTATCCTGGCCGCCTTTAATCTGCAGTCCGGGGAGCTCGCTCCGATTCTGACGGCGGGCATTGTGGGTATGGCTATCGGCGCGATGTCGCTGGGGCTGATCGGCGATCGTATCGGCCGCCGTCCTGCCGCCATGCTCGGTGTTGCGGTCTTTGCGATTGCGACTCTCTTGACTGCCGCGGCGACTGAAACATGGCACATTCTGGCCTTGCGCTTTATTGCCGGCCTGGGAATGGGGGGGTGTACGCCTATCGTGTTGGCGCTGGCGGCCGAATATGTGCCGGCCCGTCTGCGTGGGACCGTGATTACCGGTGTGCTGTTGGGGTTGCCCGCAGGCGCCATGTTGGGTGGCTTGTTGGCTGCCCGCATGCTGCCCGTCATTGGTTGGGAAGGCATTTTCATTGTGGGCGGTGTCGCGCCGCTGATCTTGCTGGTGGCGCTGGTGGCGCTATTGCCTGAGTCGCTGCAGTTCAAGGCAATGCGTGGCGATGCTGCCGGGCAGGATTATGTGGGCCGCATTCTGGCGAAAATCACAAGGCAACCTTTGGTGTCCGGCGCCAAGTTTTCCGTGCCGGAAGACGCCAAGGTCCGCGCCAGCGTCAAGGCGCTGTTCTCGAACGGCTACGCACGCAAGACACTGGCCATCTGGACGGTATATCTGCTGAACTGGGTGGCATGGTTCATGTTGCTGTCGTGGTTGCCCACCGTGCTGAAGGCGGCGGGATTGCCGGCGGACCAGGCCCCCATGGGCACGTTTGCCGTGAACCTGGTGTTTATCATTTGCGCGATTCCGTTGTCGGCGGTGATGCCGCGCGTATCGACCCGCTCGCTGCTGATTGTGTTGTTCGTCCTGGGTATCGTGGTCGCCTTGGGCCTGGGTTACGCGGGAACGAACTGGACGCTGGTTTTCATCCTGGTGGGTGCTGCCGGTCTCGGTATCGGAGGCCAGCAATTGGCGCTGAACTATCTCGTCATCGGTGCTTATCCTACGGCGCTGCGCGCCACTGCAACAGGCTGGTCCATCGGTATTGGCCGTGCGGGGGCCATCATCGGCTCGGCAATCGGCGGCAGTATCCTGACGTTGCTCGGCCCGTCTGGCTTTTTCATGGCGCTGGCTATTCCCTTGTTGGGCGCGTTGCTGGCGGTGTTGGCCGTAGAGATCAAATCGCCGGAGCCGGCAGCCGGCAACCTGTCGAGTGCGCACTGAGGTAGAGAGGATTCCTATGAATCGTTTTGAAAAACAGATAGCCCTCGTCACCGGCGCTGCGCAAGGGGTGGGCCGTGCTGCGGCCAAACGCTTGGCCGCAGAAGGGGCCACGCTGGTCCTGGTGGACCGCGCGGTCGAGCAAGGCCTGTCGGTCGTCGAGGAAATTTGTGCGCAAGGCGGGCAGGCGTCGTTCATCGACGCCGATCTGGAAACGCATGCCGGCGCACAGCGGATGGTGCAGTATGCGTTGGACACTCACGGCCGCATCGACGTGTCGGTGCATAACGTCGGTGGCACTATCTGGATGAAACCGTTCTGGGAATACACCCCCGAGCAGATGCAACGGGAGATCAATCGCTCGTTGTGGCCGACGCTATGGTCTTGCCGAGAGGTTATTCCTGTCATGCGCAAACAGGGCCGTGGCGCGATCGTCAACGTAGGGTCCAATGCGACACGAGGCATCTACCGCGTGCCGTATTCGGCTTCTAAAGGCGGCGTGCATGCAGCAACTGTATGTATGGCGTTGGAACTGGCTGGCAGCGGCGTGCGGGTGAACTGCGTTTCGCCGGGTGCCCTGGATAACGGCGTGCGAGCCATTCCGCGTAATACTGAGCAGCCCTCCGATCAGGACCTGGCCTGGACTCGCGAGATGTACGAAGACTGCCTGGCAGGAACGCCGATGCATCGCGTGGGAACGGCGGACGAGGTGGCTGCCGCTATTTGCTTTATGGCAGCGCCAGAGGCGTCCTACATTACGGGTCAAGTGATGTACGTCGCAGGCGGGCATCAGGGCTGATGCGCGAGCGCTCGCGCGCTGGTGCGCGTGCGACGTCGGAACATCACTCGTACCGCGTATGGCCGGCAGGTGGTGCACGATAGCGCGCCGCCTGCTAGCGCGACACGCGCGCCAAAGAAAAGCCATCCCATCCTTTGATCCCCACCGTCTGGATCGCAGTCGATGTCAACCGCAGATCGTGGCCTAATGTTTCTAGAAAACGGCGAGCGCCCAGGACATCAGGCTGGTCGGCAGCTTCAGGATCGGCGATACGTCCGCCACGGACGATGTTGTCGCCCACAATGATGGTGCCATCGCGAGCCAGGCGCAACGCCAGCTCCAGATAGCGCGGATTGTCGGCCTTGTCGGCATCGAGAAAAATCATGTCAAAGGGCTCAATATCCGAAACCGCCCACTGCTGCAGAATGTCGCGTGCATCGCCCACGACGATTTCTGTGCAGTCTGCGAGCCCGGTGGCAACCAGATTGGCGCGCGCCACATCGGCATAGGCCGCATTGCGCTCCAGTGAGATCAGCTTGCCCGATGGAGGCAAGGCGCGGGCCAGCCAGATCGTGCTATAGCCGCCGAGCGTGCCGATTTCCAGGATGCGCCTGGCTTGGACCATCTGTGCAAAAATTTGCAGTAAACGGCCTTGATTCGGCGCTACATCATGAGGTGGCAATCCAGCTTCGCGAGCGCAGTTTAGCGCATGTTCCAGGGCTGGGTCATTGAGGTGCAATACCTCTTCAAAATAATTGTCTACAGTATTCCAGAGTGCTTGTTTCATGACGGTCTGCTTGCCAGCAATGAGTGAGAATGTCTGAAATCGTACGCACTCGTCCGGCCTGCGGATATCGAATTATTCTTTGCAGTACGTCAGTTTTTCTCACATACTCGGAGGATGAGATCGCTTCCTCCTTTATCGGCCCTGAAGGTCTTTGAGGCCATTGCCCGCACCGGCTCGGTGACAGCCGCCGCCGGCGAGCTGCATCGTACGCACGGTGCGGTGAGCCGTCAGCTGCGGATGTTGCAAGAGCACGCAGGGATCGCGCTATTTGATAAACAAGGCAATGGTTTGCGCCTGAACGCCCATGGTGCTGAGCTATATGCTCTGATCCGCCCCTTGTTCGATCAACTGGAAACAGGTTACGAGGGCCTATTGCGCCGTGCCCGTCATCCCGGCCTGCATGTGGCGTGCAGCGCGACGTTCGCCATGCGCTGGCTGGTGCCGCATCTGCCGGATTTTTACCGCCAGCATCCCGATATACGCATTCGGCTGTCCATGACGTCGGCGCGCGAGCTGCGCAGCGAGGGTGCGGATCTGCTGATTGCCTGGGATCTCAGCAGCACGGCCTATTCGCAGGCCGATCTGGCCGCAGCGGTACCACTGGCCCCGGTGGCGTTCGGCCCGGTACACGCGCCAGGCCGCAAGGGCGCGCGCAAACCCACGGTCCGCATCGCCCACGATTTCACCACCAGCGCCTGGACTCAGTGGCACCGATTGTCTGGACGAGACCTGAAACTGACGAGCGAGATCACGTTTCCCCATACGCACCTGTGTATTGAGGCGGCGGTGTCGCGTTTGGGGGTGGCCCTGGTCGAGCAGCGGCTGGTGCGCCAGGAGCTGGACGACGCGGCATTGGTCGCCCCATACGGTTTTGTGACCTTTCTGGAACCGTTGATGGCTTTGCCGGCCCAGGGGCGAGCACTCGGCTCAGAGGCGAGCGTGTTCATGGACTGGTTGCGCGCCGCGTTGTGACTGTTGTGTTGCGCAGTCATTGAAAAACGTGCTATAGTCTTTTTCTTGCAGCGCCCGTAGCTCAGTTGGATAGAGTACTTGGCTACGAACCAAGGGGTCGTGGGTTCGAATCCTGCCGGGCGCGCCAAATTTAAAAAGGGTCTCCATTGCGGAGACCCTTTTTTCTTTGCGCAGAGTCTGGGCTTGGGATTGAGCCAACCCCGTTTCGCTGACTCCCTTGCGCCAGCCCCCGTCGTTTCAGACATCTAGTATGGGGGCAAATCCACCGAAAATCATGCGCATGCCGTCGAACGGCATCGTGTCGCCCATGCCTTTCATGCGCGGGTCGCTCATCATTTTTTCATTGGCCGCATCGCGTACTTCTTTAGACGGATATTCGAACCACGAAAACACGACGACTTCGTCGTCTTTGGCCATGACGGCTTTGCGAAAGTCGGTGAGTTTGCCATCGGGGACATCGTCTCCCCAACATTCCACCATACGCGTGACGCCAAACTCTTTGAAAAGCGGGGCGGCCTCGGCGGCATGTTTCAGATAGGACTCTTTGTTGGCAGCGGGGACTGCCAATAGAAAACCTTCCACGTACTTCATCGTCTGCTCCTTGAGTGGGACAGGGCGAGCTCCTGTCATGAGTGAGGCGAGAATCGTTGTGAGGTGAGGGTTCGGTTTGATAGTACCGAGGTGGATATCGTAAACGCTCGATGTTGCGGCATGTAGGCTGTCGACAAACTCTTACATGTATAAAGAGGGTTTGATTAACCCCGGCGAGCCGTGATGGACAGGATTCGCCACTCCTGAGGAGCACCAGCAAGGTGGAGACGCAGGTCTATTCGGTACACGATATCTATCCACACATCCGTATTGTGATGGGGATGGTGATTGGTCTGGGTGTGACTCGATTGTTGTCGGGCGTCGCACGCATTGTCCAGCATCCCACGCAATACAGGCTGTATGCGATTCATTTGGCGTGGGTCGCGTCAGTCCTGCTGATGCTGGTTCATTTCTGGTGGTGGGAGTTCGGCCTGTATGAGGTATCGCACTGGACGTTCGGCAAGTATCTCTTCATCATCGGCTACGCCATCGTCTTGTTTCTCCTGAGTGCGTTGTTGTTTCCCGATTCGATGCACGGCTACGAGAGTTACAGGGATTTTTTCTACGCGCGCCGGGCCTGGTTTTTTGGATTGTTGGCGGCGACGTATGTATTCGATGTGGTCGATACCCTGCTAAAGGGGGAGGCGCATTTTGCGCGGTTCGGCAACGAGTACATGATTCGTACGCCGATTTTCGTCATTGCCTGCCTGCTGGCAATTGTCGTGAAGAGTCCCCGCTATCACGCGAGTCTGGTGGTGCTGACGTTGGTGTACCAGGTATGGTGGATTCTCAGGTTGTTTGACACGCTCGAGTGAGTGGCATGCGGAGCTGGCATTTGCCAGCCAGCTCCGGGCCCATCAGATCGCAGCGTGGTCTGATCCTGTGTTTTTCCCGGTCAGAGTCAAGCCAGCACGGGGTAGTCGATATATCCTTTGGCGCTGCCGCCATAGAACGTCGTATTGTCCGGCGTGTTCAGCGCCGCGCCTTCGCGCAGGCGGCGTACCAGGTCGGGATTGGCGATGAACGGCTTGCCAAAGGCGATCAGGTCCGCCTGCCCCGATTCGACAACGTCTTCCGCGAGTTTGCCGTCGTATCCATTATTGGCCATCCAGGCGGCTTGGCCGCCGGCTTGTTCATATGTCTGGCGCAGCGCCGCGTAATCAAACGGTGCATCGCCCTGTTGGAACTGGCGGTCGCCGCCGGTGGCGCCTTCGATGACGTGCACGTAGGCCAGTTTGTAGCCAGCCAGAATGCGCACGACGTGGTCGAACAGCGGCTGCGGGTTGGGATCGCTGGCGTCGTTGGCGGGCGTGACGGGAGAAATACGGATGCCGGTGCGGCCGGCGCCGATTTCCTCGGTGATCGCCTGGACGACCTGGCTGAGCAAGCGGGCGCGGTTTTCGATGCTGCCGCCGTACTCGTCAGTACGCAGGTTGCTGCCGCTGCGCAGGAATTGATCCAGCAGGTAGCCGTTGGCGGCATGGATTTCCACACCGTCAAAGCCGGCCTCGATCGCTGCGCGGGCTGCGCGGCGGTAGTCTTCGACAATGCCCGGCAGTTCGCTCAGTTCCAGGGCGCGCGGCTCAGAGGTCGGGACGAATTCGCCCGTGCCGTCATCGTGCACCAGATAGGTTTTGGATTTGGCTTGTACGGCCGAAGGGGCGACGGGCGCGCCGTGGTTCGGCTGCAGCACGTTGTGCGAAATACGGCCTACGTGCCACAACTGCACGACAATTTTGCCGCCTGCTTGATGGACGGAGTCCGTGACGCGTTTCCAGCCGGCGATCTGTTCGGCCGAGTAGAGGCCGGGGACCTGCGCGTAGCCTTGGCCCTGATGGGTGATCGCAGTGGCTTCGGTGATGATGAGGCCGGCGGTGGCGCGCTGCGTGTAATACGTCACCATGTCAGCGGTCGGGACGGCGCCGGGCGCGCGGTTGCGGGTGAGGGGCGCCATGGCGATGCGATTGGACAGTTGCAGGTCGCCAGCGGCGATGGGGTCGAAAAGAGTAGGCATGGTTCGGGTCGTGTAATGAGTGGCGGGGTGAGGGAAGTCGTACGTCAATAGGGGCGAGGGCCCTAAAGGTCCTGGCCTAGTTCACGTAAAAAGGCCGAGATCGTGTCCTCGTTGCGTTTGTAGAAAATCCACTGGCCGATGCGGCGCGTCGTAACCAGGTCGGCGCGCTGCAAAACAGCCAGGTGCGTGGACATGGTGGATTGAGACAGCCCGCAGCGCTCGAATTGGCCCGCACATACCCCGATATCCAGGGGGTGTTCCTGGGCAGAGAAATGCTTTTCGGGCGTTTTGAGCCACTGCAGAATTTCGCGGCGCACCGGATTGGCCAGCGCTTTGATGATGAGATCAATGTCCATGTCGTATGGATTCAGTATATCGGGTTTTTTCGAATTATAAATCCGTAAATCTAGATATATCAATATGCTGAAAATTGGGGGCGGCAGATCTCCGTGCCAGGGATTCCGAATAGCGCGCTCAGGCCTCGCGCAGATAGGCTTGCGGGGGCGCACCCAGCGCCCGGCGGAACATGGCGCTGAACGCGCTGGGGCTGTGATAGCCGAGTTCGGCGGCCACGCGTGTGACTGGCTGGCCGAGCGACAGGCGATGCAAGGCATCGGCCAACCGTACCTGCTGTACCCATTGTCGATAATTCAGTCCCAGCTCCGCCTGAAACAGCCGGATCAAGGTGCGGCCGCTGGCGCCGACCTCGTCGCCCCAATCGTCCACAGTGCGGTTCAGGCTGGGTTGAGCCAGAATGGCTCGGCAGACAGTCTGCAGGCGCCGGTCTTTGGGCCAGGGGATCTGGATAGGGATCGTGGGTGCGGTTTGCAATTCGGTCAGCAGTAATGCGGCGATCTGCCCGCCCCGGCCCTCCAGCGCATATTCGATCGGCTCGGCCGCCAAGGCCAGGATCAATTCGCGCAACAGGGCGGATACTTCGATGACCTGGCAGTGTTTCGAGAGAACGTCGGCGGCGTCGGCACGCACATACAAGGTACGCATTTGCACCGTGCCCACCATCTCGATGCCATGGGTGATGCCGGGCGGCACCCACAGGGCGCGCAGCGGCGGCAGTGTCCAGAAACCGTCGGGCGTGCTGACGCGCATGGCCCCCTCGATTGCGTACACCAATTGGCCGCGCGGGTGACTGTGCGGTCCCGTGGTCGCGTTGGGCACAAAGGACTTGGCCAGGGCGGTGATCAGGCGCGGGACGTGCTGATAGTCGTCGGCGTTGCGGCTGCGGGTAGGGTCCAGTGGCGGGATGGAACGCGCGGGCATGATGACTCTGTCACTTTCGCGATAAAAATTGGCATGTTTGTGTGTTAGGGACTTTATACACTGTTTGTTTGCGGTAATCGCCCTCGCGTTTCGGGCGGGTGGACGATTTGTTGTCTGGCCCCGAAATCCCTGGTGAGCTGCCGTCCGGTCTCTGATTTCCTACGCGATTTGCTGACATCTATGACTTCTTCACAACCCGCCAATTCCGGCTCCGTCTCCGCCATGCCTGCGCCAGCGGGGGCGGGCTTGGCTGAACCTGCTTTTACCGCTGCAACGACGGGCCATGGCGTGCCGGCGTCTTCGGTACCTGCCACGCCCGTGACGCAATCTTCGACCTCGTTCAAGGTCCTGGGCGCGATCAGCGTGGCCCACATGATGAACGACATGATCCAATCGATCCTGTTGGCCATTTATCCCATGCTGAAAGATTCGTTCAATCTGAGTTTTTCGGACATCGGGTTGATCACGCTGACCTATCAGATCGCGGCATCGTTGCTGCAGCCTGGTATTGGTCTGTACACCGACAAACGACCGACGACGTATTCCCTGCCGATCGGCATGGGATTTACGCTGGTGGGGTTGTTGTTGCTGGCCTATGCCCCGTCATTGCCTTATTTGTTGGTCGCCGCGGCCCTGGTCGGAACGGGGTCATCGATATTTCACCCGGAGTCATCGCGCGTGGCGCGCATGGCATCGGGCGGGCGGCATGGTCTGGCGCAATCGTTGTTTCAAGTCGGAGGCAACGTGGGATCGGCGCTGGGGCCCTTGTTGGCCGCGCTGGTCATCATCCCTCATGGCCAGACCAGCGTCGCGTGGTTTTCCCTGGCCGCGTTGTTCGGCATGATCGTGCTGGTGGGAATAGGGCGCTGGTACGGCGCCAACCGAGCGCTGCTCAAGCCCAAGGCAAAGGCGGCTAGCGGCGGCACGACGTTGACCCGCAATCAGGTGCTGGGGGCGTTAGGCGTGCTGGGCCTGCTGATTTTCTCGAAATACTTCTACATGGCCAGCTTGAACAGCTATTTCACCTTCTATTTGATGGACAAGTTCGATATGCCCGTGCGCACGGCGCAGTTGTATTTGTTCCTGTTTCTGGCCGCTGTGGCATTCGGTACCGTGGCAGGCGGCCCAGTGGGCGACCGCATTGGCCGCAAGATTGTGATATGGGTATCCATCCTGGGGGTGGCGCCGTTCACGTTGATGTTGCCGTATGCCAATCTGTTCTGGACCGGCGTGCTCGTCGTGATCATCGGCGTGATCCTGGCCTCTGCGTTTTCCGCCATCGTCGTGTATGCCCAGGAACTGGTTCCGGGCAAGGTAGGCATGATTGCCGGGCTGTTCTTCGGATTCGCGTTCGGAATGGGGGGGCTGGGGGCTGCTGCACTGGGCTCGTTGGCGGATGCGACCAGTATTACCTACGTGTATGAGGTCTGCGCGTATTTGCCATTGCTCGGGGTGGTGGCGTTCTTGCTGCCGGATATCGAGGGCAAAAAACGGCGCGCCGCATAGCGGCTGGACAACTCAAAAATATCAGTTATAATTTCGCCTCTTTATCAGCGCCCGTAGCTCAGTTGGATAGAGTACTTGGCTACGAACCAAGGGGTCGTGGGTTCGAATCCTGCCGGGCGCGCCAAATTTAAAAAGGGTCTCCATTGCGGAGACCCTTTTTTGCTACTTGGTCCGAACAATAGCGGCTACGGCGTTAGTCAGGTGCCGCGGACGGGCCGGCAATTGACTCGCCCTGCAGGGCAGGCGCGGGGTGTTTTATAAAGACTCCCCCGTTGCCGATTGCGCGGCCTGTGCGGTGGGCTTGGGTCGTGGACTGCCGCCCATTGCATGGAACAGTGTGGCCGTGTCCGCCAACCGGGTGGAGGCGTAGTTCAGCTCGCGCAGGAGCGCCTGGATATAGTGCTGCTCGGCGGCGCGCCCTTGGTAGCCAGGCAAGGCCCCCAGCTCCACCCGGCGCATGGTGTTGCTGAACGATTGCTCAGCCGCCAGCCGTGCCGCTTCGGCTGCGGCCAAGGCTTCGTTGTCGGCTTCCAATGCGGCCAGGCTGTCGGCTACGTTGCGAAAGGCAGCGAGCACGGTCTGACGATAGGTCTCCACCGCCCCTTCATAGGTTTCGATCGCGGCGCGCCGTTGTGCGCGCAACGCGCCGCCATGGAAGATCGGCTGTGTAAGTCCCGCGCCGATACTCCAGATCAGTCCGCCCGACCCCGAGAGCGCGGTCGGCCAGTCAAAGCCGCCGCGTCCCATGGAGGCCGATAGCGACAGGCTGGGCAGCATCTGAGCCGTGCGAGCACCCACGTCGGCGGCTGTGCCCTCGAGAGCGGCCGCGGCTGCCTGCACGTCCATTCGGTTGGCTAGCAATTGTGACGGCACGCTCACCGGCACGTGGGGCGGCACCGAGATACGGTTGATTTCCAGATCAGGCGGAGCCTGATCTGGCGTGCGGCCCAGCAGCACCGCCAGTGCGTGACGCGTGGCCTGCCATTGGCTGCGCAGACCGGGCAGCGAGGCGGCCAGATCGCTGGCATTCTGGTCGGCGTCGAGCGCTTCTTGCTGTGAGGTCGAGCCGAGCTCGAAGCGGCGCCGCGCATCCTGCGCCACCTGGCGCGACAGTTCCACTTGGCGCGCAGTGAGCTCGACCTGCCGCGCTAGCGCGGCCGAGCGAATCGCGCCGGTCACGATATTGGCGGCGAGCGCGCGGCGCGAGGCCTCCAGGCGATGCGTCTGCTGGTCCACACGTGCAGCCAGGGCTGCGTTGGCGTAGCGCGCCGCACCGAATAGATCGAAGGTGTACTGCGCGCGTAGCTGGCCCACGAAGGTGTTGTAGAGCATAGTGGGCGGCTGCGCCGTCGGCATGATGAGCGCATCTTGCCGGTCGACTTGAGTGCCCGCGTCGATGCTGGGTAGCAGCGACTCACCGATTTGTGAGCGTAATTGCTCGCGCGCGGCGGCAAGGTTGCGGTCGGCTGCGGCCAGGTCCGGACTGTTGGAGAGGCCTTCGCGCACCAGCGCATCGAGTTCAGGCGAGCCGAACAGGGTCCACCAATCCGCGGCGGGCACGGCCGCGGCGTCAAAGGCCTGCGCCACGCCGAGTGCGGTTGCGCTCTGGGCCGGCATCGGCGTCACGCCGTAATGCACGGGTGCCGGCATGTCAGGTGCCTTGCCTTCGGGGCTCAGCGCGCAGCCGGCCAGGCTCAGGGCCAGCAGGCTCAGACTCAGCGTGCGGCGCGTGCGATGCGCCGAAACAAAGGAGGATAGATGCGTCTTCACGTAGCGTTGCTCGCGGCGTGGGGGTGGATCTGCTGGCTGGCATCTGCGCCCGGCGGCACACTGGGCGATTCGTTGCGCTCGTTGTTGCGCACGCGGAACCAAGCTGCATACAACGCAGGCAGGAAGAACACGGTGAGTACGGTGGCGCTGGTGATGCCACCCATTAGCGCGGTGGCCATGGGGCCGAAGAAATTGCTGCGCAACAGTGGGATCAGCGCGAGCACCGCGGCGGCGGCAGTGAGTGCGATGGGTCGGAAACGCCGCACGGTGGCGTTAACGATGGCGTCGACGCGCGCATGACCGGCGGCGATGTCCTGTTCGATCTGGTCCACCAAGATCACCGAGTTTCGCATGATGATGCCGAACATCGCGATCACGCCGAGCATGGCGACGAAGCCGAAGGGCTTGGCGAGCAGCAGCAGTGCTATCACTACGCCGATCAGGCCGAGCGGCGCGGTAAGCACCACCATCATCACGCGTGAGAAGCTCTGCAACTGGATCATGAGTAAAGTGAGTACCACGACCGCCATGAGCGGCATCTGCGCCATGATCGAGCGCTGGCCTTTTACGCTTTCCTCGACCGAGCCGCCAATCTGAATACGATAGCCCACCGGCAGTTCGGCACGCAGTTCGTTGAACTGGGCATCGAGCTGATGGGTCACGTCGATGCCCTGCGCGGTGCCCACGACGTCGGATTGCACAGTGATGGTGGGCTGGCGGTCGCGCTCCCAAATCACGCCGTATTCGAGTGCATAGTGCACGCGGCCCAGGCTGCCCAGAGGCACAGGGCCATTGGGTGTGGGCATCGACAGCGTTTCGAGCTGCGACGGATCGATGCGTTCGTTGGCGGGCGCACGCAGGTCCACGGCGATCAGCTTATCGCGCTCGCGGTATTGTGTGACGGTGGTGCCCGACAGCGTCATGGCGAGAAACGCCGACACGTCGGAGGAGGTCACACCTACCTCGCGTGCCTTGTTTTGGTCTACCTCGAAGCGCACTGATCGTTCCGACGGTTCGTCCCAATCGAACTGCACATTGGTTGTGCGGGCATCGGCGCGCATTACTCCGGCCAGTTTTTCGGCAATACCGCGCACGGTTTCGATGTTGTCGCCCGACACTCGGAACTGCACCGGAAAGCCCACCGGTGGACCATTTTCCAGGCGCGAGAGACGTGTCCGCACTGCCGGGTACTGCTCCCGCAGGATTGGTGTCAGCCATTTTGACAGCTCTTCGCGCTCTTGTACGGAATGCGCTGTGACGATGAACTGGGCGAAGTTGGGTTGCGATAGCTTCTGGTCGAGCGGCAGATAGAAGCGCGGCGCGCCGGTGCCCACAAAGCTCACCATGTGGGCGACCTCGGGCCGGTCTTTCAAGGTTTCTTCGAGGCGCAGCACTTGGCGTTTGGTGGCTTCAA
The DNA here is from genome assembly GCF_054780995.1 of Bordetella tumbae. Taxonomy (NCBI): domain Bacteria; kingdom Pseudomonadati; phylum Pseudomonadota; class Betaproteobacteria; order Burkholderiales; family Alcaligenaceae; genus Bordetella; species Bordetella tumbae. The sequence goes on from NZ_BAAGVG010000009.1 coordinate 111,543, forward strand.
ACGAGGCGCCTTCGACCAGGCTCACGTCGATCAGCAACTCGGGCCGGTCGGAGCTGGGGAAGAACTGCTGAGGCACCAGTGAAAAAGCGGCCATGGCGCCCACGAATAGCAGCACGGTGCTACCCAGCACCCAGAACCGTCTCTCCACGCAGCGCGCTACCCAGCCGCGTAGCCGCCGGTAAAAGCGCGTGTCGTAGATGTCGTGTTCGTGATCGTCGGACAGGCTGGCGTCCTTCTTGCGCTCGGGCAGAAGCCGGTAGCCCAGCAGCGGGATCAGCACCACGGCGGCGAACCACGACGCGATCAGCGCGATGGCCGATACCTGGAATATCGAGCGCGTGTATTCGCCGGTGCCGGATTCGGCAAGCGCGATCGGCAGAAAGCCTGCCACCGTGACCAGCGTCCCGGTCAACATCGGAAAGGCGGTGCTGGTGTAGGCGAACGCGGCCGCGCGGGTGCGATTCCAACCCTGCTCCAGCTTTACTGCCATCATCTCGGCCGCGATGATGGCGTCGTCGACCAGCAACCCCAGTGCCAGCACCAGCGTGCCGAGCGAGACCTTGTGCAGGCCTATGCCGAACAGATACATGAAGAGCGCGGTAATGGCCAGTACGATGGGGATCGAGATCACCACCACCATGCCGTTGCGCATGCCCAACGACACCAAGCTCACCAGCAGCACGATTACGACCGCCTCGGCAACGGAACGCAGGAATTCGTCGACCGAATGCGAGACCGCGTGTGGCATGCTTGAGACCTGCGTGAGTGTGAGTCCGGCGGGCAGGAACTCGCTCAGCTGGGCGGTCTGAATATCGAGGGCTTGGCCCAGTTTGATCACGTTGCCGTTGGGCTGCATGGTGATGCCAATGCCGAGTACGCGTTTGCCGCCAGCGCGCATTTCGGTCACGGGAGGATCGATATAGCCTCGCCGGATCGTCGCGATGTCGCCTAGCCGCACGGTGCTGCCGTTCACGCGGAGCAGGGTCTCGGCCAGTGCGCGCATGTCCTGGATCTGGCCGGATGGCCGCACGAAGATGCGGTCGTCGGCGGTGGTGAGCGTGCCGGCAGCATTGACGCCGTTCTGCGCATCGATGGCACGCCCGATCACTTCGGGCGAGATGCCCAGCCGCGTGAGCTGCGCATTGGGAATCTCAACATAGATGCGTTCTTCTTGCTCGCCGAAATAATCGACCTTGGCCACTCCCGGCACGCGCAGTAGCACGGTGCGCATCGCATCGGCATAATCACGCAGGGTGGCGGGCGAGAAACCGTCGCCTTCGAGTGTATAGATGTTGGTGTAGACGTCGCCGAACTCGTCATTGAAGAATGGGCCTTGCACACCGCGCGGCAACGTGGCCTGGATGTCGCCCACCTTCTTGCGTACCTGGTACCACTCCTCGGGCACGTCCTTGGCCGGTGCGGAATCCTTCATGGTGAAGAACACCAGCGACTCGCCGGGCCGCGAATAGCTGCGTATGAAGTCGGTGTAAGGCGTCTCCTGCAGTTTCTTGGCGATGCGGTCGGTGACCTGTTCGCGTATCTGGTCTGCGGTGGCGCCGGGCCAGAAGGTCCTGATTACCATCACACGGAATGTGAACGGTGGATCCTCGGATTGCGCCAACTGCGAATACGACAGCACGCCGAGCAGCGTGGCCAGCGAGATCAGGAACACCACCAGGGCCTGATGGCGTAGAGCCCAGGCAGACAGATTGAAACGCCCCTCTTCGTGGCGATGCGTGTCGTTGGTGCGGGGGGCGGGCGCGCTCACGAGGCGAAGTCCTCGGGATGCAGCGGTGCCACGGGTTTGACCTTCTGGCCAGCAGATACAGTGTGCACGCCCTGCCAGACCACCCGCTCGCCCGCCTTGATACCGGCCGACAGTACCACGTGGCGGTCGGTGTAGCGCGCGATTTCCACGCGCCGTAACTCCAGCACGTTGTCGCTGGGCTTGACCACCCAGACAGCGGGTGCCGGGCCATCATGGAATAGGGCGGTAGCAGGCAGAGTGAAGGTAGTGTCTGGACCGCTCATGGTATCGAAGGCGATGTTGGCGGTCATGCCAAGCCGGGCGTGCTCGGCGCCCTGCACGGTGAGCTTGATATGGAAGGTGCGGCGCTGCGGGTCGGCGGCTGGCGCCAGCTCGCGCACGGTGGCGTCGAAGGCTTCGCCAGGCGCGGCGGGTAGCGTCACAATGGCCTGCTGACCCACCTTGAGGCGGGCCAGCAGGCTTTCGGGTATATCGGCCACGGCATCGATGTCGCCCGACCAAGCCAGGCTATAGACGGCCTGGCCCGCGGACACGTTTTGCCCGGTATCAGCCTGTTCAGCGGTGATCACGCCTGCATGGTCGGCGACCAGCGTGGTGTAGTTGAGCTGGTCGGCCGCCAGTGCCGCTTGCTGCGCGGCACTATCGCGCTGGGCCAGCGCGGCGGCATACGTATTCTGCGATTGTTCGAGCTGGCTGGCAGCGATCAATTGCTCGCGCGCCTGGGCACGATCACGGGTGAGCTGCTGGCGGGCATAGTCGAGCTGGTGTTGCGCGGCGGTCAGTTGCGACTTTGCTCTGGCTGCGTTTTTTGCGGTCTCGGACGGATCGAGCCGGGCCACCGTCTGGCCTGCTGTCACCATGTCGCCCAGCCGCACCTTGCGCTCGATGATCTTGCCGCTCACTCGGAACGACAGCGGCGTGGTGTAGCGCGCGTCGATACGGCCCGGCACGCTCAGACGCGGGGCGCTGTGATCAGACTGGGCTGGCATGGCCACGACGGTGCGCGGCGGCGCGGCAGTTTCGTCCTTGCCACCGCAACCGGCCAGCATGGCCAGGCACAGCGGCGTGGCTATCAGAACGGCACGCCGCAGGCCGGCGGAGAAAGGGCGGCGAGCGACAGCGCGGGCGGAGGTTCGGAACACGGCATATCTCGATGCGGTTCGGGCGGCGGTCAACCGGATTTGGCTGGTGTCGCACGAAAACAAGGTCGAATTCTAATTCATAAATGTATTTAAATACAATAATGAATCTGAAATTAGGCGCCGATGCTACACTCCACAGCATGGTAAAAGTCCGATTGACACGCGAGCAAAGCCGGGAGCAGACGCGCCAGCGCTTGCTGGACGCGGCACAGACCTTGTTCCTCGCCAAGGGATACCTGGCCAGCAGTGTGGAGGACATCGCAGAGGAGGCGGGCTACTCGCGCGGCGCCTTCTATTCGAACTTCGCCTCCAAGGCGGAAATGTTCCTCGAACTGCTGCGGCGTGATCACGAAACTGTCATGAGCGAGATGGCTGCCCTGTTCGACGACCGGGCCAGCCGCGCCGAGATGGAGGCGCGCGTCGTGGCCTTCTACAGTCAGAAGCACCGCGACAACAAATGCTTCCTGCTTTGGATCGAGGCCAAGCTGCAGTCGGCGCGAGATCCGGTGTTCCGGAACGGATTTTTGTCATTCCTGCGCGAGCAGCGCGCCACCATTGCCGAATTCGCCCGGCAATTCTCAGCCCGTGTGGGCACGCCCCTGACGATGCCGCCAGAGCAGCTCGCGCTGGGCCTGCTGGCGCTTTCCGAAGGTATGCAGTTCAGCTATGCCTTCGATCCCCAGGAGGTGTCGGCCGAGCTGGCCCAGGTCGTACTCGCGGGCTTTTTTGAACGCGTGGTATTCGACCGTCCGCCTGCGACGGGGCCGTCCGCTTGTTCTTTGCCCGACGCGCCATAGGTTCTTCGCCGCAGCCGCATGACATGCGAGAGTTTGCCTATCCTCTCTGACAAGTACCGGCGAAGGGAGTCATGCGATTTGCTTCGTCATTCCATTAATTACAGCGCATTGACCTAGCTGTTGATGCCGGCAAGACGCTGTGCGATTCCTGCCATCATCATTGCCGAAATCTCGTCGTTCAGCTTGCCGAGAAAACGCATGGCCTGGTGATAGTCTCCTTTTACGGCCAGCTTGTCGGCCGCCATGATCAACGCCATGTCGCGGCGTGGCTCATCAATCTTCATCACCAAGTCATAGGCGATGTCTGATTTGCCCAGCAATGCGAATTGCGCTGGCACAGCGCTCATATAGTGCCTCAGGGCCGCGCCTTGCGGGCCGGGTCCGGGGCGAAGCGCCAGGATCTCGTTCAGCAGCTTTTCCGATTTGGTGATTTCTTCTGCGCGGGTAAGCGCCTCTGCGACGATCAGCAGGGTCTGCGCTTTGTCGAGCGGTGCAGAGAGCGCAGACGCTTGCGCGGCAGTGTCGTCCAGCAGGGTTTGTGCCTCGTCCGCCTTGCCATTCTGTCGCAGAGCTCCGGCAAGCTTTGGCGCAAGCCGAAGCACGGCGGCGCGCTCCGGCGCTTGCGCCATGGATCGGCGGGCGCTCGCGATGGCAGCTGTGCGATCTTCGGAGGCGGGCAGGCCAACGGACAGGCCCGTCCAGATCGCGAACTCGAATGCCGAGGGGCCGCCCTCTGCGATCACCTTGACCAAATCCGTGGCAACCGTTGCTGCTGCCTTCGGGTCGATCGATGCCCACGTCTCGAAGATCTGGAAGATTTGTTCGGGCTCCAACGACAATCCCTGGTCCAGGGCCTTGTCCATCGATTCACTGAGATACTGCGCGGCTTCATCCTTGAATCCGATCGCAGCCTGTGATTTTGCAACCTGGACCATCAGCGCAAGCAGCATGGGATTCATCGGAATGCGATGACGGTAATCGGCGATCTCCGCAAGGATAGCGCGCCCCTCGTTCGGTGACCCTGCATCCGCAAAGGCCTGCGCGATCGATTCACTCTGTCTTGTGGTGTCCAGGCGGGTGAGTGTGCCCTTTTTATCGGTCAGTAGCGCATCGGCCTCGCGCAGCGTCTCCAGCGCCCGCGCCTTGTCACCCTGAAGCATCAGGATTTTGGCGTAGGAGGTGAGGAATTCGGCCTTTCCTGTGGCGGTGGGCAGCTCGCGATAGGAGGTCATCGCTTGATCGATCTTGCCATCGAAAAGCTGTGCACTGGCCAGCGCCAGCATGATCCGTTGACGACGAAACTGATCCTGTTCCGGCGCAAGAAAGGTCTGGATGGTGTCGACCAGACAGGTCGTTGTGACGGTCTTGGAGCAATGCTCCACCACCGCTGCGCGTGCATTGGCCGGTTCGGAAGACGACGCCTGCCCCCACGAGGGAGAGGAAAGAAAAAGTGAAGCTGCAAAGAGAGTCAGATATTTGTTCATGGCAAGAGTCTAGGCGATTTGCGTCAGTACCATCATGACGTTTTGGCCTGTGCGTCCCAGGTGCCGGGCGAGTATTTCAGCGGCGCGCACGTCATCGCGGGCAATGGCGGCTTCGAATAGTGCCTGATGTTCTCCAGGCACATTTGCGTCCGGGGCGTGTCGAGTGAGGAAAAGGCGTCGATAACGATCGCTCAGATCGTGCAGGCTGCCGCAGAAACGCAGGAGCAACGGCATATCGCAGGCAGAGACCAGCGCCAGATGAAAGGCCCGGTGCGCTTTTTCCCATCCTTCGGGGCGCTGCCCCCCGTCTTCCAGGCGATGCAGCCGGTGATAGGCGGCAACCAATGCGTCTTCCCAAGCCTCGTCGCCTCGTTTCAACGACTCTTTCAGTGCCGTGATTTCCAGTTGCGTGCGCAGCACGGTGACTTCCCGCAGGTTTTCGGCGGACACCGGGGTGACCTGGTAACCGCGCTGGTCGGTGATTTGGACCAGGTCTTCGGCAGCCAGGCGAGTCAGGGCTTCGCGCAAGGGGCTCAGACTGACGTCGTATGTCTGGCGCAGTTCGTCCAGGCGCAGTCGCATGCCGGGCGGATAGGTGCCGTCCAGGATAGCGGCCCGAATCTGGATAGCGACTGAGGCCGTCAGGGATGTGCTGGCCTGAAGCTTTGGGGGGACAGGAGGAACCTGAGCTTTTTTCATGCCGCATATTGTAGCGCTGAGGCTAAAAAATCGATTTTAAAAATAAAATCGATTTTTTATTGACTTTGCCGACGGCTTCGTCAACCATAAAAAAGAGGCACGGCATGTTGCCGACCTGATACGTCTTGACGAAGGAGTCCGGTATGTCTGCATCTCGCATAGATGCTTCGGTCGTTGTTCAAGCCATGGGCGCGCCGCGCGATCCGGCCGCCCTGGAACGCCAAGCAGATAGTTATCGAGAATTGCTTGGTTATTTGCCGCCGCGAGTTGAGGCGCGTTTGCAGGTGACGGGTGCTCTGGATCCGGTCTTGGTCGACATGCAGGAGCAAATTCGAGCGCACGCCATGAATCCCCCGTGCTTCGACGGCAAGACGGCGCAACTGATGATCTTTGGCATGTTGATGGCGGAATTAAGTGATGCGGCGGTGATTCACGGTATTGCCGCACGCCGTGCGGGCGCGAGTTGGGAAGAGCTGCAGGCAGTGGTGAGCATGGCGTATTTGTTCCGCGGTGTGTCCGCGGCGAATCGGGGAGCGGATGTGCTGGCCCGCATTGCCGAACGCGAAGCACAAGCCCGTTGACGTTGTCATGGTTCAAAGGAGACATACATGAACAGCTCGAACGAGGCACGAGAACCCACGCGTTGTGCTGGCCCTGACCGTCATACTCGACAACCCCGTTTTCAGATGCCTGCGGGGGCATGTGATTGTCACGCCCATATTTTTGGTCCACAGGCGCAGTTTCCTTATTCGCCGCAGCGTAGCTATACGCCGGAGGACTGCACCGTTGATGACTACATCAAACTACTGGCGACGTTAGGCATCGATCGAGCCGTCATCGTGCATGGCGGTGCGCATGGAACGGATAACGCCGCCACGCTGAATGCGTTGGAACGCATGGGGTCCCGCGCGCGCGGCGTTGCAGTGATGCCGCCGGGTTGCCCATTGCCTGAACGTGAGCGCATGCATGCGTTAGGAATGCGTGGCTATCGTTTGTCTACCGTCGTGGGCGGGGGCGTAGGCTTCGATCAATTGGAGGCTTTGGCTGACGAGGCGCAACAGCTGGGTTGGCATCTGGTGCTGCATTTCAAGCATGCCGATGAATTGGTCGCGCTATTGCCACGGTTGCAGGCTTTGCGAGTCGACATTGTGTTGGATCACATGGCGCGTATACGCGGTGACGAAGGCGTGGACAGTCCCGCTTTTGAGGCGCTAGCAAGCTTGATGGACACGGGGCGTGCCTGGGTCAAGCTGGCGAGCTTATATCGACTGTCGTCGCAACCGTATCCTCATGCCGATATGTTGCCGATGATTCATCGTGTGGCAAAACACTGGCCTGACCGCATTATCTGGGGCAGCAATTGGCCGCACCCGATCTGCAATGTGTCTATGCCAAACGACGGCGATCTGGTCGACCTGATTCCCTTGTGGGTGCCCGATACGGCAGTTCAGCAAAAACTATTGGTGGACAACCCGGCCGCGTTGTACGGGTTTTGATTCGAAAAACGGTTTGACGGGGATGCTGCATAACGTTGCACCCGGTCGCAGCCATAAAAAAAGCTCAATATAAAAATGACGGAGACAAGTTATGTTCAAGCAAGTCCGGCGTATGCTGGCGAGCGCCGCTGTAGTGGCATCGCTGTGTGCCAACGCAGCGTTGGCGGCGAGTTATCCCGAGCGCGCAGTGACCATTGTTGTGCCGTTCCCGGCGGGGGGGACCACGGACGTGGTAGCACGTGTCCTCGCTGAAAAACTATCGGGCATTCTCAAGCAGCCGGTGATCGTTGAGAACAAGCAAGGAGCCGGAGGAAATATCGGTGCAGCCTATGTGGCGCGTGCCAAAGCGGACGGCTATACCTTGATGGTGTCCAGCGCAGGTCCATTGAGTATTAATCAGCAGCTATATGCGAATCCTGGGTATGACCCTATTCGCGATTTTGCACCGGTGTCTCTGTTGGCATCGGTACCGATCATGTTGGCGGCGAATCCCAAGGCGCCGTTCCATTCAGTGGCAGAGCTGATCGCCTACGCTAAACAACATCCGGGGCGAGTGGCATATGGATCGCAAGGCAGCGGTACAACGAGTCATTTGACGATGGAGCTGCTCAAGTTGGAAACCGGCATCGACTTGCAGCACATTCCCTATCGCGGCAGCGCGCCCGCAGCTACGGATTTGATGGGCGGGCAAATTCAAGTGATGTTTGATAATTCACCCACGACCTATCCGCAAGTGCAGGCCGGCAAGATGCGGGCGCTGGGCGTGGCTTCGGCAAAACGGCTCGACAGCATGAAAGATATCCCCGCGATCGCAGAAACCGTGCCCAGCTTTGAATCGGAGGCGTGGTTTGGTTTAGTCGCCCCTGCGGGAACGCCGGAGGATGTCGTCGATAGTCTGAATCGCGCGGTGAGGCAAGTGCTGTCGAATACCGAGGTGATCAAGCGTTTCGACGAGGTCGGGGTACGGCTGGTGGGAGATACTCCTCAGGCGTTCGGTCAATTCATTCGCGCTGAGAAGGACAAGTGGGGAAAGATCATCAAGGCGACAGGTATGCAATTGGGCTAAGCATGATCTGAGCGCTGCACCGATGGATAAATCGCCGTAGGCAGGGGAAAGGCTCCTCTGTGCTACGGCGATTTTGTTCTTGCCGTCGTCCGATCAGAACCGATAGGTCGCGCTCATCGTGACCGTACGCCGTTGCCCATAGAAGCAATCGCCGCGGTTCAGGCATGTGACCTCGTAGGTTTTGTCGGCAATGTTGTTCACGTTGAGCGCGTAGCGCCATGCGCCGCTGTCATAGGCCAACATCGCGTCGAACAAGGTGACCGATGGGGTTTCTGGTGCGGCGCCATCGGTGAACGAACCCAGGTAGCGTACGCCCGCACCCGCCGAAAAGCCGGGCATGCTGGCCACAGCAAAGCGATATTTACCCCACAGCGACGCCATGTGTTTGGGCACGGGCTCCAGATCGGAGTCTATGTCGGTGTAGATATAGTTGGCGATGACGTCCAGTTGTTTGGTCACGCGGCCGCGCAGTTCCAGTTCTATGCCTCGTGTCTTGGTCTTGCCTGCCTGAATCTGGTTGTTTGGGTTGGATGGGTCGGGAGCCTGGCGGTTTTTCTCGCGCAGGTCGTAGGCTGCTGCGGTGAACTCCAGATCGGAGTCCGGCGGCATGTATTTCAAGCCGAGTTCCCATTGTTTGCCGCGCATCGGCTTCCATCGATTGCCATAGATGTCCGTGCCGCCGATCGGGGTGAATGACTCGCTGTAGCTGATGTATGGCGACAGGCCGTTGTCTGCAGCGTAGAGCAAACCGAATCGTTTGGTCGTCGCGTTGTCGACTTCGCGGTCGTTGCCTTCGATATCGGTCTGGGCACGGTCGTGGCGGATCCCTGCGACAAAGATCCAGTTTTGATAACGCATCTGGTCTTGCGCGTAAAAACCGAGTTGCTGTTGTTTCGTCTTGGGCGTATCGCTGAGATCGTATTCCGGGATGTTGCCGTAAACAGGATGGTAGACGTTCAACGGGCTGCCGAGGCCCGTGGCTTCTTGTCCCGTTTCGCGATAGCGGCTGTAGTCAGCACCAAACAACAAGGTATGCTGGGTCGAGCCCCAATCCACCTTGCCTTCTACGTTTTGATCGACCAACAACGTACGCATGCGTGGCTTGTGCACGTAATAGTAGCGGTTGAGCGTCATTTGCTCGGGGTCGATGTAGGGGGCTTCGGGATTCGAATACGAGTCCGGATACATCGACTTGTAGTCGACTTTGCTGATCGTATTGCGGAAACTCTGCCGCACGGTCCAGCGATCATTGAACTTGTGTTCAAACAGCCAGCCTACGCTGAATTGCTCGGTGTCATAGGCATCGAAACCCGGTTCGCTGGCAAAGCGGCGCGTGGGAATTTGACCGTTGGGGTTATGGCTGACGCTGCCGCTCCAGGGCAGGAACGATTGCGTGGTGCCGGTTTTGTCTTTTTGGAAATAACCTTGCAGCGTCAGCGAGGTGGCGGCGCTGGGTTGCCACGTGAGCGAGGGGGCAAGCATCAGCCGGTCGTCGCCGACGTGTTGCACTTGCGTGTCGCTGTCACGAGCGACCGCGACGACACGATAGAGCCATTGGCCGTCCTCGGTGACCGGGCCGGTCAGGTCGGCCTGGATTTCTTTGCGATTGTGATTGCCCAGGATGACGCCGATTTCGTGCTGGGCCTCGGCTAAGGGACGTTTGCTGACCAGGTTCAACACGCCGCCGGTGCTGCCTTGGCCGTACAACATGGACGATGGGCCGCGCAGGACTTCGAGCCGTTCCAGCGCGTAAATATCGGTGCGCGGGTTGTTGTAGCTGAAGAACTGGCGCAGGCCATCCAGATACTGCACGGGCTCGACGCCGCGTACGCGAACGTAGTCGGCGCGATTGTCGACGCCGTAGGCGTTGGGGCGCACGCCGGCGGCGTAATTCAGCGCGTCCTGGACATTTTGCGCGCCCTGGTCGACGAATTGTTCACGCGGGATCACCGTGATGGCTTGCGGTGTTTCCAGCAACGGGGTGTCTGTCTTTGTGCCTGTGGCGCTGCGCGTCGCCACATAACCCTCGACGGGGCTGGTGGCGGTTTCCTGGGCGCCAGTGACGCGTACCGTTGGCAGTGTCGCGGCTTCCGTGTCGGTGCCTTGAGCTTGGGCAAAAAACGGGGCCAGGCTGGCGGTCAATAGGGCCAAGGTAAAGGCGGGCGTCTTGCGGACGGGTGTCGCAGGCAAATAACGGTTCAACAGAATCCCCAGATTAGAAAAATGTATCCGATAGTGATAATGATTTGTATTAATTTTATCGAATTATAGTGGGGCTTTGGGAAACTGCAGAGATGGGCTGACCTCGGTATGTCAGATGAGTGGTTTTTACGAGCGAGAGCCGGGTTTCAGTTCGCGGCGCAAGATTTTCCCGACGGCGCTGCGCGGCAACTCATCGCGGAATTCGACGTGGCGAGGGACCTTGTAGCCGGTCAGGTGCTGGCGGCAGTGAGCGATCAGGGTGGCGGCATCCAGTGAAGGGTCGCGGCGGATGACGAACAGTTTGACCGCTTCGCCCGAGCGCTCGTCGGGTACGCCGATGGCGGCGACCTCGCGTACGCCGGGGTGCAGGGCGGCGGCGTCTTCGACTTCGTTGGGATAGACGTTAAAGCCTGATACCAGGATCAGATCTTTCTTACGATCGACCAGATAGACGTAGCCGCGTTCATCGACATAGCCCATGTCTCCTGTGCGCAGAAAACCATCGGGATGAAAGACCAGGGCAGTTTCGGCGGGTTGTTTCCAGTAGCCCGACATGACTTGCGGGCCGCGTACGCAGAGTTCGCCGGTTTCGCCTGGCGGCAGTTCACGGCCGTCATCGTCGCGGATGGATATCTCGGTAGAGGGGACCGGCAGGCCGATGGAGCCGGTAAAGGTGCTGACATCCAGGGGATTCAAGGTGACCGCGGGCGAGGTCTCCGTGAGACCGTAGGCTTGGCATAGCGAGACGCCGGTCACCTCGCGCCAGCGTTGGGCTACTGCGCGTTGGATGGCCATGCCGCCGCCGAGTGTGATGCGCAGCCGGGAAAAATCCAGCTTGGCAAAGTCGGGATGATTCAGCAATGCGCAAAACAGGGTATTGACGCCGGTGAGCGCACTAAAGGGTGTTTTGCGCAGGGCCTTGATGAAGGCAGGCAGATCGCGTGGGTCGGGAATCAGCAGGTTGCGTGCGCCCAGTTTGATGAAGGTCAGGCAATTGGCTGTGAGGGCGAACACGTGATAAAGCGGCAGGGCAGTGACGATGCATTCCTCGCCCTCGCGCAGATGTCCGCGTATCCACGCATGGGCCTGACACAGATTGGCCAGCATGTTGCCGTGGCTGAGCACGGCGGCCTTGGCGACACCGGTGGTGCCGCCCGTGTATTGCAGAAACGCAGGGTCGGCGCGCGTCAGAGTGGGTGGGCGCAGCGACAGGCCACGCCCGGCAGCCAGTGCGGTACGCAGGCGCACGGTGCCGGGCAGTGACCATGCCGGAACTTTGCGTTTGATGTGGCGCACGGCCAGATCGACCACGCGGCCTTTGATGGGGCCCAGCAATTCGCCTATGGAGGTGACGACGATGTGGCGCAGGGCGGTATGCGGCAATGCCTTTTGCAGGGTATGGGCAAAGTTCTCGGCGATGATGATGGCCTGCGCGCCGGCATCGCCCAATTGGTGTGCCAGCTCATGGGCGGTATAGAGCGGATTGCAGTTCACGACGACGCAGCCTGCACGCAATGCCCCGAACAGGCAGATGGGATATTGCAGCAGATTGGGCAGCATCAGCGCGACACGGTCGCCTTGGCGCAGACCGCGTGATTGCAGCCATGCGGCAAAATCGCGCGACAGACGATCGAACTCGGCGTAGGTGATCGTGGTGCCAAGACTCGTGTACGCAGGGTTGCCGGCAAAACGCCGACAACTATCGTCGAGTATCGTCAGCAGCGATTCGTAGGGCGCAGTGTCAATGTCGGCAGGGACGCCGGGCGGGTAATGATCGAGCCAGATGCGTTCCATATGTCGAGTCGATGCGAGCTACAGTGCCTCGAATATACCGGCTGCACCCATACCGGTGCCAACACACATCGTGACCATGCCGTATTTGCCGCCGGTGCGCCGCAGGCCGTGCACGACGGTGGCGGTGCGGATCGCACCTGTCGCGCCCAAGGGGTGGCCCAACGCAATCGCGCCGCCCAGCGGATTGACCTTGGTTGGGTCCAACTGCAGGTCGCGCATGACGGCCAATGATTGCGCGGCGAACGCCTCGTTGAGTTCGATCCAGTCCAGATCCTGTTGTGCGATGCCGGTTTGTGCGAGGGCTTTGGGAATGGCCATTTTGGGGCCGATGCCCATGATTTCGGGGGGAACTCCCGCGACCGAGAAACCCACCACGCGCGCCAGAGGAGCGAGATTGAGTTCACGCAGAATACGCTCGGACACGAGCACGACGGCGGCGGCGCCATCGGACATCTGCGAGCTGTTGCCTGCGGTCACGGAGCCGCGCGCGGCAAACACGGGACGCAGTTTGGCGAGCGCCTCGGCGTTGGTGTCTGGGCGTGGGCCTTCGTCGTGTTCCGCCAGTTTCTCAACCGTACGTACGGTCCCTGCCTCGCCGGGCAGGTGCGTGACGGTCTGATAGGGCGTGATCTCGTCGTCGAAGTGTCCTGCGGCGATCGCGGCGCAGGCTTTTTGATGAGAGGCCAAGGCAAAGGCATCCTGGTCCTCGCGCGAGATCTTCCATTGGGCGGCGACTTTTTCTCCAGTCAGGCCCATGCCGTAGGCCATGCCCAGGTTTTCATCGTGCGCAAAAATCTCGGGATTGATGGCGACTTTATTTCCCATGATTTGCGGCATGGCGCTCATCGATTCGGTGCCGGCGGCAATCATGACGTCGGCCATGCCCAACCGGATTCGCGCGGCAGCATCGGCAACGGCCTGTAAGCCAGAGGCGCAAAAACGATTGACCGTAACGCCCGGTACATTGTCCGGCAGACCGGCGAGCAGCAGGCTCATGCGGGCGACGTTCATACCTTGTTCGGCTTCGGGCATGGCGCAGCCCGCGATGACGTCTTCGACGCGGGCGGGATCTAAAGCAGGGACCTGGGCCAGCGCGGCGCGCAGGGCGGCCGCCAGCATATCGTCGGGGCGGGTCGTAGCATAAAGGCCATTGCGCTTGCCCACGGGCAGGCGGGTGGCGGCGACGATATAGGCGTCTTGAATTTGTTTGCTCATCGGGAATCCTTGTCGGGTGTCAGTTGCGCAGCGGCTTGCCGGTTTCCAGTGTGTGCTGGATACGTGCTTGCGTTTCCTTGGTACGCAACAAGGCCACGAATTCGCGGCGTTCGACGGCCAGCAGCCAGTCTTCGTTCACGCGTGTGCCGGCTTCGACTTCGCCGCCGCACAGGGCGACAGCGGCACTGCGGGCAACCTGGTAATCATGGGCGCTGATCATGCCCCCTTCGCGCATGTTGACCAGCACCATTTCAAAGTTCGCGATACCGGTGCGGCCAGCAACGGGAATGTTGGTCACGGGCAGGGGCGGGGTGTGGCCGGCATCAGCGGCGGCGCGTGCTTGCTTGATCGCGACCCACAGCAATTCGTCGGGATGAAACACGACCTGGTCGTGCGCTTGCGCATAGCCCATGTCGATGGCCTGCAGTGCGCTCTTTGAGACTTGTGCGGTGGCAATGTTCTGGAATACCGGCTGCAGATACGGAAACACCTCGGCGGGCGTTGCCGTCATCGCGGCCAATGCAGCGGCGCGTGCGGCGAGGGCTTTACTGCCGCCTCCTGCCGGCACCAGGCCCACACCGGCCTCTACCAGGCCGATATAGCTTTCCAACGCCAGGACCCGATGGCTGCAATGCATGAGAAATTCGCAGCCGCCTCCCAGCGCCATTCCCTGTACCGCCGCGACGGTCGGCACACGTGCATAACGCAACGATAGCGAGGCGCGCTGGAATTTTTCTACGGTAGCCTCCAACATGTCGAATTGACCGGCGACGCATGCCTGCACGACTTGCGACAGATTCGCGCCCACGGCAAACGGAGCATCATGCCAGACGACCAACGCCTCCAATTGCTGTTCGCTATGCGCCACCGCATGCAGCACGCCGTCGAGGACTTCGTCACCGATGGCGTGCATTTTCGAGGTGAATGACAGGATGCCGACGCCTGGGTCCAATTCGGGCAGATGCCATAGACGCACCCCTGCGTTTTCCCAAAGCGTGGTGCCTCGTGTGACGGAGGCTTCGCCAACCAGACGCTCGGGGAACAACTGGCGTGCATAGACGGGCAGCGCGGAGCGGGGTTGTTGTTTGCCGTCGCGCGCGGAATAGGAGCCCTGCGCGTTGTGTACACCTTCGCGGCCGTTTTCTTGTACCCAGTCCGGTAGAGGAGCCGTGCTCATCGCCGCACCGGCGGCGATATCAGCTGCGATGGCATCGGCAATGCCGCGCCAACCGGCCGCTTGCCAGGTGTCAAAGGGCCCTTGCGCCCAGCCGAATCCCCAACGCATTGCCAGATCGAGATCACGAGCGTTATCGGCGATATGTTCGAGCTGGGTGGCGCTGTAGTGAAAAATGTCGCGGAACAGGCTCCACAGGAATTGCGCCTGAGGATGTTTGCTCGCGCGCAATGCTGCAAAGCGTTGCGCCGGATCGCGTTGTTTCAGGATCGCATCGACTTCGTCGGCAATGACACCCGCCGAGGGGCGATAGTCGCCCGCCGCGGGATCCAGTACCTGGATCTCTTTGCCGACTTTGCGATAGACGCCGATGCCGCTTTTCTGGCCCAACGCGCCGCGCTCGATGAGGGCATTGAGCCACGCAGGCAATTGAAAATGCGGATGCCAGGGATCCGATGGCAGCTTGTCGCGCATGGTGGCCACGACGTGGGCGAGCGTGTCCAGGCCCACGACGTCGGCGGTTCGATAGGTGGCACTCTTGGGGCGGCCGATCTTGGGGCCGGTCAAGGCATCGACCTCGTCAAAGCCCAGGCCGAGCCGTTCGGTGTGGTGCAGCGCGGCCAAAATCGAAAACACGCCGATGCGATTGGCGATGAAGTTGGGCGTATCCAGCGCGCGGATGACGCCTTTGCCCAACTGACTGGTCAACCAGCTTTCCAGATGATCGACGACCTCGCCTTGTGTGTGGCGGGTGGCGATGATTTCGACCAGACGCATGTAGCGCGGTGGATTGAAAAAATGCACGCCGCAGAATCGGGCGCGCAGATTTTCAGGCAGGGCGTCGGCCAATTCGCCGATAGACAAGCCGGATGTGTTCGAGGCCAGGATTGCGTCGGGAGAGACATGCGGGGCGATACGCTCGTACAGCGCCGTTTTCCAGTCCATGCGTTCCGCAATGGCTTCGATGACCAGATCGCAGTGAGGGAGCTGATCGAGGTGGTCATCGTAGTTCGCGGGCGTGATCAACGCGAGGCGCGACGGGCTCGCAAGCGGCGCGGGCTCGAGTTTTTTCAGGCCTGCCAGGGCTTTGTTCGCGATGGCATTGCGATCGCCGTCTTTGGCGGTCAGGTCGAACAAGGTAACGGGAACGCCGGCGTTGGCGAGATGGGCGGCGATTTGTGCGCCCATGACACCCGCTCCCAGTACGGCGGCGTGTTTGACAATGAACTTGCTGCTCAAAGCGGTCTCCTGTTTGGGCAGCGCCAGGCGCTGCCTGATAGCGAACGGGACAACATGATGACGATCAGAACCGGGTGGACACCTGGATCCCCAGGATGTTCCCTTTGCTGCGATAGTCGCCCGCGACGCGGCCCTTGGTCAGCGCATTGCCCGAGGTGGTATCGATGTCGGCATCACGCAGGTACAGATAGGTATAGCCGACGTCGATTTGCGTGTCTTTGCTCACTGCATACTGTACTCCGGTTGAGAACCACCAGCGATCCGTGTCGGGCAGCGACGTGGGGCGATCGCTCGGGTTGTGCACGGGGGACTGATCCCAGGCGACACCAAAGCGCCATTTCCATTTCGGTGCAAGCTGATAATTGGCGCCCAGCGCGACGCGCCAGGTGTCGCGGAAATCCAGCGGCAGCGTGTCGGTCGGTCCGCCGTCGTTTTTGATCTTCAGTTGGGGCAGGCTGCTCCAGCCGGTCCAGGAAATATCGGCCAGCAATTCCCACCGTTCATTCAATTGATGCACGGCGCTCAAGATCAACGAGTCGGGCAGGTCGACCCTGGTGCTGGCGTCGTAGGACAAGGATTGCCCTGGCGCAAAGCCGTCGATCTTGGTGTCGCCTTTGGCGTTGTGGCGAATCTTAGACCGGTAAGATAGCCCGATGCGGGTGTCCTCGGTGGGTTGCAGCATGAAGCCGATGTTCCAGCCCCAGGCATCGCCGTCCAGATTCAAATCGGCATCGCCAGGCAGAAAAGGGCCAGCAGGCGTCACTGGAACCACCACTTTCTTTTTGTATTGCGCGTCGATGTGTTGCCAGTTCACGCCGAAGCCCATCGAAAATTGGTCATTGACCTTGTAGGCAATCGACGGGTTGATGTTGATGGTCTTGATGTCGAATTTATTGGAGTGATACTGGCCGACCCAATCGTCGTTGTATTCGGTCATCAATCCAAACGGTGCACCGACGCCCAGGCCGACAAACCATTTTTCGTTCAGCTGCCACGAGAAATAGGCATTGGGCACGACCCCGAGGTTGCCCGCATCGCCGCCATTGCCTCCCATGGGTGCACCGCCGCCTAGCGCGGTGGGATTGCGGCTATTGCCGTTGTCGCGAAACTTGAAAGACGGTTGTATGGCGTTTACGCCGGCGGAAATATTGAAGCCGGGCAGATAGGTCATCCCGGCGGGATTGTAATAAATGGTGCTGGCGTTTTCCGCGATGGCGGCCGAGCCGGCGTAGGCGTTGCCGAGGCCGCTGGCATTTTGCTCCAACAACTGGAAGCCGGCGGCGTGTACGTTACTGGCACTGCCGATCGCCGTGATAGCAACGGACAAAGTAGCCAAGGCCAACGATTTTTTATGCATAGTGTGTCTCCTCTCGTCAGGCGTGAACATGGGTGTTGCATGGGCCTGTGCGTTGGCGTTTTTTATGTCGTACTTGTTTTATGCAGCTTGTTGTTCCGGTAGTGCAGCGGCCCGCCCGTGAACGGGGCAAAGCCTGTGCCAAAAATCACGCCCGCATCAGCCAGGTCGGCGTCGGCGACGACGCGTTGATCGACCTGCTGTTGCGTGCGTTCGATAAGGGGGGCGATTAATTGTTCTGCCAGGCCCGCGGGCGAGGTCCCTGGTTCACGCTTGCGGGCTTTGCCGTCGTGCCAGGTGTAAAAACCCTGGCCGCTTTTACGGCCCAGATCCCCGCGGGCGATGCGATCGGCGAGGCAGCGCGGCGGCTCGGCCTGTTGTGTGAGTTGCTGGCCGGCCGCCAGGGCAATATCCAGGCCCACCGTGTCGGCTAATTCCAGCGGTCCCATGGGCATGC
Source organism: Bordetella tumbae (assembly GCF_054780995.1). NCBI lineage: Bacteria > Pseudomonadati > Pseudomonadota > Betaproteobacteria > Burkholderiales > Alcaligenaceae > Bordetella > Bordetella tumbae. The sequence continues at coordinate 129,430 of NZ_BAAGVG010000009.1, forward strand.
CAAAGTCTGTCATGGCGCGATCGACGGTTTCAGGCGAAACGCCATCATCGACCTGTCGCATGGCGGCCAACATATATGGCGCCAGCACTGCATTGACCAGAAATCCAGGCGCATCGCTGACGGGCAGGGGCAGCTTGCCGAGCTGGCCGACAAATGCGCAGGCACGAGCTTGTATCCCTTGTTCGTCGGGGCCTGCCTGGACGACCTCAACCAATGGCATTTGCGCGACAGGATTGAAAAAGTGGACGCCGATCAGCCGATGCGGCTGGGTCAGCCCGGCACGCAAGGTGCCCAGCGACAGACTGGACGTGTTCGTGGCCAGGATCGCATCGGGTTTGAGGCGGGATTCGATCGCACGGTACAGGGCTTGTTTGGCCTCGATCTGTTCCGTGATGGCTTCGATCACCAGGTCGGCGCGAGCGACACCGTCGCCCGCAGGGTCCGGGATCAGGCGATCGGCGGCCGCTCGCGCAGCATAGGGATCTTTGAGTTTGCGTGCGTAGAGTGCCGCGGCTCGGCCGATAGCCGGCGCGATGCGTGCGGCGTCCTGGTCCTGCAGCGTGACGGTCATGCCTTTCAGTGCGCACCACGCCGCGATGTCGCCGCCCATGGTGCCGGCACCGACGACGTGTACGTGCTGTACAGGTGAAACCCCATCGCGCGCCTTGCCGCAGGATTTCAGGCGTTCTTGCAAACGGAAAACACGCAGCAGATTGCGCGCCGTATCAGAGGTCAGGATGCGGTCGATGACCTGTGGTGCGGCGAGGGCATTGCCGTCGTATTGCGACCATAGGGTGACGATGGCAGGGGCGGCAGGATAGTGGCCCAGAGGGTCTTTGGCGTTGACTTGCTTCAGGACGCGTTTGGCCACCAGCGATTTGAATGGCGCATGGTTCAACCACGCGGCGATGCCGCGCGCTCGACGAGCCGGTTTGCCGGACAGCACCTGGCGGCGCGCAGCCGTGTCCGATAGCCTCGGCGGCACGCGTGCGTCGACCAGGCCCAGCGTGGCGGCCTTGCGCGCATCGGCCGGGCGCCCCGTCAACATCATGTCCAGTGCGGCGACGGGGCCGATCAGTGCGGGCAACCGGCGCATGCCGCCCCAACCGGGAAAAATACCCAGCATGACTTCCGGCAGCGCGAGCGAGGTGCCCGGCACCTCCACTGCCAACCGATAGCGGCACGCGAGCGCCAGCTCCAGGCCGCCGCCCAGGCAATGCCCCTGGATCAAGGCAAGGGTGGGATAGGGCACGCTGGCCAAGCGGTTGAACAAATGCCAGCCTCGTTCCACCAGCGCGTGTGCTTGTTGCGGCGTGGCGAGCCCGGCGAATTCTTCCACGTCCGCGCCGGCGATAAAGCCTGCAGCTTTTCCTGAACGAATGATGAGGCCTGCAGGCGGGGTGGACTGCAAGGTGTCCAACACCTGGGCAAGCTCAGTCATGACCTCGGCTGACAAGGCGTTGACGGCGCTATCGGCGCGGTCAATCGTCAACCATGCCAAGCCATCGGCTTCGCGCTCCAGGCGCCAGTGCCGCCATTGCGATGGCGAGAGCTCTGTCGTGGACGTCATTGTGCAGCCTCCGTTTCCAGCAGCATGGCGCCGCCTTGTCCGCCACCGATGCAGATCGCTGCCATGCCGCGTTGCAAGCCACGTGCACGCAGCAGTTGCAGCAGATGCAGCACAATACGTGCGCCCGAGGCGCCGACGGGATGGCCGAGCGCAATGGCGCCGCCTTCGATGTTCAAGCGTGCCTGGTCCAGCACACCCCAGGGTTCAGTGCCAAGCTCCTCCCGGCAATAGACGGTATCGTTCCAGGCCGCGAGGCACGCCAGCACTTGCGCGGCAAAGGCCTCGTTGATTTCCCACAGGTCCAGGTCGTTCAGGCCCAGGTGATGCCGCTGCAGGATCGAGGTGGCCGCGTGTACCGGCCCCAGCCCCATTTGCGCAGGATCCAGGCCTGCCCATTGCGAATCGACGATACGTCCCAGCGGTTGCAGGTTCCAGCGTTTGACCGCGTCCTCGGAGGCCAATAGCAGCAATGCCGCGCCGTCGGTGACCTGCGAGCTATTGCCCGCAGTGATGTTGCCCCAGGGCTTGTCGAATACCGGACGCAGTTTGCCCAGCCGCTCGATGGTGGAATCATCCCGTACGCCGTCATCGATGGGATAGAGCGTGCCGCGGGCATCGATCAGCGGCGCGATCTCGTGAGCGGCGGCCGCTCTAGCTGCCAGGGCGCGTGTATGGCTGCGTGCTGCATACTCATCCATCGCGTGGCGGCTGATACCAAAGCGTGTGGCAAGGTTTTCTGCAGTCTGTCCCATGGATAGCCCCACCACGGGATCGGTGAGTCCTTTGACCAAGCCGATCACCGGGGCGATGCTGCGCCAGGGAAACCCGCGTAGTGCGGCGAAACGATTGCCCACGCCGCGTGCCGAGTTCCAGCGAGCGAGCCAGCGCGTCATCTCGTCGGAGACAAGCAAAGGCGCACGTGACAGCGCATCGACACCGCCGGCCAGGACCAGAGAGGAACGGCCGGTATGAATGTTTGCGATGGCGCTGTCGAGCGCCTGCATGCCGGAGGCGCAGTTGCGCATGACGGTCCAGCCGGGCACGCGATGGCCGCAGCCCAGCCGCAGTGCAATGACGCGGCCGATGTTGACCTCATCTGCCGACGGCGCTGCACAACCTACGATGACTTCGTCCAAGTCCTCAGGGGTGAAGGGTTGCCGCAGCAACAGCGCGCGTCCGGCCTGTACCGCCAGATCCGCGGCGGAAAACGGGCCCGGCGCGTTGCGCGCCTTCAGGAAAGGAGTGCGCGCACCGTCCACGACATAGATAGGGGCGTGTGGCATAAGGTTTTCCTTCGCGTATGTGTCCTAGGCGGCTTTACGTTGAGCGCCTGGCTGCATGGCGCCCGTCATACCGAAGTCGAACGGAAAATCGTCGACCCGGATGACTTGATCGCGCAACGTATCTCGGCGCTTGATGCATTCATAATCACGCTGGTCCAATCCACCCCGGGCGTGCGCTGCCTCGGCCAGATCGCGGACGTTGGCGCGCGGATCACCTGTCAGCGCGCCGGTTTTTTCATAGGCGCGCAGGCGCGCGTCGGCAGCCTCTGCATTCAGCGTGGCAACGAGGGCTTGTTCCAAGGCACCGACAGGCTCGTGCTCGGTGTCCGGCACATGGCAGTTGGCGGTCAATCGTTCTCGTGTGGTGCCAGGCTCAGTCAACAGGCGGGCAACATGTTGGCTTAACTCGTCGGATGGTGTGTGCTGCATGAGTCCCCAGGGAAACACCAGTCGGCGTAGCATCCAGCCTACCGAACGTTGTGGCAGGTTGTCCAGTACGCCGACAAATGCAGCCTGTAAACGTTGCAGCGCATCCTGCAGCGCCCAATGGGCCAGCGGCGCGTCTGCCGATTGCCGTCCCTCATCTTCGAATCGCTTGAGTACGGCAGAGGCCAAATACATCTGCGACAGGATATCGCCCAACCGTGCCGACAGGCGCTCGCGACGTTTGAGGCTGCCGCCCAGCAGCGCCATCGACACGTCGGCAAGCAGTGCAAAGCTGCAGGCGTAGCGCGTTAGCTGGCGGTAATAGCGGTGCATCTCAGGCGCTGCCGAGGCCGGCGCGTGTGCCAGGCGTGCTCCGGTCAAGGCGTGACCCATTGCGCGTAAACCGTTACCCATCACAAATCGGACGTGACGCCAGAATGCACGATCAAAGGCTTTCAAGCCCTCTCGGGTATCGCTGTTTCCCGCGGCCTGCATTTCTGTCAGGACATAGGGATGGCAACGGATCGCGCCTTGGCCAAAGATAATCAGGCTGCGTGTCAGGATGTTTGCGCCTTCTACGGTGATGCCTACAGGGACCTGCTGATAAGCCCGTCCCAGAAAATTGGAAGGCCCCAGGCAGATGCCTTTGCCACCGATCACGTCCATGCCATCGTTGACGACTTGGCGTGCGCGTTCTGTGATGTGGTATTTCACGATGGCGGAAACTACCGAGGGCTTTTCGCCGAGATCGATGGCGCCGGCAGTCATCACTCGCGCTGCATCCATCAAATAGGTATGCCCGCCAATACGCGCCAAGGCTTCTTCTACGCCCTCAAAGCGGCCGACCGGCGTACGGAATTGGCTGCGTACTCGCGCATAGGCGCCGACAGTGCGTGCTGTGAGCTGTGACATCCCCGTATTCGAGGCTGGCAACGAGATCGATCGGCCCGCGGCCAGGCATTCCATCAGCATCCGCCAGCCTTGGCCCGCTCTCGCAGGGCCGCCGATGATGAAATCCAGCGGCATGAATACATCGGTGCCACGCGTGGGGCCATTCATGAACATGGCATTCAACGGGAAATGACGCCGTCCCGTCTCGACGCCGGGATGATCGTGCGGAACGAGTGCGCAGGTGATGCCGACATCAGCGGGGCCGCCCAGCAATCCATCCGGGTCATAGAGCCGGAATGCCAATCCCAACAACGTGCATACCGGGGCGAGCGTGATATAGCGTTTGTCCCAGGTCACGCGCATGCCCAGCACTTCCTCGCCTTGCCACATGCCTTTGCAGACGATGCCGGAATCAGGAATCGCGGCGGCATCGGAGCCGGCCCAGGGGCTCGTCAGCGCGAATGCGGGGACTTCGTCGCCGCGCGCCAAGCGCGGCAGGTAGTGATTTTTCTGGGCTTCAGTCCCGTAATGCAGGAGTAATTCGGCCGGTCCCAGCGAGTTGGGCACCATGACCGATACGGCCAGCGCAGAAGAGCGCGTCGACAGTTTGGTGATGATCTGCGAATGCGCGTAGGCGGAAAAACCCAGGCCGCCGTATTCGCGCGGGATGATCATGCCCAGAAAGCCATTGTGCTTGAGATAGTCCCAGGTCTCGGCAGACAGGTCGTATTGTTTTTGCGTGACCTGCCAGTCATCCACCATGCGACAAGCGTGTTCGGCCTGATTGTCCAGAAATTGTTGTTCGTCCGCAGTCAACACCGGCTTGGGCAGATCGAGCAATCGCTGCCAATCGGGCCGTCCGCGAAACAGTTCGCCTTCCCACCAGACCGTGCCCGCCTCCAGCGCATCGCGTTCTGTGTCGGACATGGGCGGCAGGACTTTGCGGTACGCCTGAAACAAGGGGCGCGACAACAGTGTGCGCCGGATCGGTGGCACGGCCACTACGATGACGATCAGGGCTATCAAGATGCAGCCAATCGCAAATAGTCCATTCATCTCTGGTGTCTCCGTCATTGTTGTTATTGCCTGTGCCCGTTGCGAGTCTTGACCGCTGCATACGGGCGAATGTTCGGTTCGCGTTGTCAGGACGTGGCCGGTGACGCTGGCGGCAACGGCGCGCGCAAACCGCCCAATAAAAAGCTCATCAGCCGTTGTAAGGTGCGCTCGGGATCGTGCGTCGGATCGCTGTCTTCCAGGGACCAGCCCATGGCCAGCCTCAAGACGTCGGTGCCGACGATGGCGTACGAGGTGGCGCCCAGCATGAATTGAAAGCGCCAGATAATCTCGGTGCGAGGCACATCGGGCAGCGCTTTGAAAAAAGCGTTCTGATAGCGTTCCATGACACTGGCATATTCCTCGGCCACGATGGCGCGGATAAAGCCGGTGGGATCCGTCATGGTGCGTTCGAGCAGCGGCAGGAAATTCTTGCCTACGTGTTCGGGGCGCGATGCCAGCCGCAGCAGGGTGCCGAAGAACGCATCCACGATGTGCGAAGGCTTGAGCGGCCGTCCTTCTGCCTGACCCTCCAGCTCGTCCAGCAGGCGCAGACGTTCCTGGTTGAGCACGGCCAACCGGCGCTTCAGCACGGCCTGTACCAGTGATTCTTTGGAGCCGAAGTGGTAGTTCACGGCAGCCAGATTGACGCCAGCCTCGCTTGTGATCTGCCGCATCGAGGTGCCATCGTGCCCTTGCTGTGCAAAGAGCCGTTCTGCGGTGTCCAGGATGATGTCGCGAGTCGACTGCCCCAGGGACTGAGTGTCGTCAGGCCCGTTCGCCGTTGAACTTGACTCGGCCTGAGCAGACCCGGTGTTTCCTGCTGCGTCGGTACTCGGCTTGTTCATGATGAATTTCATTCAAACGTTCGTTTGAATGAAATATAAAGGTAGATAGGTTTCTAATCGAGTCAGCATTAACCCGTAGGCGCATCAAGGTGGGGCGATGCAGGGTTTTTGCCGCATGAACCGAAACGCATGCTCGCGCAATGTGGCGCCAAAACCCCATTGTGAGACGGGTCGCGAGAGGCAAAATCCGCGCTAGCGGTTACAGTTCATGAATATTGCGCTGCAGAATGCGCGGCGCAGGCTTTTCTCAGAGGTTTTCATGTTTGAATGCACGCCGGCTGTGGTAGCCGCAGGACTGTTGTCATGAACGATTCGTCTCAAGCTCACTGGAATCTGGACCATATCGTTTCCGGGCTGCGAGCGGCCCGTGTCGACTGGCGCGGCCCGCGCGGGCGCCTGCGCGAGGATTCGGGCGATCGCGAGTTCCCCTCGCAGGAAAGCCTGCGCACGATCATTCGGCAATTGTGCGGAGCGTTGTTTCCGATGCGGCTAGGCCCCATCGATCTGCGCGCCGAGGTCGAGGACTTTTACGTCGGGCATACCATCGGCGCGGCGTTGGACGCATTGTTGCATCAGGTCTGCCTGGAGCTGCACCACATGGGCCGCAACGCGGGCGAGGCGGAATCAGACGATACCTTGCATGCCCGCGCAGTGCAGATCGTACGGCAGTTTGGCGCCGCGTTACCGCAGGTGCGGCGCGCATTGGATCTGGACGTGACAGCAGCCTATCAAGGCGACCCCGCTGCACATAGCGTCGACGAGGTGCTGCTGTGCTATCCCGGTGTGTCCGCGATGATTCATCATCGCCTGGCCAGTGTGCTCTACAAGCTGGGCGTACCGATGCTGGCCCGCATTGTGGCCGAGATCGCGCATGCCGATACGGGGATCGATATCCATCCGGGCGCCACCATCGGCAAGAGCTTTTTTATCGACCACGGCACAGGCGTCGTGATCGGCGAGACGGCAATCATTGGCGACCGTGTACGGCTCTATCAGATGGTGACCTTGGGTGCGAAGCGTTTTCCGCCTGGCGAAAATGGCGAACTCAAAAAAGGCCTGCCGCGTCACCCGATTATCGAGGACGACGTGGTGATCTATTCCGGCGCGACGATCCTGGGGCGCGTGACGATCGGCCGCGGTTCGGTCATCGGCGGGAACGTCTGGCTCACGCGCAGCGTGCCGGCCGAGAGCAACGTGACGCAGGCCAGCCTGGTCAATAACATGCCTAATTGCGGGCTGGACAGCTTATAAGGCATCACCGCAACATGCCAGACTTCCATGCGCTGGGTGAGTTCATCGATGGGCACAGACACCTGTTTGTGCTGACGGGCGCAGGCTGCAGCACGGGTTCAGGTATTCCGGATTATCGCGATGCCGATGGCCAATGGAAACGCAGCCCGCCGATCGATTTTCAGGCCTTCATGGGCAGCGATGCCGCGCGGGCGCGTTATTGGGCGCGCAGCACCGTAGGATGGCGCCGTTTTGGCCATGTGCAGCCCAATGCAGCGCATCGCGCACTCGCATTGCTCGAAACGCGAGGCCACATACGCCTGTTGGTGACGCAGAACGTCGATGGTTTGCATCAGGCGGCCGGCAGCCGTAGTGTGCTCGATTTGCACGGCCGTCTGGACGAGGTGCGCTGCATGCGTTGCGATTGGAGGGGTCCACGCGCTGCCTGGCAAGCCGAGTTGAATGCTCGGAATCCGGATTGGGCCGAACTGGATGCCGCCGATGCGCCCGATGGCGATGCGGATCTGGAGGGTGTGGATTTCGCCAGTTTTACCGTGCCGGCCTGTCCTCGCTGTGGCGGTATCGTCAAACCCGATGTGGTGTTTTTCGGTGAAAGCATTCCGCCGGAACGCGGGGTGCAGGCACGTACTGCGCTAGAGCATGCGGATGCGGTGCTGGTGGTCGGATCGTCATTGATGGTGCACTCGGGCTATCGCTACGTGCGAGCCGCCTCTGAGGCCGGACTGCCGATCGCTGCGTTGAATCTGGGGCGCACACGGGCCGACGAGTTATTCACCTTGAAGGTGTCGGCCTCCTGTGCGGAAACCCTGGACGCGTTATATGGGCCTTTTTCCCCGTTGACGGGGGCTGCCGTGGGGGCTGATGCGGTGGGTCCTGATGCGGCTGACCCGGCTGCCTGACAGGTACCGGATGGCCGTGTGCAGCGATGGCGCTGATCAGTCCTGAACGAAATTTCTAAGTGCTTGGCCCCGTTGGATTTTTTGCCAAAGACCCCAGGCTGTCCATAGGGTTGTCCACAAAATCTGGGGATAAGTCTCCAGAGGGTAATGGCGGTATGTCTCCAGGGCCGGGCGATGGCTGCGTGCCGCAACGACGCGCGCCGTCTCTACATCGGAGGAAAATCCTCGCCCATCAACGCGCGACGCGTCGCATGCCAACTGCCGACATCCGGCGCATAAAGCAGACCACCCGTGCGATGCGTCGGTTTGTACGGGCTCGTATCAAAGTGCGCAGAGAATCCGCCAGCCTCACGATGCAATAACCAACCCGCCGCGTGATCCCAAGGATCGAGCTTGTTGTAGAGCATGACGTGGCAGTGCCCGCTGGCCGCCAGACGATATTCATGGGCGGCACAGCGTAGCGACGCAGTCGAGCCCAGCGTGCCCAGGTTTCCATTGACGGTGCTGCGCAGCGGCTCAGGCAGAAACCCCGTGGAAATCATGCCGTCCATGTCGTGAGGCGGCGCCGGCTGTGCCACTTTCAGTGGCGTCTGTGTGCCATCGGCCGCCTCGGACCAGGCGCCTTCGCCCCGTACCGCCATGGCCCAATCATGCGCGACCGGGTCGTATATGACGCCCGCCAATACGTCGCCGCGATGGCACACGGCCACCATCATGCCAAACAACGGCAGACCCGCCACGAAATTGCGTGTGCCGTCGATCGGATCGATCAAAAAAGCCAGGTCCGCATCGACCAGCATATTCAGCAAGGCAGGATTACGAGCCGAGGCTTCTTCGCCCACCATGATCGCGCCGGGATAGAGCTTGGCGAGCTTGGTAGTGATAAAGCGTTCCGCCGCCTCGTCGGCATCGGTGACCAGATCGCGCGGCGAGCTCTTGGTGTGCACGGCGTCGGCGGTGAGCCGGCGAAAACGCGGCATCACTTCGACCTGTGCGGCTTCGGCCAGGATAGCCGCAATGCGGCGGGTGTCTTCTCGGGTAAAGGTGCGAGTCATGCGAGGCTCTAGGGAACGGTGCACAAATCTAGCACGTTTGCAGGGCAGGGTGTTTACGCCGAGCAGATAGATTTCTTAGTCAGCTTAGATGGCTTTCTTACCGGGAACTTACGTTCATGCAACTGTCAGGAACTCGCTGGTTACATGCGCTGGCTAGACCTGTGATTGGCAGTTATCTGAACAACAAACGTGCGTTCCCGTGGGGGCGCTTACGACTTACTAGGTTGAACCGGAGACGACAGCATGACTTGGCAGCAGATCTATGACCCCTTTGGAAATATGTTTATTTCCACACTACTGGCAGCGTTACCCGTGGTGGTGATGCTGGCGGCGCTCGGGGTTTTTCATATCAAGGCGCACATCGCCGCGGGCATGGGGCTCATCACGGCCTTGCTCGTCGCGATCTTTGCCTACGGCATGCCGGCCGAGATGGCGGGGCGTGCGGCGGTGTTCGGGGGCTTTACCGGTCTGCTGCCCATCGGCTGGATTGTGCTCAACATTATTTTCCTGCACCAACTGACCGAGCAGAACGGCAGTTTCAAGGTCTTGCAGGACTCGCTCTCGGGCATTACTGAGGACCGCCGCATTCAATTGCTGCTGATTGCCTTTAGCTTTGGGGCCTTTTTTGAAGGGGCGGCAGGGTTCGGTACGCCGGTGGCCGTGACTGCAGCCATCTTGATCGGCTTGGGTTTTTCGCCGCTGGCGGCCTCGGGGCTGTCGTTGATCGCGAATACGGCGCCGGTGGCATTCGGCGCGCTGGGTACGCCCGTGATCACGCTGGCCAAGGTGCACGGCTACGATCTGGAGCAAGTCACTGCCATGATTGGGCGGCAATTGCCGTTCTTTTCCTTGTTGGTGCCGTTCTGGCTGATCTGGGCTTTTGCGGGGCGCAAGGGCATGTGGGAAATCTGGCCCGCGATTCTCGTGACCGGGGTTTCGTTCGCGGTGCCGCAGTTCCTGGTCTCGAACTTCATGGGCCCTGAGCTGGTGGACATCATCGCGGCGCTGGTATCGATGGCGACCCTGGTAGCATTCCTGCGCGTATGGCGGCCCAAAAACATCTGGACCTCGGCGTCGTTGCGAGGCAAAGACATCAGTGCTGCAGAAGCCAAACCTATGCAGGCGGTGGTGAGTCATAGCCGCGAGCAACTGATTGCCGCGTGGACGCCGTGGGTCATTCTGTCTGTTTTTGTTTTCCTGTGGGGCTTGCCTCCGGTAAAGGCCTGGCTCAATGGTCTCTTTGCACCGGCCTTTCCGATGCCCGGCCTGCATAACCTGATTTTCAAAGTTCCCCCGGTCGTGCCGGCGCCGCATGCCGAGACTGCGGTGTATTCGTTGAACCTGTTGTCCGCGACGGGGACGGCGATTTTGCTGGCGGCTGTGGTCAGCGCTTTCGTCATGAAATACAACCCGATCGCGATTGTGCGCACGTTCTTTAAAACGATATGGCTGGTGAAGTACTCGCTGCTGACCATTGTGCTGATGCTGGCGTTGGGCACGCTGACGCGTTATTCCGGCACCGACACCACTCTGGGTCTGGCCTTTGCCAATACGGGTGTGTTGTATCCCTTCTTCGGGACCTTGATGGGATGGTTGGGCGTCGCATTGACGGGGTCCGATACGGCGTCGAACGTGCTCTTTGGCGGTATGCAAAAAGTCGCCGCCGAGCAGTTGGGGTTGTCGGCTAACCTGATGGGCGCGGCCAACAGCTCGGGCGGGGTGATGGGCAAGATGATCGATGCCCAATCGATCGTGGTTGCGTCGACGGCTACACGTTGGTTCCATCACGAAGGCGATATCTTGCGCTATGTGTTTTTCCACTCGATTGCGTTGGCGTGCCTGGTCGGGTTGTATGTGACGTTGCAGGCCTACGTGTGGCCATTTTCGGCTATGGTGGTGCAATAAATGGTCGACTATTGAATAGTCTTGCTTCTCTCATGTCGTCAGGGTTTCGATGGTGTGAGGGGGGCGTGCTTATTGGACGTCGAGCCGAGGCAATCGGGCCGTGAGGGCTTCACAAAGCCGGTCCGGCCCGCGGGGGCCGGACACCGTGTTCGCTCGCTTCGTCCGGCCCCTACGGGCCTACCTTCAGCATCCGCTCCACTCGGCTTTGAGGCGCCCTCACGGCCCGATTGCCTCGGCTCGACTCGCAGTAATTCAAGCTCGTCACATCGCTGGCACGGCTGTTTTGCTTGGCATTTTTCTGCAACCGTGTTGGCAAAGAGAAAGATCTTGCAGTGCTGCTATTCGCGCGTGCCCTGCACACGCGCGAATAGCGATTGGCCCGGGCATGCGGCGGGGTGGCGTGGTGCCAGTTTGGAAGATCTGCTTGGCTAGAGTTGATGCATGCGGAGATGGGTCGCACATCTTTGAATATCGCGAAGTTGGGGTGCGAACAATATGATGGCCTATGAGAAATCGTGGCTCGAGAGATCTTCTGTTTGCCACCGATGCCAAAGCCCCCGCATGCAGATCACGAACGCTATTCATTGGCGCGCCCGTAGGCGCCAATGAATAGCCGCCCTGCAAGATCTTCATCCTTGTAAAAGCCAGTTCCTACGAAGCCTACGTAGACCACCCGTGCCAGCGACGAGGGAATCAGAGATTCTGCGAGTCGAGGCGGGGCAGTGACCGTGTTGGCGCGCCTCGTGGCTGAGCGAGTGGAGGTCGTAGGGAGGCCCGAAGGGGCCGGACGAGACGAACGAAGCGGTGTCGGACGCGCAGGCGGCCGACCGGCCACGTGAAGCGCCAACACGGTCACTGCCCCGCCTCGACGTCCAACAGAACTCATACCCCCGTCCTGCCCCGGTACAAAACCTCGCTATTCAGGACGAACCAAAGACCCATGCAACATCACTGATGAATACGCAATGCTGCAGCCAATCCCGCCGCATTACGCATCCCCTGATCCTGATAGTTGGTATTCAGCACTGCATGAGCGCTGCGCACCTGCTCTGCCAAACGCTTCAGCCGTTGCGCCAGATCAGCGAGTTCCTCTGGCGAATATTCGTATTGAAAACGGCCTGATGAGGCACCGCTGCTATTGTCCCAAGCAGCCGCATTGCGCCCATGCAAACGCAACACCGCCAGCTCGGGATGCGTGCTGGCCCACACGGCAGGGACCGTGTTGTCGAACCCCTGCGGCGCATCAACGACTGTGTGCGCCATCCCCGCATCGCGCAGCAAATCCAGCGTCCACGCGCTCGCCGAGCTATTTTCAAACCAACTGCGATGGCGGAATTCCACTGCCATCAGGTGTTCCTGCATGTGCCGTTCGCATTCGCGTAACAGTGCGACCCCGCGAGGATTCCTCTGTACCCAGGGCGCAAATTGAAAATGGATAGCGCGCAGCTTGCCCGCCATCCGCAGCGGTTCCAGGCCGACCAGAAAACGTTGCCAGAGCTCGCGCTGCAGCTCCGCAGGCAGTTGGTGATAGAACACCGTGGCCGGGGCGTCGAGTTCGCGTTGAATGTCGGCCGGCAGGTCCCGCACGGGGGCGGGGTGTCCTGTGAACAGGCGAAAAGCCTTGGCATGAAAGACAAAGTCGTCGGGCGTGCGTGTAGCCCACGCATGCGCAGTCCGGCCATCGGGCACGCGATAGTACGTGGCGTCGACCTCGACCAGCGGGAACTGACTGGCGTAATAGCGCAGACGCGCTTCGGGCGTGCGCACGTCCGGCGGATAAAAGCGGCCGCACGCCAATAGCGTCGGGTCGGTCCAGGATGCGGTGCCAGTGAGAATAGGCATGGTGAGGCGCGGGTGGTCGTGTCGCAGTGGGCAGTAACGGGAAAGATCCGTTATCATCTGTATGAATATACAGTTATTTTTTCCCTCATGGCTGCTGACACCGATTACCTCTCCGACCTCAATCCCGCCCAGCGCGAGGCCGCGGAATTCGGCGTGGGGCGGCCGGACGCGCCCGCTTTATTGGTGATTGCCGGGGCCGGCTCGGGCAAAACCAGCACCCTGGCGCATCGCGTTGCCCATTTGATCGTCAACGGCGCCGATCCCCAGCGCATGCTGTTGCTGACCTTTTCGCGTCGCGCGGCGATGGAAATGGAACGTCGTGTGGGCCAGGTCTTGCAGCGGGTGATGAAACTGCATCACACGCAGCAGGCTCCCTCGCTGCCCTGGGCTGGCACGTTTCACAGCATCGGTGCGCGCTTGCTGCGCGACTGCGCCGGTCGCATCGGCCTGTCGGAAAACTTCACGATTCATGATCGGGGTGATGCCGAGGACTTGATGGGCATGGTGCGCCATGAGCTTGGTTTATCGGCCACCGCCGAGCGTTTCCCGCTCAAGGGCACTTGCCTGGCCATTTATTCGCGTGTCATCAACAGCCAGGCCCCTGTCGCCGAGGTGCTGAAGCAAGCCTTCCCGTGGTGTGCCCAATGGGAGGATCAGCTAAAACGTCTATTTGCCGCCTATGTGCAGGCTAAACAAGATCAACAGGTGCTCGATTACGACGACCTGCTGCTGTACTGGTCCGAGCTGATGCAAGACAGCGTCCTGGCCCAGGATGTCGGTGCGAGATTCGATCATGTGCTGGTCGATGAATACCAGGACACCAATCGTCTGCAATCCGCTATTTTGCTGGCGATGAAACCGGATGGCCGGGGGCTGACCGTCGTCGGTGACGATGCGCAGTCGATCTATTCTTTCCGCGCGGCGACTGTACGCAATATCCTGGATTTCCCCTCGCAATTCGCGCAGCCTGCGCATGTCATCACATTGGATCGCAACTATCGCTCGACGCAGACGATTCTGGATGCGTCCAATGCCGTGATCGACCTGGCCAGCGAACGCTTTACGAAAAACCTCTGGACGGATCGCGAGTCCACCAGTCGCCCCGCGCTGGTCACGGTGAGCGACGAGGCCGGCCAGGCGCGTTGGGTTGCCGACCAGGTCCTGGCGCATCGCGAGGCCGGCGCCACGCTCAAATCGCAGGCTGCCCTGTTTCGCGCCTCGAATCACAGCGCGGCACTCGAGCTCGAACTCACGCGCCGCAATATCCCGTTCGTGAAATTCGGCGGGCTGCGTTTTCTCGAGGCCGCCCACATCAAGGACGTGCTGTCGTTGCTGCGTTGGGCGGAAAACCCCCGCAGCCGCTTGTCCGGGTTTCGGGTCGCGCAATTGCTGCCTGGCATCGGGCCGGCGATCGCGGGCCGATTGATGGATGCTTTAGCCGATGCCGCCGATCCTATGGCTGTACTCAAGGATTTCAAGCCCGGTGCCGCAGCGAAAGCGGATTGGCAGGCCTTTGTGGATGCCTACGCCGCATTACGGGCGCCCGGTCAGCGCTGGCCGATGGATCTGGACGTTGCATTGCGCTGGTATGCGCCGCAACTGGAACGCTTGTATGACGATGCGCGCGTGCGCAAGGCAGACTTGGATCAGTTGTCGCGCATCGGCGCCGGCTATGGCAGCCGCGAGCGCTTTCTGACCGAGTTGACGCTGGACCCGCCCGATGCGACCAGCGCCGAGTCCGGCCCGCCGTTGCGCGACGAGGACTACATGATCCTGTCCACCATCCATTCGGCCAAGGGGCAGGAATGGAAATCGGTATTCGTGCTGAACGTGGTGGACGGATGCATCCCGTCTGACATGAGCACCGGCACCAGCGACGAGATCGAGGAAGAACGGCGCTTGCTCTATGTGGCGATGACGCGGGCAAAAGAGCAATTGCAATTGATCGTGCCGCAGCGGTTCTACGTGCATCAGCAAACCGGCTTGGGTGATCGGCATGTGTACGGGTCTCGCACCCGTTTCATTCCCGAATCGCTATTGCCCTTGTTCGAATCGCTGCCAAAGCCCCCCTCGCTAGAGGACCTGCCGTTCGGACGAGGGGTGCGCCCGGTCGATTCCGCGCCGCGCATCGACATTGCGCAGCGGGTTCGCAAGCTGTTCAGCTGAGCTATCATGCGTTGATTGCCCGGCGGGCACTTTGTGTCCCCGTACATCTGGGCTTGCTACAGCGGAGGTTTGCGTGTCGCACAAAGAACCCACTCCCTCATCGCCACAAAGCGGAGTGGTGGCATCGGTGGCGTATGTACAGGGGGAGCGTTCTCATGACGTGCCCCTGGACGAGATCAAGTCCTACACCTGCCAACCGGAAAACCTGCTGTGGATCGGATTGCGCAATCCCGACGCCGAACTGTTGCGTCAGGTCGCGGATGATCTAGGTATCCGCCCCAAGACCCGCGACGAAATGCTGGAGATGCACCGTCGGCCCAAGATCATCGATTTTGGCCATTGCGTTCTGATCGTGGCCATCACCGTCGAGGTCGAGCACGGCCGCCCGAGTTTTGGTGAGACCCAGATCGTCATCGGGCGCGGATTTTTGGTCACCGTGCGGCGCGGCGCGCTCGCAACGCATAGCGGGCTGCGTGAGCGTCTGGAGTCCGCGCCTGATCTGTTGCGGCGTGGCAGCGACTATGTTGCCTCGGAATTGCTCGATCTGCTGATCGATCGCTACGTCACCGCCGCGACCGAGCTCGAGAGCGTGGTCGAAGGGGCTGAGCAAAAATTGATGATTCGTGGCGCCAAGGATTCCGATATTCGCAAACTCTATCGGCAGCGCCGCGATTTATTGCGTATTCATACGGTCATTGCACCGTTGGCGGAAATCTGCCGCCGTCTGGCGACTATGGATATGTCGAACGTGGACGTCAACGCACGGCCGTATTTTGCCGTCGTGGCGGATCGGGTCCTGCGTGTCGATGAACTGATCAACGGATTGCGTGAGGCCTTGGCCTTTGCCTTTGAGGCCAGCCTGATGATTGCGCAGACACAGCAAAACGACATCACCCGTCGTTTGGCCGCCTGGGCCGCCATTCTGGCAGTGCCGACGGCCGTCGCGGGCATTTACGGGATGAATTTCGAGTTCATGCCCGAGCTCAAGTCTCATTGGGGATATCCGGTGACGTTGTCGGGTATCGCCACCGCGTGCGCGGTGTTGTATTGGCGGTTCCGTAAAGCGGGTTGGCTATAGGTTGCCATAGGGCGGCCCTCCGTGCCGGAAATCGCTCGGTATGGGAATTCCAGGATCATTTTCCCAGGGGGCTGCTGCTCAACTTGACACTCCCTGAGCTGACTGCTGAGGCCCGGATATGGCAAACTGCATGGCGTTATTTTTTTCAGGATATTTCCATCTTGCGTAGGCAGTTTTCCTTTGGTGGCCTCGGCCGCAAACTGGGCAGCGTTCTCGGCATTGCGATCGCGGCTGCGGTGGTTCACTGGTTCCAGGGTGAGCCGGACAGCCCGCCCGCGACCGCGCCTGCCAATCAATCAGCGTCGGGTCAGCAGGCGCAGTCCTCCGCCGGATCTGCGAGCGCACAACGGTCGTCCACACCTGCCACCCGGGCAGCGACGGGCTCGGGTGCGGTACCCGCGGGCCGCTATACCCTGCAGGGCGTGGTGAGCAAGGTCGCCGACGGCGATACCGTCACCCTGACGGTCAACGGCAAATCCCGTCGTGTCCGGCTCGACAGCATCGATGCCCCCGAGACTGGCCACAGCGCGCAGGAGCCCGGTCAACCCTATGCCGAAGCCGCGCAGCGCTATCTGGACAAATTAGTCGGCGGCAAAACGCTGACCGCGCAGTGCTATCGGCAAGACCAGTTCGACCGCGACGTGTGTGCGTTGCTGTTGCCAGATGGCAATTCGGCCAACCGCGTCATGGTCGCCTCGGGTTATGCCTGGGCCTATACCGCACGCCGGGGCGATTACCTGAATGATGCCGCCATGCCTGGACTGCAACAGCAGGCGCGACAGGCCGGCCAGGGGCTCTGGGCGCAAGGCGGGCCCACCGAGCCCTGGAAATGGCGCTACGAATGTTGGCGTAACCAGCGCTGCGACGCTCCCTGAGTCCCCACCTTTGCTATGCTGTGCCCCAAGGCTTGAACGGGACACTACACGGAAACGGTTTATGGGTGCATGGCTGCAGCGGATGTCGATGGTCGTACTGGTGTCGGTACTTACCCTGACGGGATGTACGCGAGACCCCATTAACAGTCCCTATGACACCGGCGCGTTGTCCAAAAACACCCTATATACGGCGTTCGTCAGGCAGTCGCCCAAATATCTGGACCCCGCCCGCTCATACTCCAACGACGAAACCCCGTTCACGTACAACATCTACGAGCCGCTCTATGGATATCAGTATCTGAAGCGACCGTACGAACTGATCCCGCGCGCAGCGGCAGAGATTACGCCGCCGCGCTATCTGGATGCGCAAGGGAACGTTCTGCCCGCGGATGCGCCGGGCGAACAGATTGCCGAAAGCGTTTACGACATCCCGATTCGGCACGGCATTCTGTTTCAGCCGCACCCGGCATTCGCCCGGGAGACTGATGGCCGAGATAGCTATTTTCCGTTGCGACAGGGCGAGTTGGATGACAAGTTCTATCTGACGGATTTCCCCCAAACCGGTACCCGCGAGCTAACCGCCAACGACTATGTGTATGGGTTCAGGCGCTTGGCTAGTCCACGGGTGGCTTCGCCGATTTATTCCTTGATGGCCGATCACATCATTGGCATGCAAGACTATGGCAAGCGCCTGCAACAGCGCGATGCAGAGTTGCGCAAGGGTTTGCCTGCAGGTCAGCGCGATCTGCCGTGGTTGGATCTGCGTGAGGATGACGGATTCGAAGGTGTGCAGGCGGTGGACGAGCACACCCTGCGCATTCGTATCAAGGGCAAATATCCGCAGTTCAAGTATTGGCTGGCGATGACATTCACCGCGCCTATTCCCTGGGAGGCGGATCGTTTCTACAGTCAGCCCGGCATGGCCGCGCACGATTTGTCGTTGAATACATGGCCCGTGGGCACAGGGCCCTACATGTTGGTGGAGTCGCTGCAAAATCGCCGCCATGTGTTGGCGCGCAACCCGAATTTTCGCGGCGAACCGTATCCTTGCGAAGGCGAGCCCACAGACCAGGCGCGCGGCCTGCTGGCCGATTGCGGCAAGCCCACGCCGTTCCTGGACCATATCGTCTTCAATATCGAAAAAGAGGCGTTGCCGCTGACCGGCAAATTCATGCAGGGCTATTACGATATCCCGCAGGTCGAGCGCGGCGAAATCGGCGTGGCCATGCTGGTGGCCGCCGGTGACTCGCCAGACAAGGCCAAGACCTATCGCGATCACGGCATTCAACTGCCGACGACCATCGAGACTTCGATCTGGTACATGGGATTCAACTGGCTGGATCCTGTCGTCGGGCAGGGGGATACCCCGGAGCAACAAGCAAAAAACCGCAAGCTGCGCCAGGCCATCAGTATTGCGTTCAATTGGGAAGAGTACATCGCTGTCTTTGAAAACGACCAGGCGGTGGCGGCCAACGGGCCTGTGCCGCCGGGCGTGCTCGGTTATCGCGAACCGCCTGCAGGCATCAACCGCGAGGTCTATGACATCGTCGACGGCAAGCCGAAACGCAAACCGCTCGAGGTGGCCAAACAATTACTGGCCGAGGCCGGCTACCCGAATGGCCGCAATGCGCAAACGGGCGCGCCGTTGATCTTATATTACGACGCCATGACCGGCGGCGGATCCAACCCGATGTTTGACTGGATGCGCCGCCAGATGGCGCAGATCGGCATTCAGCTGGATATCCGGTCGACGGACTATGGCCGTTTTCAGGACAAGATGCAGCGCGGAGCCGCGCAGATTTTTTTCTGGGGTTGGCTGGCGGACTATCCCGATGCCGAAAATTTTCTGTTCTTGTTATACGGCCCGAACGGCAAGGCAAAGCATGGCGGCGAGAACGCCGCCAACTATACCAATGCCGAATTCGATCAGCTGTTTGAACAGCTGAAATATCTGGACGACGGCCCCGAAAAAGTCGCCGTCATCGATCGCATGCAAGCCATCGTGCAACGCGATGCGCCATGGATGTTCGGCTACTTTCCCATGTCGGGTGGAGCTTACCAACAGTGGGTCGGCAATGCCAAGCCCACGCAGATGGTGCGCAACATCCTGCAGTACATCAAAATCGATCCGGCATTACGCGTGAGCAAAATCGACGAGTGGAATACGCCGCGCTGGTGGCCGCTGTGGCTATTGGTGATCGTCGTGGCGCTGGCTATCTGGCCGTCTTATGTCGCCTTGAAACGCCGTGAGCGGCAAACCGCATTCGGGTCACGTCCGGTCACGCCTACGGTGCAGTCCTCCAAGGAGTCCCAATCATGATCGGCTATGTGATTCGCCGCCTGTTATACGGGGTGTTGATCCTGATCGGGGTGAACCTGCTGACCTTTGTGCTGTTCTTTGCCGTGAATACGCCAGACGATATGGCGCGTCTGGCCATTGGCGGACAACGCGTGAGCCAGGAGGCGATCGACCGCTGGAAGACCGAGCACGGTTACGACAAACCGCTGTTTTTCAATACGCAAGCCACAGGTACTCAACAACTGACCGACACGGTTTTCTATCAGCGTTCGGTGCCGCTGTTGACGATGGAGTTCGGCGCCTCGGATGCGGGACGCGATATCAGCCGCGAGATCCGCATGCGAATGGGGCCCAGCCTCGCCCTCGCGATTCCGACGTTTTTTCTGGGCTTGTTTGTCAGCGTCGTGTTTTCGTTGCTGCTGGTGTATTTCCGGGCAACGCGTCTGGATTTTTGGGGCGTGGTGTTGTGCGTGATATTGCTATCGATATCCAGCCTGTTTTACATCATTGCCGGACAATGGTTGTTCGCAAAGCTCCTGCGATTGGTACCGTATTCGGGCTTTTCGGGCGGGCTGGATATGATCAAATTCCTGGCATTGCCCGTGCTCGTTGCCTTGGTATCGCGCTTGGGGCCCGAGGCGCGCTTTTATCGCGCCTTGTTCCTGGAGGAGGTGGGCAAAGACTACGTGCGCACGGCACGCGCCAAAGGACTGACCGAGCGCGTGGTGTTGTTCCGCCATGTCTTGCGTAATGCCATGCTGCCGATCTTGACCGGGACAGTGTCGGCTATCCCCTTGTTGTTCATGGGCAGCCTGATCGCCGAGTCGTTCTTTGGGATTCCCGGATTGGGCAGCTACACCATCGACGCCATCAATGCGCAGGATTTTTCCATCGTGCGGGCCATGGTGTTTCTGGGGGCCGCTTTGTATATCGTCGGGCTGATTCTGGCCGATATCTCCTATACGCTGGCTGATCCCCGCGTGCGTTTCGAGTGACCGCCATGCCAAAATTCGTATTTCTGTGGACGGATATTGCGCTGTTTCTGCTGGTGGCGGCGGTGCTGTTTTATGCGTGGCGCGTGCGCCGCAGTCCAACGCTGCGGGCGACATGGGCCAAGGTGGCGCGTGACGCGCCGGCAATGAGTTCGGCGGTCGTGCTGTTGGCGTTTGTCGTTGTGGGGTTGCTGGATTCCATTCACTATCGGCCGCAGTTGCCGCCTGCGCCAGGGGCCGCCGCCGATGCGCCGCCGATATACGCGCCCGCTGTGCAATCGGCCTTGGATGGTCTGCTGCACGGCACCGTACTGACCCGGCCCGAAAAAACCTACTCAAAGCCGCTCGCCGCGCGTCAGTTCACCAAAGAAACCGAGTTGATCGATGGCCGCCCGTTGCGTGATTTTCCGCGGTTGCGCAGTGGCGGTGCGCATTTGGAAAACCCCGAGACCGAGTTGACGGGCGATGTCTTGCGGCGGCTGGCGTGGGGGGTGGCAGGAGGCGCCGCCGCGGCGCTGTTGGGCGCTCTCTTCCTGGCCGGAGCGTTGTCTCGGTCATATGGCGGGGCGCGGCAAGCTTGCGCCGACGTGGCTTGCGGCCGCACGGAGCTGCCCTGGCGTGCGATGTGGACGACGTATGCGGTGCTGTGCCTCTGCACGGGGGCGATCGTCGGCCTGGCCAGTGGCTATCACGTCTTCGGTACGGACCGCACGGGCAACGATGTGTTGTGGCAGGCGCTCAAAAGCATACGTACAGCATTGGTGATCGGCAGTTTGACGACCTTGGCCATGCTGCCTCCCGCGATTGGTTTCGGGTTGGCGGCGGGCTATTTCAAAGGCAAAGTCGATGACGCGATTCAGTATATCTACACGACACTGACGTCTATTCCCGGCGTGTTATTAGTCGCCGCTTGCGCGTTGATGATGCAGGTGTATATCGATACGCATCCCGATTTATTCGATACATCGGCGTCGCGTGCAGATCTGCGTTTGTTTTTGCTGTGCATGATTCTGGGACTGACAGGCTGGTCGGGTTTGTGCCGTTTGTTGCGCGCGGAAACCTTGAAACTGCGCGAGCTGGAATACGTGCAGGCAGCGCGCGCGTTTGGCGTGTCGCATTGGCGCATCATGCGCCGCCACCTATTGCCCAACGTCATGCACATCGTGTTGATCACGGTCGTGCTGGAGTTTTCCGGTCTGGTGCTGTATGAAGCCGTCTTGTCTTACCTGGGCATAGGGGTGGATCCCGGGATGAACTCGTTTGGCTCAATGATCGATGGCGCGCGCCTGGAAATGTCGCGTGACCCGATGGTGTGGTGGAATCTATTGACGGCTTTCATTTTCATGCTGGCATTGGTGCTGTCCGCCAATCTATTTGCCGATGCCGTACGCGAAGCCTTTGATCCGCGTGTGCGGCGCTATCGTCCGGGAGGATGGTTGAAAAAGAAACTGGGCGCGCCTGCCAAAGCAGAGAAGGGGGCGGCACAATGAACGCAGCCGCAGATACGTTGCTGGCCGTAGACGGCCTCGAGGTCGCAATTGCCGGCGAGACCGGCATGACTCATGCCGTCAAGCGTTTACAGCTCGCCATCGAACGCGGAGAAACCTTTGCGCTCGTCGGCGAATCCGGCTGCGGCAAAAGTATGACGGCATTGGCGTTGCTGCGTTTGTTGCCCGACGCGGGCCGTATTGTTGGCGGACAGATTGCGCTCGACGGAATGGATCTGAATCAGCTGCCCGAAAGCGAGATGCGCGGGGTACGCGGAGGCCACATCGGTATCATCTTCCAAGAGCCATCCACCAGTCTGAATCCAGTGATGCGGGTGGGTGATCAGATACTGGAAACATTGATGGCGCATACGCCATTGCGTGGTGCCGCCGCGCGTGCGCGGGCCATTGACTGGCTGCGGCGCGTGGGCATTCCCGAGCCTGAACGCCGGATCGATGATTACCCATTCCAGTTTTCCGGCGGGCAAAAGCAGCGGGTCATGATCGCCATTGCGCTTGCGGCCGAGCCGACGCTGCTGATTGCTGATGAGCCTACGACGGCCTTGGACGTGACGGTGCAGGCACAGGTGCTGGACCTGCTGGCTGATATTCAACGCGAAATGGGTATGGCGATATTGCTGATCACTCATGATCTGGCTGTGGTGCGCAATGTGGCCAAGCACGTCGCGTTGATGCGCGGCGGAGAGATCGTCGAAAGTGCACCTGCAGAGGTGTTCTTTGAGCGGCCAAGACATCCGTATGCGCGTCAATTGTTTGATGCGATCCCTACCTTTGAAAAGCGCGGGCGGCCGTTGGCGGCGTCGGCAGGGACGACAGAAAATGACGTCTCCAATACGTCGGCATTACCTCGCCAGCCAGGTGACATCGTCCTCGACGTGCAGGATCTGCTCGTGCATTACCCCGTGCGCAAAGGTTTGCTGCGCCGTATCGATTCGTGGGTACAGGCGGTCAACGCCGTTACCTTTACTCTGCGTGCAGGCGAGACGCTCGCGTTGCTGGGCGAGTCCGGCTGCGGCAAGACAACGACGGGCAAGGCACTATTGAGATTGATCGAAGGCGCAAAAATCGAGGGCCGCGCCTTGCTGAACGGCCGGGATCTGCTGCACGTCGAGCGCCGTGAATTGCGCCGCTTGAGGCAGGATATTCAGATCGTGTTCCAGGATCCCTTTGCCTCGCTCGATCCACGCATGCGCGTGGGAGATATCCTGGACGAAGGGATCGCTTCACTGCGTCCCGATATGTCACCGTCCTCACGGCGAGAACGCATACA
Organism: Bordetella tumbae; assembly: GCF_054780995.1. Taxonomy (NCBI): domain Bacteria; kingdom Pseudomonadati; phylum Pseudomonadota; class Betaproteobacteria; order Burkholderiales; family Alcaligenaceae; genus Bordetella; species Bordetella tumbae. Next base: position 152,641 of record NZ_BAAGVG010000009.1, read on the forward strand.
GCATCTGTTGCAGCGAGTGGGCCTGCCGGAGGATACCGCCAGCCGTTATCCGCACGAGTTTTCGGGAGGGCAACGCCAACGTATCGCCATCGCCCGCGCCTTGGCCGTCGAGCCCAAGGTATTGATCTGCGACGAGCCCACCTCAGCGCTGGATGTGTCGGTGCAGGCGCAGATTCTGGATCTGTTGCGCGAGCTTCAGGCAGAGTTGGGGATCGCCTATCTGTTCATCACGCATAACTTCGGCGTCGTCGAATACCTGGCTGATCGTATTGCCATCATGCATGACGGGCGCATTGTCGAAAACGGCACGGCCGACGCTGTGCTGCATGCGCCTCAACATGAAACGACGCGCCGATTACTCGAGGCAGTACCGAGGCTGGCCTTCGGGACTACTGCAGCCGGTCATCATCCAGAAAATCGGGCAACGCCATGACGTCGATGCCGTCTTCGCTCAAGGCCCGTTGCTCGTCTGGCGTAGCGGTGCCTCGAATCGGACGATCGTCGGCTTCGCCGGCATGAATACGGCGGGCTTCTTCGGCAAAGCGAGGGCCGACGTTTTCGGTATTGCGAATGACCTTGCGGATTTCCTGCAACACGGCTGCTTGCAACTGAGCCATGGCGGCAGCGTCGGCGCTGGCAACAGGTGAGGACCCCGATCCAGCGGGCACAGGTGCGCCGCCGGCGGGAACAGGCGCAGCAGACTCTGCCTTGGCGGGATCCACGGACGGCGCTGCAGGCGCTCTCAGGTGCGAGACATTCAGCCTCGGCGCGGATAGCCGTTTGGTGATCGTGGCGGATCCACACATTGGGCACGTGAGCAATCCGCGCGCCTGTTGCGTGTCGTAGTCTTCGTGCGAACTGAACCAACCCTCGAAAAGGTGGCCTTGATCACATTGCAGGTCGAATACTTTGAGTGCCATGAGAGTGATAGTAGCGCGACAGCAAAACGGCGCCCGCGGGCGCCGTCGGAATACTGCCGCTGACAGGGCGGGCGGGCCGCCCAGGCGATCAGTTGACGCGGCTACGGTATTCGTTGGTGCGCGTGTCGATTTCGATCTTGTCGCCGATGGCGCAGAACAACGGCACGTTCAGTTCGTAGCCGGTGTTGATCTTGGCAGGCTTGAGGACCTTGCCCGAGGTGTCGCCACGGACGGCGGGCTCGGTGTAGGTGATCTCGCGCACCAGGATGGTGGGCAGTTCGACCGAGATGGCACGGCCGTCGTAGAACACGACTTCCACGGGCATGGCTTCTTCGAGGTAGTTCAGCGCGTCGCCCATGCTTTCGGCTTCGATTTCGTACTGGTTGTACTCTTCGTCCATGAAGACATACATGGGGTCGCCGAAGTACGAGTAGGTGCACTCCTTGCGCTCGAGCATGACGACGTCGAATTTTTCGTCGGCCTTGTAGACCGATTCGCTGGCCGAGCCGGTCAGCAGGTTCTTGAATTTCAGCTTGACGACGGCGGCGTTACGGCCGGACTTGTTGTATTCGGCCTTTTGGACCACGAGGGGATCCTTGCCGACCATGATCACGTTGCCGACTCGCAATTCCTGAGCGGTTTTCATTAATTAAAACTCCGGGTGATATAGCGCACTCGCCGTGCTTGCGCGCAGGGGATCCGATACGGCTGGCCCTGCGTGCCCCGGGAGGCTGTCAAAGTCGAGGCCTGGCTCGACGCAACATGCGCGGGCAGAGGGAACTCGGAAAACTCTCTATTCTAGCGTTTCTTGGACAATTTTGCGCAAAATTCAGCCAAGCTGTCCCCTAAATCGGGGCGGGCAGCTTGTGCCGTGTCCCAGGCACGGGCTGCGTCTTGCCAGTCGGTCCAGACAGGGGAACGCAGGGCGGCACTGAGGGCCGCGGCGGTCGTGGATACCCTCGGATTCAGGTCAGCCGTCGGCGGGACTACGCCGAAATCGCCCAGTGCGGCGTCCTCGCTATGCAGAGGCGTATTCCAGGCACGAATGGCCGCGTGGGCCTCGGCAGGGGCAGGATACCGAGTCAGCCAGGCCTCGAGTTTCTCGAGATGCACATTCTCGTCCTGAGGATAAATTTGCCACACCAGCGGGCGTGCTGCCCAGGCGGCCCGTACAAAGGAATCCTCGCCGCGGACAAAATTCAGGTCCGCACACCACAGCAGGCGATCAAAATCCGGCTGTGGGACGAAGGGAACCCGGGCGACTCGTACATGCTCACCAACCGCCACCATCTGCTCGAGGCTCGGTGCCACACCTTCTGGAACGATCAACACGGTGGGGCGGGCATCGTCGATCAGCGCCTTCACCAGCGCAGCGAGCGGTGCTTGGGGGTAGCAGAATAGCGAGACCACGCGGGCCCCGGCGCGCCAGTGTCCCAACACTGCCTCGCCCAAGCCCAGGTCGCGCAGAAAACGTTCTTGCTCATCACGAGAGGCCTGAAACGCCTCGCGTTCGGTGCTCAGCCCGGGCTCGTGCAGCAGTCCGCCCGTGGCTGGGGTGAAACCGGGGAAAAAGAAATACTTGGTCAAACCGTCGGGGCGTTGCGATGGCAGCCCGTGGCAGCTCTCGACCCAGGGCTCTGCACTGAGATATTCCAGGTTGATCCATATCGGCGGCTGCGCCTGGCCGCTATGCAGTTGTTGCTGCATGGCTCGTACGAATGCAGCGGGCGGGTCGCAGGCAAAAGCCTCGATGACCACATCGCCTGGGTCCAGGGCAGGGGGCTCGGGCGTCCAATGCACCACCTCAATGCCGTTGAATGTCTGCCGCACAGCGTCGGTCATGACGCCGGGCTGGATGCGGGAAAAGGCCCGCAAATCGTCAACCCACAGCCGTATCGACCAGCTGTGTCCGCACGCCATCCGTCGCGCCAGCCGCCAGCAGACCCCGATGTCGCCGTAGTTATCGACGACTCGGCAGAAAATATCGGCCCGCATGGCTGGCCTGCTCAGTGGAATTTGGCGGGAGTGGTGTCGGCGTCCTCGGGCAGCTCGGCGTGTACGAATTCGCCCAGCGGATTGGGGAACGTCGGCGCACCGCAGTCTTCGCAATACTCCGCCGGATGGGCGCCCGGAATATGGCGCACCTCGTGCACGCCGTATTCCTTGAGCAGGGCGGCGATCTCGTCGATCAGAGCGGGCTGATTTTCGTCCTCCTGCGGGTCATCCTCACGGCCATAGATAGGCCAGACACACCCGTAGTACACATCGTTGCTGTTACGCAGCGTAAATCCGATGCGGTATTCATCGATATGGCCCTCGCCACAGCCCGCGATCACCGCCCGCAAATCCGAGGCGCTGAGATTTACGGCGCCTTCGAGCCAGTTGATGGCAGCGCGCAGCGACAGCGGCCGCACGCGGCGATCGGCCTCGCGGTTGCTGATGTAATAGGCATCCGGCAACAGGCATTCGATGCCGCAGCCCGGCATCAAGGTCGCCAAGGTGGGTTGCGCCTGTGCCAACCAATTCGCCAGGCAGGCTTCGCGGTTGTAGGCGTCATCGCCAGCATGCTCCTGCCAGCGAAAGATCGGTGCGCGTTCGGGGACCGCTACCGCCCCGACCACATATCTGGTGTCAGCCAGCATATTGGTGGGCTCGGTCTCCGCATTCAGGGCGGGCTTGGACGTATCATTATCCAACGCCTGATTGCCCAGGCGCTGCATCCATTGCCACGTTTCCGAAAAGGTGCGGGGCATCTGGTCGATACTGACCAGATTCGGCATCAGCACAGCACGGGTTCCATCGGCCAGGATATGGCCATGCAGCTGCGCCAACAGCGTTTGCTGGGCCGTAGCGGGAATGGCCCCGGTCGGGATGGCGTAGCGTGTCCAGGCGGCGATAGGAATGACGATCAACAAGACGTCATAACGCTGGCCGTCTTTGTCGATCTGCATGGATTCGGACAGGGTTTCTGCCTGTTCGATCAGGACTTCATAGGCGCCGACATCGCGTTGCGACAGGTGATCCAGCGCAGACTCCAGCGTGGCATCCTGGTTGTTGCGCAGCAGCTTGGAAATCGACTCGGACAGCAGATTTTCCCAGTAAAGATCCTCCACGCGGCTGCCAGAGCGGCTCAATGACAGAGCGAACGAGGCCAAACGCGAGGCGTCACGATTCAGGCGGGGGGAAGCGGAACTGCGGACTCGGGCCATGTGTGATGAGGGCTCTCAAAGAGATTGGAACCCCCTAGTTTAACGCCGGTCCGCTATGTCGGCTCAGGCCGATGCGTGCTGGAAATATCACGTCTCAGCCCTGGATCCCCCGGGGCGAGCCCCGGGGGAGACCTGAATGCCCGTCAGGCGGCCAACAACTGACGCAGCACGAACGGCAGAATGCCGCCGTGTTGGTAGTAGTCGACCTCGATGGGCGTATCGATACGCAGCAGGACTTGCACGTCTTGCCTGGAGCCATCGGCGCGGCGGATTGTCAGCGTGATGTCCTGCATGGGCTTGATACCGTTTTCCAGGCCCGAGATATCAAAGACCTCCGTGCCCGTGATGCCCAGCGAGGCAACGCTGTCATCGCCCTTGAATTGCAGGGGCAGCACGCCCATACCCACCAGGTTGCTGCGGTGGATACGTTCGAAGCTGCGAGCCACCACGGCCTTGACACCCAGCAACTGCGTGCCTTTGGCCGCCCAGTCGCGTGAGGAACCCGTGCCGTATTCTTCGCCGCCGAACACCACCGTGGGGGTGCCCTCGGCGACATACTTCATCGCGGCATCATAGATGGACAACTGTTCGCCCGTGGGCTGGTACAGGGTTTCTCCGCCTTCGAAACGGCTGCCGTCGGGCAGGGCCGGGATCATCAGGTTTTTGATCCGCACGTTGGCAAAGGTGCCGCGCATCATGATTTCATGGTTGCCGCGACGCGAGCCGTAGCTGTTGAAATCGGCCTTCATCACGCCGTGCTCTTTGAGCCATTTGCCGGCGGGCGAGGTTTCCTTGATCGAGCCGGCCGGGGAAATGTGGTCAGTGGTCACCGAGTCGCCAAAGATCCCCAGTGCACGCGCACCCTGGACGGTCGGAATCGCGCCCGGCGCCATGCCAAAGCCATCAAAGAACGGCGGCTCAGCGATATAGGTCGAGTCAGGCCAGTTGTACGTTTCGCCCGTCACGCCCTTGATGTTTTCCCACAAATCGCCAGGGTTGGTCTTGACCTGGCCGTAGTTGGTGCGGAAAGCCTTGGGGTTCAGTGCGTATTTGAGCAGCGCGTTGACTTCTTCGGTGGTGGGCCAAATGTCGCCCAGCCACACGTCGCCCTTTTTGCCCTTGCCGACCGGCTCGGTCATCAGGTCGCGCGTGATCGTGCCTGCCAAAGCATAGGCGACGACCAGGGGAGGCGAGGCCAGGAAATTTGCCTTGATGTTCGGGTGAATCCGCGCTTCGAAGTTGCGGTTGCCCGACAGCACGGCCGCGCAGACCAGGTCGTTGCCGAGAATGGCTTCGTTCAAATCCGGTGTGAGGTCGCCCGCGTTACCGATACACGTGGTGCACCCGTAGGCGGCAATGTCAAAGCCCAGTTGTTCCAGATAGGGCAGCAGGCCGGTTTTGGTCAGGTATTCCGTGACCACCCGGGATCCAGGGGCCAGCGAGGTTTTGATGTGCTTGGGCACAGTCAGGCCGGCTTTGACGGCCTTTTTCGCCAGCAGGCCGGCTGCCAGCAGCACGCTGGGGTTGGACGTGTTGGTGCACGAGGTGATGGCCGCGATCAGAATGTCGCCGTTCTTGATCTGGGTGCCCGTGCTGGTGGTGAAGGCCTGATCGAGCTTTTGGGCCGGCTGGTTAAAGCCGTTTTCCGCAATCGGCTTGGAAAACAGATCGCCGAACGTGGTCTTGACGTTGCCGATTTCGATACGGTCTTGCGGGCGCTTCGGGCCGGCCAGCGAGGGGGCAACCGTGGACAGGTCCAGCGTTAGCAGCTTGGTGTAGTCGACATCCGTGGCCTTGGGCACGCCGAACATCTTTTGCGCCTTGAAATAGGCCTCGAATGCGGCGATTTCCTCGGGCGTGCGGCCCGTGCCATGGAAATAATCGATGGTGCGTTCGTCGACCGGGAAGAAACCCATCGTGGCGCCATACTCCGGCGCCATGTTGCCGATCGTGGCGCGCTCTGCCACCGACAGACTGGCCGTGCCCGGGCCGCAGAATTCCACGAACTTGCCCACGACCTTTTCGCGACGCAGCATTTCCGTAATGGTCAGCACCAGGTCGGTCGCGGTCACGCCGCCGCGCAATTGACCCTTGAGCTCGACACCCACCACGTCAGGCGTCAGGAAATAGACAGGTTGGCCCAGCATCCCGGCCTCGGCCTCGATGCCGCCCACGCCCCAGCCGACCACGCCGATCCCGTTGATCATCGTGGTGTGGCTATCGGTGCCCACCAGCGAGTCGGGGTAATAGATGTTGTCTTTCTTGTGGACGCCACGGGCCAGATATTCCAGGTTGACCTGGTGAACGATCCCAAAGCCCGGAGGCACCACGCCAAAGGTATCGAATGCCTGCATACCCCATTTCATGAACTGGTAGCGCTCTTGGTTGCGCTTGAATTCCAGTTTCATATTCAGGTCCAGCGCGTCCTTTGTGCCGAAATAATCGATCATGACCGAGTGATCGACCACCAGGTCGACCGGGACGAGCGGCTCGATGCTCTTGGGATCCTTGCCCATTTTCTCGGCGACCGACCGCATGGCGGCGATATCGGCCAGCAGCGGCACACCGGTGAAGTCCTGCAGCACGACACGTGCCACGACAAAGGGGATTTCGTCTTCGCGTTTGGCGTTGGCCTGCCAGTTGGCCAACTGCTTGATGTGTTCTTCGGTGACCTTTTGGCCGTCGCAATTGCGCAGCACTGATTCGAGCACGATGCGGATCGAGACCGGCAGACGCTGCACGTCTACCCCCAGCGCCTTGCCCAGGGCCGGCAGGGAATAGAGCTGACAGGATTTGTCGCCGATCTTGAAATTCTTGAGGGTATTAAACGTGTTGTGCGGCATGATGGGACTCCGTGGGTGTGGGACCGCGTAAAGCTGCCATTTTCTGGCCTTTTGGCGCGTTTGTCATGTGATGCTGAGACATCGCTATGTTGCGTATTTTAGTCTTATGTCTTATATAAGACTATAGGGGTGAGTCAAAGTTCTCGCTGTTTTCAGATAATTTGTCAGGCAGTCCAGCCAGCGACTGACAGCGGGGTGGTGCGCATCATTGTCGCGCCGCCTGCATCTGCCGGTTGACCAGATTTGCATAAGCGCCGCCTTGTTGCAGCAACGCATCATGCGTGCCCGACTCTACAATCTGCCCTCCGTCTACTACGGCAATGGTATCGGCTTGGCGTATTGTCGACAGGCGGTGCGCAATAATCAGGGTAGTGCGATGGCGCATCAGCTCGGCCAAGGCCTGATGTACCTGGGATTCACTGATGGCGTCCAAATGCGACGTGGCTTCGTCCAGAATCAGAATCGGTGCGTCGCGCAGGAATGCCCGCGCAATGGCGATGCGTTGGCGCTGGCCGCCGGACAAGGCCACACCGCGTTCGCCGACAGGGGTATGCAGCCCCTCGGGCAGGCCGGCGACAAAATCCGACAGCGCAGCGCGGGCTACGGCTTGATCCAGTTCGTCCTGATTGGCATGGGGGCGGGCCAGGCGGATGTTGTCTTCCAGCGTGCCGTTGAGCAGCCAGGTGTCCTGGGCCACCAGCGCGATACGACTGTACAGTGCATCCAGGGTCAGGTCCGGCAAGCGCTCCTCGCCGATACGTACGGCGCCTTCCTGCGGATCCCAGAATCGCAACAACAAGCTCGCCAAAGTGCTTTTCCCCGCGCCCGACGGGCCGACCAGCGCCAGGGTTGCTCCTGCCGGTAACGAGAGCGATACGCTGCGCAGGGCCGGTTGATGCCGGCCTGGATAGGTGAAGGTGACATCCTCGAACGCCAGCGGCAGGCCCGCTCCCGTCAGGGGCGGTGCAAGCGGACCATCCACGACAGGCACTGGCTCGTCGTGAATCGTACGCAAGCGTCGCGTAGAGGCCAGCGTGTCCGCCAGTTGGCGGCTCACCTGGGCGATCTCGGACACGGGCAGAAAGGCGGCAACCGACAGCAAAATCAGCAATGGCAACATGCTCGCCGCCAGCGCGCCTTGCGTGACCAACCAGGCGCCCGCTGTCGCCACGGCCAGGCCACCCAGACCGGTTGCGATCTCCAACAGGGCGCTTTGCCGCGACAAGTCGGCCAGCAGCGTCAATCGCACACGTTGATAGTCCTGGCAGATCGTCAAAAAGGCGTCGCGCCGACGGCCGGTCGCGGAAAAAGCCACCAGGTCGGACAGCCCCTGGATCGTCTCTGCGAGATGCGCGCTCAGCAATCCCAGCGCCTGCCTGGCGCGGCTGCCTTGTGCGTCCACGCGCGCGCGATTGAGCCATGGTGACAGTCCGGCCCATAGCAAAAAGGGCAATAACGCCAGCATCAGCGGCCAGGCGGCGATTCCCAGGATGGCCAGGACGATGACAGGTACCAATGTCGCAACAAACGCCGGCGCCACCGTGTGCGCATAGAAATACTCAACCGTTTCAACATCCTGCGTGGCCAGCCCGACCAAATCCCCAGAGCGGCGGCGCAAGAGATACGCAGGCGCCAGCGCCTCGAGTTTTTGATACAGCGATATCCGCATTTCGGCCAGCAGTTGATAGGCAATCGAGTGGGCGAGCCAGGATTCGATCCAGTGCAGCGCGGCTGCCGCGATGGCCACGGCAAACAACCCGATCAGCAAACCGTCGAACGGCTCACCGTTTTTCAATCGGGCAATGACGAGCGCACCCAGCACCGACACACCGATAAAGGCGGCCACCCGGCCGATACCGCTGCCGACAGTGATGGTAAATTGTTTTTTCCAAGGACGGATGATCTCCGTCAAGGTCTGCAGTACCTGGCGTGTCGTGATGTGCCGCGCCTCGGTGTCCAACGAGATGGGGGCAGGGCGCTTGTGATCGTCGTCAGCGGGAGCCAAAACGGTACCGCCGTCGGGAATGCTGTCACTCGCATTGCTGCGGGAGCCCGCTGTTTCCGGCATTGACGCGAGGGCTGCGTGTGCGCCATCCTCCGGCGCCACGCCTGAAGTTGTTGGCGCCGCATGCAGCGAATCCTGCTGTCCGCCCATCAATTGGCGATACAGCGTATCGCCCTCCATCAGCGTCTCGTGCGTGCCGGTCTCTGCAATGCGTCCGCCATCCAGCACCAGAATACGGTCTGCGCCAATCACGCTGGACAGTCGATGCGCCAGCACCAGCGTGGTTCGGCCGCGGCTGAGCCGATCCAGGGCCTGCTGAATCTCGGCCTCATTCTCGGCGTCCACCGAGGACAGGGCCTCATCCAGAATCAAAATCGGCGTATCGCGCAACAAGGCGCGAGCAATGGTCAACCGCTGGCGTTGTCCGCCGGACAATTGCGTGCCGCGTTCTCCCAAGACCGTCTGATAGCCCTGCGGCAATGCCGAAATAAACCCGTGCGCATTCGCCGCCGTCGTCGCTGCGAGGATTTGATCCGGCGTTGCATCCGGGCGCGCCATCAACAGGTTTTCTTCCACCGTTCCATGAAACAGTGTGCTGTCCTGCGCCACCAACGAGATGCTGGCCCGTACCGCCTCGGGATCCAGCGTGCGCAGATCCCGGCCATCTATCTCGATGACACCCGATTGGGGGTCATGTAGACGCAGCAAAAGGCGAACTAATGTCGATTTACCAGACCCACTGGGGCCGACAATCCCCACACGCTCGCCGGGACGGATCTCGAAATCCATGCCTTGATGCGTGATCTGCCGGCCACCGGGATAAGAAAACGCGACTTGTCGAAAGGCAATCGCTAAGCCGCCGCGCGGCCCGGATGATGGCATGGCAGACTGGTGGGCATCCGTGTGATCTGTTTGTGGCTCACTTGCCGTTGATGACAACGGCCCGCCGTACAGGGTTTTCTGAATGACGTCTGGCGATGGCTGCCTGGATTGGCCGGTTTGCTGACCTACGCCGCAGGACTGTGGGTGGGGGCTGGCGATGGACGCGGCCGCCGCATCATCTTGTCCCGTCGTTGCTGTTGCCTGCGGCGCCGACGTCGTCGCGTCCAATAGCGCCTGCACGCTGGCTGCTGCCGATTGCCCCATCAGTCCTTGGTGCAGCACAGAGCGCATATCCCGCAGCGGGCGGAAAATTTCCGTCCCGGCCATCAACACCACCAGCAGCGCCGCCAGCGTCATCTGTCCTTCGGCCACGCGCCACGCGCCCAATGCCAAGGCGGCCGCTGCACCGACCGTGATCCCGATATCCGTCGCAAAACGCGCCGAGACCTCGCGCCCCAGCACCTTGAACGTGTTATCCGACAGCGCCCGCGCGCGCTGCGCCAGACGTTCGCCCCATGTGCGGCTCTGGCCAAAGGCCTTGAGCGTGGGCAGGCCTTGCATCGCATCCAGGAACTCTTCACCGAACGCCTTGAATGCCCGAGCCCGTTGACGGGAGGCGTCCTTGTGGCTACGGTGCGCCGCCAGAGGGAGGACCAAGGTGATCAGCGCCGCCACCAGCAGCACCAGCGCCACCGGCCAATCCCACCACGCGATGAAGGCAAAAATCACGATGGGAGCGCAGGCCGCAATAAATAACTGCGGCAGATAGCGGCCAAAAAAGGTCTGCAGTTGTTCCACGCCATCGACCACGGCCAGCATGACGCCGCCTGTGCGTTGGCCTCCGAACCAGGCGGGCCCCAACTCGACAATCTTGTCGTAAAGCTGTGCGCGCAGATTATTCTGGATCAGCGCCGCATTGCGATTGGCCAGCAGATTCAACGCATGCTCAAAGCCGCCGCGCAGCACAATGGCCAGCGCCGCGCCCGCCAGCGGCCACCACAACGCCGTGCCGCTCGCGCCGGCAAACAATTCCGCCAGGAATTTCCCCAACAGAGCAAAGCGCGCGATGCCCGCCGTCAGCCCCAATAGCCCCAGCAGAGCGCACATCAACATTCGCAACCGCACACCGCGCGTCATGGCCCAGAGGGTGGAATCGAAATACATGCTGCTTCCTTATGTGTGGTGGCGCATTGCAGGCGCGGCCATCCTCTACCCTAACATTTCGCAGTATGACGGGTCAGGTGCGCTGGTATATGACAGGGGCGGGATGTGGGCCATCCGCCTTGAATTGACGTGGCTGACTGCTTCGCAGTCAGCCTTTATCGCAATTGCGATACTGCGCGCCGAATCGCTCGGCGCGCGCCTGGACCAGCCGCGCGACCCGTTTCAGCCACGCTTTGCTTTCATAACTGCGGTTGCGATAACCCGTCCAGCCCTCGTGATAATTCAGATACTGGCCGTAGGCATCCCATTTTGATACGCCATTCAGACGCTGGGACTTGCTGATATACCAACCCATGAAGTCTAACGAGTCCGCCAGATCGTCCCGGCTCGACGTCCAACCCCCGGCTTCACGCTTATAGTCTGCCCACGTTTCGTCTTTGGCTTGCGCATAGCCATAGGCCGAGCTGACACGGCCCCAGGGAATAAAGCCCAGAAAATAATAACGAGGGGGCAGGGCGTCGTGCCGGAAACTGGATTCCTGGTACATCATGGCGAAGGGCACCTGCACCGGCACGCCCCATTTCTCGCGCATGTCTTCCGCAGCACGCCGCCAACTGGGTTTCTCACGAAAAATTTCGCAGAGATTTTCAGGGTTGGACGGCGGCGTCGTCGCACAGCCGCCCAACATGATTGCCAACAGGGTCAGCACCAGTGGCCCTAGTTTCATTGCCGGTTCCTTGTTCAGGGGATGGCGGCATTCTAAGCGTTATGGGCCCCGGTGCCGATATTCGAGCCCGTTCAGAAGTCGACTGACATCGACAGTTTATAGACCCGGCCCATGCCCTGGGTGAGCTGGCCAAAGGAGTTTCCGACCGTGGACCAATATTTCTTGTCGGTGACGTTATCCACGCCTGCGCGCCACACTACGTTGTGGCCGTCGATATTGGTCGCATAACGAGCCCCCAGATCGATTCGGGTCCATGCCGGTATTTTGCCGGTATTGTCGATATTGACGTACTGCGATCCGCGCCGTTGCACATAGGCTTGCAAGGTCAAACCGGTGAGTGCGGGCACATCCCATTCCGCGCCCATTACCGCTTGGTAACGAGGTACACCGATCGCGTCGTTGCCGTCTTGCTCGGCGCCGGCAGTGCCTCGCAGCTCGGGATCCATGAAGGTTATCCCGCCCAACAGCCGTACGCCTTTCATCGGCTCGCCGTAGATATTCATCTCGAGCCCGCGATTGCGCTGCGAGCCGGCGATCCCGAATACGAGATCCGAGTTTGTATAGGCTTGGGGCTTCTCGATCTGGAAAACACCGATGTTCCCGCCAATATTGCCGAAATCAAACTTGACGCCGGCCTCCGTCTGTTTCGTGCGATACGGAGCGAGCGTTTCGCCAAAATTGACGGCCCCGGACGGTGCGGTATCGCCTTTGGTCAACCCTTCGATGTGGTTCACATAAAACGACACCTCTTCCCACGGACGCACGACCAAGCCGTAAGCGGGCGTCCATACCGAGTCATCGTAAGTCGTGGTGTGGACACCATTGGTGTCGTAAAGCTTGTCTTTGATCGTTTGACGTCGTACCCCCAGCGTCAGAAAGACGCGATCGTCCAGGAACGACAACTGATCCGACAACGCAAAACTGGTCAAATGGGTACGGCTGCTGGCGTGTGGGTCATCCATATCACCGCCCACAAACGTCGTAGGCGGACGGTCAAAATACTCGGGATCATAGATATCGATCGGGCTGCGATCGCTCATTTCCCACGCTTGTCTGACGCGCGTCTGCAGTCCGGACACACCGATATTCACCAAATGGCCCACCGAGCCGGTCTGGAATTTTCCGCGCATGCCGATTTCGCCGCTGACGGAGTCGCGGGTGTAGGGCACCGTCAATCGGCCCACCGTTCCGACGCCGTTGCCGTCAACGAGGGGCTGACCATAATCGCCGTTCTCGCGGTCGTGGCTGGTGCCGATGGCCGCATAACCCATCCAATTGCTGGTGAAATCATATTCCGCACGGACCACGCCATACGTGCTTTCCAATTCGCTGTACGTCCACGGTTGTCCGTAGTTCGTACTATTGGATGGCGGTGAGGGCGCGTCAGGGCCGCTGAGCCTGAGCGTGGGACGCGGTTGCGAGTAGTGATACTTTTGATAGCCCGCGTCCAATGACACCCGTAGCTTTTCGCCCAGATAATCCAGGCCCACGGTGCCCACCGTCATGCGTTGGCCCGCATCGTCGACCGCCGTGTCGCCGTCGCGATGGGCGGCATTGACGCGGATACCGAACTCCTGGTTTTCGCCCCAGCGTCGCCCAATATCGACGCTGCCACCCACCTGAGAATCACTGGTGTAGTCGATCGTCGCCCGGGTCAATGGATCCACCCCGGCACGCTTGGGCTGGATGTTGATAGAGCCGCCCAATCCCGAGCCTCCCGGCGCGGCGCCGTTCAGGAAAGCGTTCGCCCCTTTCAGGATTTCGACCCGTTCTACCATCTGCGTCGGCAACACTTGGCGTGGCAAAATGCCGTACAGCCCGTTGAATGACAAATCGTCATTGTTCAGCGCAAAGCCGCGGATCGAAAACGTCTCGGCCGAATTCCCATAGCCGTTACCGACCTGCACCGACGAGTCATTCTTGACCACATCGCCCAAGGTCCGCGCCTGTTGGTCCTCGATCAACTTCGAGGTATAGCTGGTGACGACAAAGGGCGCGTCCATATTGTCGATATTACCCAACACTCCCAACTGACCGCCTCGCGCCACCTGCCCGCCCGCGTACTCCACGGAAGTCGGGGCAGAGACGCCGGATTCGCCCGTAACAGTCGTTTCCTCCAGTGTGGTGACACCGCCTTGCACCGTTTGAGACCAGGCGGGCGCTCCAGCGAGCACTCCTGCCGATAATGCGGTATGTAAGGCAACACTGAGCGGTTTAAGACGGATGCGGCCGGCTGGCCGCGCCCCAAAGGCGAAGATAGGCATAGAGAGATTTTAGGGAATGGCAATAAGAATCTCTTTTATTATCGTGATCATCTCGAAGTTAAGCAATCTTTCATTGTTTCAGGCCAGATCACACACCTCAAAACAAAACGGCCCCGAGAAAAATCCCAGGGCCGTTCTACCTACAACTGGCAGTCAACAGAGACCGAGTTACACCTCAATCACTGCAGCCACATCTTTGTAATCATCGATCTTGTCGAAGTTCAAGTACTGATAGATCTGGTCGCCGCTCTTGTTGATGACGCCCATATCCGCCATGTACTCGTCCTTGGTCGGGATACGACCCAGACGCGAGCAGATCGCAGCCAACTCAGCCGAGCCCAGATACACGTTGGTGTTCTTGCCCAGACGGTTCGGGAAATTACGCGTGCTGGTCGACATCACCGTCGCACCCTCGCGCACCTGTGCCTGGTTACCCATACACAGCGAGCATCCCGGCATTTCCGTACGAGCACCAGCCGTACCGAACACGCCGTAGTGGCCTTCTTCGGTGAGCTGTTGCGCATCCATCTTCGTCGGCGGAGCCACCCACAGCTTGACCGGAATATCGCGCTTGCCTTCGAGCAGCTTGGACGCCGCGCGGAAGTGCCCGATATTGGTCATGCAGCTGCCGATGAACACCTCGTCGATCTTGGCGCCGGCCACATCGGACAGCGTCTTGACGTCGTCAGGATCATTCGGGCAAGCCACGATCGGCTCATGCACATCGGCCAGGTCGATCTCGATCACAGCGGCGTACTCAGCGTCGGCATCCGGTTCCAGCAGCTTGGGATCAGCCAACCAGGCTTCCATGGCCTTGATACGGCGGCCCAGCGAGCGCTCGTCTTCGTAGCCATTGGCGATCATCCACTTCAGCATCACGATGTTGCTGTTGATGTATTCGATGATCGGTTCTTTGTTCAAGCGCACCGAGCAACCGGCAGCCGAACGTTCAGCCGAGGCGTCGGACAGCTCGAAAGCCTGTTCCACTTTCAGATCGGGCAGACCTTCGATTTCCAGGATGCGGCCGGAGAAGATGTTCTTCTTGCCTTGCTTGGCCACGGTCAACAGGCCTTGTTTGATGGCGTACAGCGGAATCGCGTTCACCAGATCGCGCAGCGTCACACCGGGCTGCATCTTGCCCTTGAAGCGCACCAGCACCGATTCCGGCATATCCAGCGGCATCACGCCCGTGGCGGCAGCAAACGCCACCAGGCCCGAGCCGGCCGGGAACGAAATCCCGATCGGGAAACGGGTGTGCGAGTCGCCGCCAGTACCCACCGTGTCAGGCAACAACATACGGTTGAGCCACGAGTGGATCACGCCGTCGCCAGGACGCAGCGAGATGCCGCCACGCGTGCTGATGAACTGCGGCAGCGTGTGGTGCGTCTTGACGTCCACGGGCTTCGGGTAGGCTGCCGTGTGGCAGAACGATTGCATGACCAGATCGGCCGAAAAGCCCAGGCAAGCCAGGTCTTTCAACTCGTCGCGGGTCATGGGGCCGGTCGTGTCCTGGCTGCCCACCGACGTCATGCGGGGTTCGCAGTAGGTATCAGGGCGCACGCCTTGGCCTTCGGGCAGACCGCACGCGCGGCCGACCATTTTCTGGGCCAGCGTGAAACCCTTGCCCGAATCAACCGGATTCTTCGGCAGACGGAACAGCGTCGAGGGCGGCAGGCCCAGCGCTTCGCGCGCCTTCGCCGTCAGGCCGCGGCCAATGATCAGCGGAATACGGCCGCCGGCGCGCACTTCGTCAAACAGCACGTCGGATTTGACCTGGAATTCAGAGATGACTTGGCCGTCTTTCAGAGCCTTGCCCTCGTAGGGGCGCAGTTCCACCACGTCACCCATTTCCATCTTGGACACGTCCAGCTCGATCGGCAGGGCGCCCGCGTCTTCCATGGTGTTGTAGAAAATCGGAGCAATCTTGCTGCCCAGGCAGACACCGCCAAAACGCTTGTTCGGCACGAACGGAATGTCTTCGCCCGTGAACCACAGCACCGAGTTGGTGGCGGATTTACGCGAAGAGCCGGTACCGACCACGTCACCCACATAGGCGACCAGGTGGCCTTTTTCCTTCAACGATTCGATGAATTGCACCGGACCGCGCTTGCCGTCTTCCTCGGGCTGGAACGCTGCCCCGTCGCGCTTGTTCTTCAGCATGGCCAGCGCGTGCATCGGGATATCCGGGCGCGTGGTGGCATCGGGGGCGGGCGACAGATCGTCGGTGTTGGTTTCGCCGGGGACCTTGAATACCGTGATGGTCAGGCTCTCGGGCAGCTCGGGACGGCTGGTGAACCATTCCGCGTCGGCCCAGCTTTGCAGCACGGCTTTGGCGTTGGCATTGCCCTTGTCGGCTTTTTCCTTGACGTCATGGAAGGCGTCAAACATCAACAGGGTTTTCTTCAGCGCATCGGCAGCGATGGCGCCGACCTCGGCGTCGTCCAGCAATTCGATCAGCGGGCCGATGTTGTAGCCACCCAACATGGTGCCCAACAATTCGGTTGCTTTGGCCCGGCTGATCAGGGCACACGATTCTTTGCCCAGCGCAACAGCGGCCAGATAGGATGCTTTGACCTTGGCTGCGTCATCGACGCCGGCGGGCACGCGGTGGGTCAGCAGATCCAGCAGATTGTCTGCTTCGCCTGCGGGCGGGTTTTTCAGGAGCTCGATCAGGTCGGCAGTTTGTTGAGCCGACAGCGGCAGCGGGGGGATGCCCAGCGCGGCGCGCTCGGCAACATGTTGACGGTACGTTTCCAGCATGAATAGGCCTGCGTAAAAATCGGGTTGCGGGAAGGGTCTTCGAGGCCGATTGTAGAGGCTGGAGGGGGGTGGGGGCAAGTGTCTTATATCTTATATAAGACTTGATTGATTCAGTGGGGTTTCAAATCCGTGCTGCCTATGGGAGCTAGCTGCGCGTCGAGCCGCGGGAGATGCGCGCGGCACGCGGCTCGACGTGCGCGATAGGGCTATTGCAGCTTGATATTGCGCTCTTGCACGAGCTTTTTGCCCTGGACGGTTTCTTTAGCCAAATAAGTCTTCAACTCCTCAGGCGTGCCGCCAATCGGTTCGGCTCCGATGGTATCCAGCGTGGTTTTCACTTTGGCGTCGCCCAGGGCCTGGCGCATCGCGGCGTTGAGTTTGGCGACAATCTCCGGCGGGGTGCCGGCCGGCGCGAAAGCTGCGAACCAGGGCGTCAATTCGTAGCCTGGCAATCCGGCTTCCGCCACGGTGGGGACGTCAGGCAGTGCCGACGAGCGTTTGGCAGTCGTGACTGCCAAGGCTTTCAATTTGCCCGACATGATGTGCGGCTTGGCCGACGTCACACTGTCGAACATATAGTCCACCTGGCCGCCGAGCAGATCCGCCACGGCCGGGCCGCTGCCCTTGTAGGGCACATGCAGCATGTCGATCCCCGCCATCGATACGAACAACTCGCCAGCCAGATGAATCGACGTGCCGACGCCGGCCGAGGCAAAGGTATAGTGACCAGGTTGCTCCTTGGCTTTGGCGATGACATCGGCAACGCTCTTGCTGTCAATGCGCTGCGGATTTGTGACCAGCACATTGGGCACGATGGCCAGCAACGAAATGGGCGCGAAATCCGCTTGTGGGTCGTAGTTCAGGTTGTCGTACAGTGCCGGATTGACCGCCATGCCATTGGCCGCGATCATGATCGTATAGCCATCGGGTTTGGCACGCGCCACCATCGCTGCGCCGATATTTCCGCCCGCACCTGCGCGGTTCTCGACCACGAACGAGGTGTTCAGTTGCCGGCCCATGGCTTCGCCCAACGTACGGGCAATATTGTCCATCGCTCCGCCGGGCGGGAATGGCACGACCCACGTTATCGGACGTTCGGGATACTCGGCGTGGGCCGCCGCGGCGGCTCCCAACAACGCGCCCGCCGCGCAGAACGCGGCCAGCGGCTTCAAAAATCGGCGATGCATTATCCAATGTCTCCTTGGTGTTACAGAGCAGTTCAGGCGGCGCGGTGAGTATCGTCATAGCGTTCACCGTCATGATTGCCATACCTGAAACAAGTGCTTTTCGGCATGGCCGAAGTATGCCCCTCGATTTTTCACGGGTCCAAGACTATATTGGTTGCTTTCTATACCTGATAGGTATGCGTTTTTATGGAACTTCGGCACCTACGCTATTTTCAGGCAGTCGCGCAGGAAGGCAGTTTCACACGAGCGGCCGCCCGATTGCACATCGCCCAGCCGCCGCTCAGCCGGCAGATTCGCCAACTCGAAGACGAACTCGGTGTCACGTTGATAGAGCGCGGTTCGCGCGCGCTGAAATTGACCGAGGCTGGCCGGTTTTTGCTGGAGCAGTCGCTGCAGTTGACGGCGCGTCTTGACGAAATTGTGCAGGGCACCCGGCGCCTGGGACGGCATGAGCGCGGGTGGTTCGGCATCGGCTTCGTGCCCTCCACCCTGTATGGCTTCGTGCCCGAGCTGATCCGGCGTTTGCGCGAGGCCGATCCGCGTATTGAGGTCGGCCTGGCCGAGATGACGACCTTGCCGCAACTCGAGGCGCTCAAGGCGGGACGCATCGATGTGGGGATCGGCCGTATCCTGCTTGATGATCCGGCGATCGAGCGCCGTGTGTTGATGGCCGAGCCATTAGTGGCGGCGCTGCCATTGCGGCATCCCTTGGCACGGCGCCGGCGTCTAGGTATTGCAGAGCTTGCCGCGCAACCATTTGTGCTCTATCCGGCGCGTCCGCGTCCCAATTATGCCGATCACGTGCTGGGTTTGTTCCGAGCGGCCGGGCACACTCCGCGTGTCGTCCAGGAAGCCAACGAATTGCAGACCGCGATCGGCCTGGTGGCGGCAGGCCTGGGTGTGACGGTCGTGCCTGCGTCGGTACATCGTTTGCATCGCGCGGACATCGCGCATGTGCCTATCGACGCAGACACTTTCGTGTCCCCCGTTATTCTCAGCTATCGGAAAGACGATCATTCGCCCTTCCTGGCTGATGCTATTGCACTTGCTGTGCAACTGGCCAACGCGGAGGCTGCTGGCGTCAAGCAAGCTACCGCGTCCCTATCAGATACCTGACAACGTTCGATCAAGACTTGACCGAACCTCCGGTGCGTCGGGAGACGCTTACAGAACCTTGGCCTCGTGATGCACTTGCGGCGGTTGCGCGAAATGCGGGCCGACCAGCTTGCGCCATTCCTGAAAATCGTCGGACTCCCGAAAATCGACCATGTGATTTTCAACCGTTTCCCAGTCCACAACCAAAGTGTATTGCTGAGGATTTTCTATCGATCGATGCAATGCCACGCCATGGCAGCCCTTGGCGCGCAGAAACAGAGGCTTGGCTTGCGCCACGCCGGCTTCGAACTGGGCCTCGTGCCCGGCGGTAACGAGAATGCTGGCAATTTCCTGGATCATTGGGATTTCTTCCTTGAACGTAATGAACAACAGATAACCAAGACGAACAAAACTCACGGCAGGTATGATCAAACTACCTAGTGACTTTAGCGCAGGAGCGTGCCATGCATTATCTGATGTTTTACGACCTGGTCCCCGATTATCTGGAGCGGCGAGGCGCATTTCGCGACGAGCACCTGGCATTGGCGCGCGCAGCCGTAGCCCGCGGCGAGTTGGTAGTGGCCGGGGCTTTGGCCGATCCTGCCGATCAGGCAGTGTTGTTATTCAAGACCGATTCCCCCGCGGTGGTCGAGGCTTTTGCAAAAGCAGACCCGTATGTAAAAGCCGGCCTGGTCAAACAATGGCGAGTACGTTCATGGACCACCGTCGTCGGCGAATTAGCCGAACACCCTGTGCCAGGCTGAGTTTGCATTCAGCAGCTTGTCAGTCTCGTGGTGCGTTGACGGCGTGTCGGCATACAGGCGTATGATGCCGCCTTTGCCCTGACATTTCGGCCCGGTATTGGCCGCATCGCTCATGCCACTTTCACATTTGTTGTTGGCGTTGTCTGTCGTCTTCATTTGGGGGACGAACTTCGTGGTCATCAAATGGGGGTTGGCGGAGTTTCCTGCATTCCTTTTTGCAGCATTGCGATTTTTGCTGTCGGCGCTGCCTTGGATATTCGTGTTCCGCCGCCCGGCAGTGCCATGGAACATGCTGGTGCGCGCTGGCCTGTTGTTGGGCGTGGGGCAGTTTGGCCTGGTTTATTGGGCGATGCGCCAGGACATCTCGCCAGGCCTGGCGTCACTGGTCGTGCAAGCGCAAGTGTTCTTCACCATCATCATGTCGATGATCATGACAGGGGAACGCGCACGGCCATTACAGATCGCGGCGCTCGTGTTGGCAACGAGCGGCTATGCCGTCGTCGCGTGGCGCAGCGCAACCGACCCGGCTGCGGCCGTCACGTTGCTTGGCTTGGGCCTGGTATTGGCCGCCGCATTCTGCTGGGCGTGTACCAACATGGTCATGCGCGGTGCGGGCAGAGTCAACATGGTGGCCTTTACCGCCTGGAGTTCGCTCTTTGCCATCATCCCTTTGCTGATCATCAGCCTGCTGGTGGATGGGCCCGCCAATATGATCGACGCCTTGACGCATGCCAGCGGGTGGGGATGGCTGGCCGCGCTGTGGCAGGGCGTAGGCAATACGGTGTTCGGATTCGGAGCCTGGGGGTGGCTGTTGGCTCGTCATCCTGCTGTTACCGTTACGCCGTTGGCATTGCTGGTGCCCGTCTTCGGTATTCTGTCCTCGGCAGTGCTGCTCAACGAAGCACTACCCGCCTGGAAAATCATCGCTGCCGCCCTGGTGTTGGGTGGCTTGTCCTTAAACGTTTATGCGAGCCGCGTGCGGAGCAAACGATAACGATATGTCATGGCGGCGCATCGCCATGGCAGTCATACTCATCAATACATGACGCCGGTTGATCATTTATTGTTCCTGGGCTGCGTAGCGTTAGCCACCTATGCCCAGACCATGACAGGTTTTGCATTCGGTTTGGTCTTGCTCGGCATGACTGGGCTGTTGTCTCTGGCGCCATTGCCCGAAATGTCCAACGTGGTAAACATGCTGACGCTGGTCAACGCCGTGGCGGCGCTGAGCGGCACGCGTGCAAATTTGGACTGGTCTTTGATTCGCACGCCATTGATTGCCAGTCTGGTCGGGGTGGCCTTCGGCGTCTTTGCGCTGGAATGGATCAGCGGCAGCGCAGTATTGTTGCTGCGCGGCCTGTTGGGCTTGACTATTCTGGCCTGTGCCATCTTGTTGATAGCGCGCAGCCGGCCATTGGATCAAATCTCCTCGCGGGCTTCCTTCATTTCGTATGGACTGGTGGCCGGCGTATTGGGCGGCCTGTTTTCCAGTGCCGGGCCGCCTATGGTGTATCACCTCTATCGACAGCCCTTGCCGTTATCCGTCATACGGAACAGTCTGCTGGTTTTGTTTGCCGCCAACGCCGTGGTGCGCCTGTCCTTGGTGACTGCCAGCGGCAGCCTGAGCGTGTCGTCTCTATGGCTAGGCCTGGAGGCCTTGCCTATTGTCGTCATCTTGACCTGGCTCGTGCGACGTTATGCGTCCGCAGATTCGGTGAAAACGGTCAAGCGTCTAGTCTTCGTACTATTGATGATTGCGGGGTTCGGATTGTTGATCCCCGTGACTCAAGCGCTGTTGAAATAAAGCAAGACGTGGCACGGACTCGTGCCACGTCTTGCTCACGAATTTGTCTTCGACTCACCGGATGATGCAGGTTTAGGTGGTTCAGGGTCCTCGTTGCTTTGCACCGCTGCAGACGCTGCGGCCGGCTCTGATCCTGTCGCAGGTTCCGGCACAGGCGTCAGCATCATCGTCGACGGCGTAGACAGAGGCAGTTTCGCATTCGCCAGACGTTGCAGCACGTCATATAACAGCGCACTGCGTACGCTATACGCGTTGCGTGGCGTGCTGACATACCCCCGCGCGTTGAACAGCAAATGGCCGTTCTCGATACCTTCCAGATAGACGTTGGGGGCGGGGGTGTCCAGTACCCCTTCGTTCTCGGCGAATGCCTCCAACATGACTTCGCGTACACGTTGCGCATCCGCATCCAGCGGCATGGGCAGTTTGACTTGTACCAAGCCCAGCGGATTATCGTGCGTCACATTGCGCACGGTTTTCGTCACGAACTCCGAATTCGGCACGATCACCGTGGATCGATCGGTCATTTGTATTTCCGTCGCACGCACATTGATGCGCAGGATATCGCCCTCGACCCCGCCGAGCGATACCCAGTCTCCAACCTTGACCGGACGTTCAGCCAGCAGAATGAGGCCCGATACAAAATTCTGCACCACCGCCTGCAACCCGAAACCGATCCCCACCGACAGCGCACTGGCAATCCACGCGACACGTTCCAGGCCGATGCCTAAGGCAGATAACGATAGCGCAACCGCCAGCACCACACCCGCATATCCAAACAAGGTCGCGGCTGATAACTGCATGCCCGGGTCCAGCTCTGTCGTGGGCAAATAGCGATTCGCCAGCCAACGCTTGAGCAGGCGCACACCCACCAGACAAAACGCCAGCACAAGCAAACCCTGCATCAACGCACCGGGACGCAAGTGCACCTCGCCGATTTGCAGCCCGGTGAGCAGTTGATTCATCCGGTGCAGCAGATCCGATGGGCCTTCGCCAAAAGGCGCCAATAGCAGCGTGGCCGCCAGCAAACCGATCGTTACCCGTCCAATCCCGGCCAATAGCACGGCCGCTTGGCCGTACAATCGTTTGCGCGCGTCATCTTCGCTGCCCGGCGCGGGCGCCAACAGCGTGCTGAAGCCATCGGTGAGCAGTATCGACAGCAAATACGCAAAACACAGAATTGCCAGCGTCCACAACGCCTGCTTGACGACAAAACTGCCGAACGCCACATATCCTGACAGCAGACTCACGACGCTGCATGCCAAAATCGCCCACGTGACACCTATGAATATCGAGAGCCAGAACGGGCGAGGCGGCAAGGGCTGATCCTCGGCTCCATGTTCAAGCTGCTTGCGCAATCGGGTGCTGCGCCGCAGTCCCCATGCCAGCGTGATGGTCAGGGCCAGAGCGGCTATCGACGTCACCAGAATGGTCGTGGTCAGGCTGGCGTTCAGCAGGATCGGCAGTTCATCACACAGCCAGATCAGTACGACCAATATGCCCAGCAGCGTAGGCAAATGGCGCAAGCCTTGCGCCACGTCGTCATGAATCGACGGCAAGCGCCAACTGGACCTTTCAGGCGAAAGCAAAGCATGACCCAGCCCGGCTACACAGCCGCCAAAACATACGACTGCCACCAGGCTGCTCAATAAATCGCGCGTATCGTCGGACAGTCCGGAATTCCAGGTCACCCCGGTATAGAGCAAGGCGGCGATGATGCCCGGGGTTGCCGAGGCCAGGATCACAATGCAGATGGCCAGGAACGATCGGCGCAATCGGCCGGGCGGGACGCGTGTGGCGGTCAGCCGCAACACCAAGCGGCTAAAGGCCATGCGCAAAAGCAGCGTGATGCCAATGGCCACTGCCAGCATGAGCCAGATAGCGCCCTGAGTGCTGGTGACAGCCTCCCGTAGTTCTTGAGCCAGCTCAGTGAGGCGTCGCCAGTCGCGGGGCAGATCACTGCGCAGCTCCTTCCAGAACGTATCCCCCACAATCGAGTCGCGGCGCTCTCCCAGCCTGGCTTGAAACTGCGTGCGCCGCAACGTAGATATCTGCTCGGCGGTTTGCGCCGCCTCTACCGCGAGCAAACGCGCCAGCTTGGTTTGTGAATCCAGCTTCCGGTTGTCTTGTTGCAGCTGTGTGCGCTGCGCCGCGACGTCTGGCGCTTCGCGCGTTCCATCGGGCGGCTGCCCCAGCTCTGACAGCCTGGCAGTCACCGCGGCCAATTGCGGAGCCAGGGCTTCGGCCAAGGTGTTGGCGCGCGACTGGATATCCAGCACATCATTACGCCAGCGCACGAGTTGCGCGTCTTCGCCGCCGTCTTCCAACCGTTCCCGGATCTGGTCGATCTGCTTGCGGGCGTCGGACAGCGCAGATTCCGCGTCGGCCGCACTCGGCGGCCCCTCGGGTTGTGCAGCCGCCAGTCCGGCGACCCCCAGCCAGAGCCATATCGTCATTGCCGCCAGCAGGCGGATCCAGCAGGCGCGTGAGCCGCGCGGGAACTGCATCATGATGGGCGAACCTCGCGCATCCAGTAATAACGATGCAGCATAGCAAGCGTATCGGGTGTGTGGTGCAACAAAACCTGTTTGGATGCACCAGATGGTCCAGAATTACACCCGTGAATCCGATCAGGGTGCCGGGGGTGATCGGGGCGCCTCGGTGAGGTTTGTCGCATTTTCCGTGTGGCCCGCGATCAGCATTTCGCGTGATCGCTCCAGTTCATCACGCATCCATTGCCGTAAAGCCGACAATGGCGGCCAATCCCTCAGTCCGGGGGGATACACCAGGTGATAACTCTCCGCAGGCTCGAAATCTATACTTACCGGAGATACTTTCACCAACCTGCCCGCCCGCAAGGCATCGACAGCCAGCAGCTCGCGGCCCAATGCCAGCCCAAATCCCTGTTCTACAGCCTCCAGCATCATGCCGACATCATTGAACGATGCCACCGGCGTGACATTTGTGGTCAATCCTGCCGCGGCGAACCATTGCCGCCACAGTTCTTTGTCGCCCAGCAGTGGTTGACGCGCCAGCGTTTCCGGGTGCAGATCGGCTAATTGATCTACGGTAGCCGGGGCTGCCAACACAATGAGCGGCATTGGGATATCGAAAAGCGGCTCCGACATCACTCCTGGCCACGGACCCCGCCCTGAGCGCAGTGCCGCGTGAAAGCCCTCGCGCTGCAGGTCGGCCAACTGCTGGGACGTTTCGATTTCCAGCGTCAAATTGGGATGGCGCTCGCGCCAGCGAGCCATTCGGGGCAATAGCCATCGCTGCGCAAAAGACGGCAATACCGATACGCGCAGATGCTGGTCCGCACCCTGAGCAAAAGACGCCGCTGCCATCACCCCGTCATCCAACTGCGCCAAGGCGCTCTGCACACTGCATAGCAGCGCCCGGCCCGCACAGTTCAGGACCACGCGCCGCCCTTGGCGATCAAACAGCGTAAATCCCAGTTGTTCCTCCAGCACTCGAATCTGTTGGCTGACCGCGCTGTGGCTCAGGTGCAGCCGCTCAGCGGCGGCACGCAGATTCTGCAATTCGGCCACAGCACGAAAAGCGGGCAGGGTATTCAAGGGCAGTCGGCTCATGCTGGTAAGCATAACCGACCAATATGGGTAGAACAATGCGATTCACAGCGAGCCATTGTGCTTTTACGCTAACCAATGTGGAATATCTACTTGGGAGACACACATGGAATCGCCGGGAACACTCATCGCTGCCGACTGCGCAAACACCGCAACGCGCCAATTAATAGCGATTCGCCCCATTGCTGCCTCGCCCATGGCGCACGCCGTAGGGCGTTGGTCAGGATGGTGGCAAGCCGTTCTGGCCCACCGTGCCAGAAAACAAACCGTTGTCGCCCTGAGCGAACTGGACGCTGACATGCTGCGAGACATAGGCGTTCCGGAATCTCTGCTGTACGAAACCGAAGCTACACGCCGGCTGGAGGAAAACCGCCGGGCGTTCTGGCTATGGACTTGATGGGGGAGGGCGCGCCAGGCTCAAAATATCGATGTGGTCCTGGCGTCGCATCTTTGCTCTACCTATATAGTGATTCAAAGAAGGTAATCCAACGGGGCGGGGCCGCGGCCATCTCTACGTTGCGCCGTCGTGTATATCTATACACATATATATAGGGCGCACACAGAGAGAGCTTTGCCTGAAGGTTTTTGGGGGGGTATCACCAGGCTGCTTATATAAGGAACGCCTGAAATCTTCCGCCTCCCAGCCCGATTGGGCGAGTTATTTCGTCTGATTTGCGTCACGCAAATGTCATGTGCTATAGTCTCGCTCCTTCGCTGCTTGAACACGAATTCAGACGAAACCACGGTTTCAGACGAGGCGGGTTGAGGGGGTGGGGCCGAAGTGGTGACGCAGTAAATTCCCGCGATGATGATT